>JBEKNU010000098.1:0-24681 GCA_049522495.1 Terriglobia bacterium
AACTCCGCCGCCTCCAGGCGGCGCTTCAGCGTGCTCGTCGCCTTCTTTTCCCGGATCGTCGGGCACTCGTCGCAGACGCTCTTGGAAGGAAGCGGGAAGGGCTTGCCCTCCAGCAGCGCCGTCAGCGCTCCCACGACCATTTCCGGGGTGGTGGGACAGCCCGGAAGCTTCATGTCCACGGGAACGACCTCGCTAAGCGCGTATACCCGGTCGGTGAGGGCCGGAATTTGCTGATTCGGTATACCGTTCGTGTCGGTGGTCTTGCTGCCCCGGTAAACTTTCTCCAGCACTTCCTGGGTAGTAGAGAGGTTGGCGAGCGCGGGGATGCCGCCGGAGCAGGCGCAGGAGCCGAGCGCGATCAGGAATTTGCACTTCTTGCGCATTTCCTTGGCGAGCGCGCGGTTTTCCTCGTTGCGGATGCCGCCGGAGATAAGGCCCACGTCCGCCTCAGGGACTTCCATTTCGGTTTTTTCACCAGTTTGACCGAAGAGCTTGTGATCCATAAGAACAGGCATATGAACAATGTCGATTTTTGCCAGGATATCCAGGAGAGGCTCGCCGATGTCGAGGATCGTGACCTCACACCCTCCACATATGGAGAACCATTCCTCGTTCACTCGTACTCCCATGTTTCACCTCCTTGAGAATATTTCCTTTCTGTCGAAATTTCCTGCGCCCGCTGCTACGAGACCCTCGAGATGATTTCCATGTCCCGCGAAGCGGGATACCGTGAGTAGCCGTAGGTGAAACCTACGGACCGCCAAGCCTCCCTGTACCCCAACCCCAACGGGGTTGACGCGATGCTAGTTCGGCCCCTCCAGGGCCGGAACGATTTCTGCGCTTCCCTTTCCGTAGGTTTCACCTACGGCTACTCACGGTAGGCCCCTGCCGGGGCCTGTCGTCACCCCCATGGCTCCCAAGATGCTTTGCTTCGCCTAATCCCACGGCTTGCGCCGTGGGCCACACTATGCCGCCCGCTACGCGGGCTAGAGGGGGTAGCACGGACCCCCGTTCTTGGGGTCCGCGGTTCTTCTTTTGCAAAAACCTCAAATCTCAAAAACCGACGCCTGACCTCGCGTTCGGGAGCGAGAGTCTCGGGAAGAGCCGCAGACCTCAAAGGCGGAGGTCTGCGCTACACTTGCTGCCTACTGCCTTCTGCCTACTGCTTTCTGCCTTCTGCACTACGTCGTCCGGTACGGGCTGGCCCCCAGCTTCTGCACTTGCTCGGTAAACTCCCGCACCACTTGCGCAAACCTTGCACCTTCCGCCGCTGAAACCCATTCCAGGCGAAAGCGCTCCTCTTCAATTCCAAAGTCCGGCAGCATCAAGCGAATGGCCTCGGCCCGCTTTTCCGCTTTCAGGTTGCCTTCCTGATAGTGGCAATCTCCCGGATGGCAGCCGCACATGAGCACGCCATCCGCCCCTTTTGTGAAGGCCTCGATAACCAGGTTGGGGTGGACCATGCCCGAGCACATCACCCGGATGATCCGGATGCTGGGGGGATACTGGCTTCTGGAGACACCCGCCAGGTCAGCGCCCGCATACGAGCACCAGTTGCAGCACAACGCGATAATCAAAGGTTCGAAAGTGTCGCTCATGATGCGGCCCCCAGGGCGGCATGGATCTGGGCCTTGATCTGGTCCAGCGTAAATCCCTTGATGAGGATCCCGCACTTCGGGCAGGTCGCCTGGCAACACCCGCAGCCCTTGCAGATGCTCTCGTTCGCCTCCACGACCTTCTTCACCGACCCCTGCCACAGGTACTCGAACAGGGTGATCGCCTTGAAGGGACAAGTGTCCACACAGTAGGCGCACCCGTCGCACTTCTCATCGATGACCTGCGAAATGTTGGCTCCCAGCTCCAGGCTGTCCTGCGACAGGATGGTTGCCGCCCGGGCCGCGGCCGCTTGCGCCTGGAGAATGGTTTCGTCAATCCCTTTCGGAGAATGGGCCAGGCCGCATAGAAAGACGCCGTCGGTCATGAACTCCACGGGGCGAAGCTTCATATGGGCTTCCAGGAAAAAGCCCTCGCTGTTCAACGGGACCTTCAGGAACTGGGCAATTCTCCGGTTGTCTTCGTCCGGACAAATGCCTGCCGACAGGACTACCAGGTCGGCGGAGATGGCGAGCGGCATCCCCAGGGTTTGGTCGAGCACGGACACCTCCAGGCCGTGGCCGTTTCGTGACACCTCCGGTTTGCGGTCTTCCTCGTAACGAATAAAGACGACGCCTTGCTGGCGCGCCTGCGTGTAGTAGCTCTCCTTGAACCCATAGGTTCGGATGTCCCGGTAGAGGACGTACACGGTGGTGTGAGGTGAGAGGGTCTTGATCCGCAGGGCATTCTTGATGGCTTCTGCGCAGCACATGCGCGAGCAGTAGGGCCGCTCGTTGTCTCGTGACCCGACGCATTGGATCATGACCACGCTTTTTGCGTTCCCATCCGCTGTTAAGAAGCCATTTTCGGAAGCCAGGTCTTCCTCGAGTTGCCGCTGCGTCAAGACCCTCCCGTCCTGCCCGTACAGGTACTCTTTGGGCTGATACTCACGCGCGCCCGTGGCAACAATCACCACCCCGTGCGGAATCTCGGTGGTTTCACCGAAGGCTGAAATCTTCGTTTTGAAATCGCCGATGGTGCCTTCGATGCTCTCGATGGTCGCCCCCGTGAACAGGTGGACCCTATCGCTCAGCCGGACCAGGTCTTTCAAGCGCTGTAACTCTTTCTGCGGTTTCTCACCATTGAGCAGGTAGTGGATGTGCCGCAGGTTGCCGCCCAGTTGTTCCGTCTTTTCCACCAAGTAAGCATCAAAGCCCTGGCCGGCCAACTCCAGCGCGGCGGTCATGCCCGCGAGTCCTCCCCCGATGACGAGGGCGGATTTCTGAATCTTGATCGAGCGCCTTTGCAGCGGCTCGAGGAGGCGCGACTTGGCCACCGCCATCCTCACCAGGTCTTTGGATTTCTCCGTGGCGCGGTCGGGCTCGTGCATGTGAACCCAGGAGCACTGGTCGCGGATGTTCGCCATCTCGAAGAGGTAGGGGTTGAGCCCCGCCTCACGCAGGGTGTTCTTGAACAGAGGCTCGTGAGTCCTGGGCGTGCAGGACGCCACCACCACCCGGTTCAGCTTGTGTTCGGTGATCTTCTCCTTGATCCGTTCCTGGGTGTCATTGGAGCAGGTATAGAGATTGTTCTCCGCGTACACCACGTTGGGCAGCGTCTGCGCATACTCCACAACGGCGGGAACATTAACCACTCCGGCGATGTTCGTTCCGCAGTGGCACACAAAGATCCCGATGCGGGGCTCCTCTCCCCTTACCTCGCGCTCGGGCGGATAGGCCTTGGGCGTGATGAGGGAACCCCGGGCATCCTTCAAAAGGTAAAGCACCTGGGCCGCGGCCGCCGAGGCCTGCATGACGGTTTCCGGGATATCCTTGGGCTCCGCGAAAGGCCCCGCAACAAAGATCCCTTCCCGGGTGGATTCGCTGGGCCCGAAAAGAGAGGTCCGGCAAAAATTGAATTGGTTCAACTCGACGCCAAATTTGGCGGCCAGCGCGGCCACTTCCTTGGGCGGCTGCATCCCCACGGAGAGAACCACCAAATCGTATTCTTGCGAAACCTTCCGCTCGTCTTCGGCCAGATACTGGATGGTGAGGTTTTTGGTCCCGGGGATCTCCTCGACCTTCGGCACGCGGCACCGGATGTACCTGACCCCGAGATCTTTCGCCCTTTGGTAATACTGCTCGAAGCCCTTGCTGAAGGCCCGCAAGTCCATAAAGAAGATGTCGCAGGCAAGGTCCTCGCCCAGATGTTCCTTGGCGATGATGGCTTCTTTGGTGGCGTACATGCAGCAAACAGAGGAGCAATAATCCCGCTCCGCATCGCGCGAACCCACGCACTGGATGAAAGCGATGCGCTTGGGCTCCTGCTTGTCGTGGGGGCGAAGCACGCGGCCGGAAAACGGTCCGGAGGCGGAAAGGATGCGCTCGAACTCCAGAGCCGTTAGGACGTTTTCGAACCGGCCGTATCCCAGCTCCTTCTTGATGCGAGCATCGAAGATCTCATATCCGGGCGAAAGGATGATGGAGCCCACCTTCAGCTCCCGTGTCTGCTCTTTCTGCTCGAAATCGATGGCCTTGGCCTCGCATACCTCCTTGCAGATGCCGCAATCGTCGTAGTTCAGGTGGATACAATGCTGAGGGTCGATCACCGCCTTGTTGGGAACCGCCTGCGGGTAGAGGATGGAAACGGCGGGCCTGGTGTCGAGCCCCAAGTTGTGAGGATTGGGGATGGGCAATGGAGCATAGGGTGTGGTCAGGGCGGAGACCTTTTTCCCCGTAGGACAAATGAAATCGCAGGCCCCGCACGTCCAGCAGACGGGATTGTGCTTGCCGAAGGGCGGCTCGAGCTTCTTCCTCGGCCCTCTTCCCGAGAACCCTATGGCGGTCCGCCCCATCCTCTCCTGGCACATCCTTACGCACAGGCCGCAATAGATGCAGTCGTCGTGCTTCTTGCGGATGCGTGTGTCCCGGACGCCCAGCTCCGCCGCGACGCGTTTCACCGCCTCGGACTCCGGCGAGCGCGCCAGGAGAAGCTCGGCAACGATTCGCCGGGCGCGGACCACGCGGTCCGTGTGGGTGAGGACGCTGATCCCGTCCAGCGCGGGGTACGAACACGCGGCCTGAACGGAGGGCGGCCTCCCGGGAGCATGGACCTCCACGACGCAGAGCCGGCAGGCGCCATAGGGCGTCAGAGCCTTATGGTGGCAGAGGGTGGGCACTTTGACCCCGGCCTTTTCAATGGCCGGGAGGAGCTTTGTGCCCTCCTCCACTTCCACGGGCGTACTGTTAATCGTTAGGCTCGGCATTTTCGTTTTCCGCTGTAGCGGCGGTCTCCGCCCGCCGAATCGTCGATGGGAGATCGACGCTACAATTCGCCGCTTCTACGGGGTGCGCCGCACCCCGGTTCCTGTCTCCGCGGCCTTGCGCGCGCGCCACTCGCGCACGGGAATCGGGGAAGGAAGCGACTGGAGTTCCTGGGCTTCCTTTCCCGAGAGTTTGACGACGGCGGAAACTTTGGGCGGGCAGATCTCCAGGCACTCGCCGCATTTTGTGCACGTGGTCTGGTCAATCACATGCACGTGCTTGTTCTCCCCTTTGACCGCCCCGGCCGGACAATTCTTAAGACACAACATACAGCCCGGGCACTTGTCAGGATCGATGTAGTACTTGACCAGGGGCTTGCAGACTTTGGCGGGGCAGTTCTTGTCTTTGATGTGAGCAACGTATTCGTCTCGAAAGTGTCGCAGCGTGGATAAGACGGGGTTGGGGAGCGTCTGGCCAAGCCCGCACATGGAGGCGTCCTTGACGGCCTGCCCCAGTTCCTCGAGGAAATCCACGTCCCCGTCGAGCCCCTCGCCGTTGGTAATTCTCGTCAAGACCTCGAGTAGCGCGTCGCTCCCTTCCCGGCAGGCGCTGCACTTTCCGCAGGACTCATCATTGGTGAACTGGATGAAGAACTTGGACACATCGACCATGCAGGTATCTTCATCCATGACGATCATGCCCCCCGACCCCATCATGGAACCTGCCTCTTTCAAGTTCTCGTAGTCGATAGGGAGATCGATGAGGCTGCTGGGGATGCAGCCACCCGAGGGTCCACCGGTTTGCACGGCCTTGAATTTTTTGTTATCAGGAATCCCGCCGCCAATATCGTTGACGATTTCTCGCAGGGTGATCCCCATGGGGACCTCGATGAGGCCCGTGTTGTTGATCTTCCCCACCAGCGAGAAGATCTTGGTCCCCTTGCTGGCGGCGGTTCCGATGGCGGAAAACCACTCCGCTCCCCGGATGATGATCACGGGCACATTCCCCAGCGTCTCAACGTTGTTGATGACCGTGGGACAGCCCCACAGGCCCACCTGGGCGGGGAAAGGAGGCCGCTGGCGGGGCTCGGGGATTTCCCCCTCGATGGAATGGATCAGAGAGGTCTCCTCGCCGCACACGAAGGCGCCCGACCCTTCTCGAATCTCGATGTCAAAGTCGAAGCTGGAGCCGAGGACCTTCGCTCCCAGGAAGCCATAGTCGCGTGCCTGAAGGAGGGCCCCTGCGAGGCGCTGGATCGCCAGGGGATACTCGCTGCGCACGTAGACATACCCACGGGAAGCCCCGATGGCATAGGCGGCGATGGTCATCCCTTCGATGAGGGAATGGGGATCAGACTCCAGGAGGCTGCGGTCCATGTAAGCGCCCGGGTCTCCTTCGTCGCAATTGCCGATAATGTACTTGGGCGTCTTCTTTTCGGCCCGACAGACCCGCCATTTGATGCCGGTAGGAAATCCTGCTCCGCCTCGACCGCGCAGCCCCGCGCGCGTGATTTCCTCGATGACTTTCTCCGGGGTCAGCTTGGTCAGAACTTTCTCCAGCGCTGCATAGCCGTCCCTGGCGATATAGTCGTCAATTTTCTCCGGGTCGATGATGGCCTTGTTCCTGAGGACGATGAGCGCCTGCTTACTGAAGAACGGGAGATCGGAGATCCAGGGAACCTGCGGCGCGGTTTTGGAGGGCGCGAATGTCAACTTCTCGGCGGTGCTTCCTTCGCGAGCCTGCTCGGAACCAACACCAATCGCACATTCGGCGACTATGTTTTCATGCGCGATGTGTTCGGCCACGATCCTGCCGACCTTTTCGGGGCTGAGATCACCATATTTCACGGGGGGTAAATGGCGCGTTTCAACAGTCATCATCGGTTCGCGCGAGCAGAAGCCTGCACACCCGGTGGTCACAACTTGAATGTTGGTAATCCCCCTTCTCTCCAGTTCATCCCGCACCGCTGCCAGGACTTTCTGCGCCCCGGCGGCGACGCCGCACGTGCCCATGTGGACCAGGATCCTGCCTGTGAAAGCCCCGTCTTGGTGGCGGTGTACTATCCGGGCAACGTCCCTCATCTCCCGCAGCTCTTTGATCGTGAGCCTCGGCATGTTACGCCGCCTCTCGGTATTTCTGCACGATGCCCGGCAGGTCCTTGCGCGTCAATTTCCCGTAGAACTCGCCCCTCACCATGAGCGCCGGGGCGAGCCCGCAGCACCCGATGCAGCGCACGCTCTTGAGAGTGAACTTCAGGTCGGGCGTCGTCTGGTCCGGCTGGATGGCGAGCGCTTCGCTGAGCTTCTCCATCAGCCTCTCGCTGCCGCGCACATAGCAAGTCGTTCCCATGCAGACATTGATGACGTATCGCCCTCTGGGCACGACACTGAAAGCACTGTAGAAGGTCGCGATTCTGTAAATGTGCGAGAGGGGATAGCCCGTTTCCTGAGCGATGTACTGCAGTACGTTGTCAGGGAAATAGTTGAGGGCCGCATTGACCTCCTGGAGGATGGGCATCAGCGGTCCCTCTTGGTTCTTGTGCCGCGCGAGGATGCTTCCCACTGTCTCCCGGTGGGAAGGCTCGAGTTCGACCCGGGGACTCGCGACGGGCTGCACGTGGTTGCGCGTCGGGCAATTCGCGACGCAGCTCCCACAGCCGGTGCATTTTGTTTCGTCCACAAAGCTGGGCTGGCGCTTGACCGTGACCGTGAAATCCCCCGGACGGCCCTGCACACGGGCCACGTCGCTCATCGTGAGGATTTCAATGTCCCGGTGCCGGCCGATCTCGACCAACCGCGGGGCCATGGTGCACATGGCGCAATCGTTGGTGGGGAAGGTCTTGTCGAGCTGGGACATGACCCCGCCGATGGAAGCCCGGCGGTCGGTCAGGTAAACCTTGATGCCGGAGGCCGCAAGATCGAGGGCCGCCTGCATGCCGCCGATTCCGCCTCCCACCACCAGGGCGGCGCCGATCGGATGGTTTTGGAATGCCTCAGACGGCATCGAGAATACCCTCCTGGGCAGGCGCCTCGCGCCCCGCCCTCTCCTTGACCGCCTGGAAGTACAGGGCCAGCGGACGGTAGATCATGTGCGACCACTTTCCGAACGACATCTCGACCACCAGTATCGGCGTGGCGATGACGATGTGCAGCGCGTAGACGAAGTGGCAGGCCATCTCGAATCCGGCGTAGCGGAGGATGTGAACGGAAATCCCACTCAGTGCCACCAGCAGGAGCAGGATAGGAAACATCAAATCTTCCAGCCCTCGCGTCTTGCAGATTTCCTTATCCCCCTTGATGTGACATGCCAGAACTGTCCCCACGCCGTACAAGATGCACCCGGTGGCCAGATACCCCAGCCATCTCTGGGGATGGTAGAGGGGATAGATGTTGTCGGTTTGGAACCAGCGCAGCGCGAACACTTTGATGGCGAGAATCATGACCACACCCAGGGCGAGCAGCCAGTGTCCCACCCATCGCCCCTTCTCCGGGCACTTCCGCATGAGCGTGTGGGTCACCGATTGCCACACGTAAGTCCATGCCTCGGCGAAGTAAGCTGACACGGGGATTCTCCCCCCGCGCATGGTGAGCCCCCAGATGCGGAAGACTCGGGCGAGCAAGAGGAAGAACGGAAGGAGGATCACCGTGAGCGTGTAGTACGTCATGGTGGGAAACATGTGCTCCAGGCCGATGGGGGTGGTCACGAAGTCGTGAATCGGCAGACCTACGTGGAGCAAGTGATAGAGCACAATGAGGAGCAGGACCGAGGCCGCCGCCGTAACTAAGGAACCGACGTACCAGGCCCGTGAGGCGAGGATCCTGGACGAGAGGCCCGTCCAGTCGTATTGCGCGGTCAGGAACCGGCGCACCGTCATCATCGAGATCCGCGGCTCCGCCTGACGCGGGCAGATCAGGGAACAGTCGCCGCAGTCGTGGCAGATCCAGGGGTCAAGACTTTCTACGAGCGGCTTCCTTAATCCCAAAAGGGCATAGCGGATGATCTTGCGCGGGAAGCTTACGGTGTCCGTTACCAGGTCGCAGGAGATCGTGCAGCTCCCGCACTGGTAGCAGCCGGTGGTGTCAAAATTGCCGTAACGCCGAATGTCAGAGAGGAGCGTCGGATCGGTGTGAATGCGGACGGTGCCGTAGTCCTTCATGGCTTTTCACCCGCAGGCTCTTCCTGCCTTAGTCCCCTGGTCGCGACCGCCTGCTAAGGGGCGGTGGCCGCAACCCCCTTCACTTCCCTTCTCGTGTAAACCAGGAACTTCCCGCCTTCCTCTACCACCTGAACTTCAAAGCCGTCTTTTAGACATGCTTCGAGTACCGTCGAGGCTTCTTCTCGTGTCGTGTAGGGGCGCCCGTCCCACATGAACTTCTTTCCGTCGCTGATTAGGGAGAGATTCGGATTCATGCGGCCCCCCCATCTCCGAGCCGGCCGGGTCGAATCACTTTGGAGGAGGTGAGATTTGTAGCAGGAAGCAAACCACAAACTGCCGTGCGTCTTTCGCGAAGAAGGTGTGAGTCAGGTGCGAGGCTGGTTGGACGGGCAAGAACTTTTGAATCGCTCGGTAGTCCAATGGTGCGAAATTCCACTCTGCACGTCCTTCGGTAAAAACGACCCTTATTTCTGGAAAACTTGCAGAATAATTAAGCAGGTGGAAAGTTAACTTGGTTAAGTATCTCTGTCAAGAGACATTATGTCCCTGTCGAAGATTTAATTACGTCGTGTTTCTCAACGCTATTTCGTGCGGGGTTATAATCTCCCCGCTCAGGCCTGGCAGCAAGGTTGCGGGGATCATTGGGAATTGCTGGGCATTTGCCCTTTATCCACAATCGGTACGGGCGTTTCGTGCGGTGTACGTACTCCTTGACACCACGTGCCCACCTTATTTAATTTTGGAACAAGGAGCCCTCATGAAAATTCGCGACGTCCGAACCACTCGCCTGTCCATGCCTCTTCAGGAACCCCTTGCGGACTCCACCCATACTCTGCCGAGCATTGACTGGATCCTGGTCGATATCCATACCAATAACGGATTGACCGGCCATGCTCACATGCTCACTTTCGATTACGGCCAGGAACTCCTGATGGGAATCGTGGATCACGAACTCAAGGATGTGATCATGGGAATGGACCCGACGCAGATCGAGAAGGTTTGGCAAGCCTGCTGGAACCGCGTCGAGTACATCGGCCAAACAGGTGTGGCAGCGTGGGGGATTGCGGCGATTGACATCGCGCTGTGGGACATCCTGGGCAAGAGCCTTGACTGCCCCGTCCACAAACTGCTGGGCGCGTATCAAGAGGAAGTTCCGATCTACGGCAGCGGCGGTTGGCTGTCCTATTCCCTCGATCAACTCGTGCAGGAGGCGCGCAACTACGTAAAGCGCGGCTTTACCGCGGTGAAGATGAAAGTGGGCAGCCGCCAACCGGAGCGTGATGCCGAGCGCGTGCGCGCCGTTCGCGAAGCGATTGGTCCGAAAATACAACTGATGGTCGATGCCAACCAAGCCTGGTCGCCCTGGCAGGCGCTGGAGTTCAGCCGCAAAGTGGAAGACTGCGACATTTTCTGGTTCGAGGAACCGATACCTAAAGACGACCTGGATGGTTACGAAATGCTGGCGGGTAGGCTGCGATGCCCGGTCGCCGCGGGCGAGCGCGAGTATTCCCTCCAGGTCTTTCGCCAATTGCTGGAACGCCGCGCCCTGCCGATCGTCCAACCGGACGTGCTGCGCCTCGGGGGAATTTCCCGCTGCATCCGGCTGGCTCACCTGGCGGAAACGTTCAACGCCCGCGTGGCTTCCCACTTCTACAAGGAAATCGATATCCACTGGATGGCCGCCATACCCAATGGCTTGTTCCTGGAATATTTCCCCTGGCTCGAACCGCTGCTTATTCATCCTCTCAAGATCATCAACGGCATGGCAAAGCTTCCCACCCAGCCCGGGTTGTCCATTGAGATTCAGCCGGAGGCGTTGCAGGAATACAAGGTGACCTGAACACTTCCGAGCATTTCATCGATACTTGTGCAACAACGCCAGAGCTGATTATTGAGTCCTTCCATCCCAAAACCCGCAGAGAACCAACCTCAAAATTGCGAGAGAATAGGCCCAAAACAAGGTTTGAATTCCGGCCCCAGGCTGGCGTATGATTGCGCCCCCGGCGAGGCAGCGAGGGCCTAACGAAACATCAGCTCCAGATTCTGGGTCCTGAGAGCCGCAGCGGTTTGCAGCCCACGTCCGAGTTTCGAGTTTCGATTTAACCGCAAGGAGAGCGCGATGAGTCTTGAGACGACGATGAACAAAGTCAGGGTCGCCAGATTTTCGAGGGCGCTGCTGATGGCGGCACTGGCGCTCTATGCGGCGGGCACGGCGCGGGCTGAGGAGCCGCGTTACTTCGCCATTCGCAACGCGCACATCGTGCCGGTTTCCGGACCGGAGATCAAGAGCGGCACGGTGGTGATCGCCAAAGGGCTGATTGTAGCCGTGGGCGAGAATGTGACGATTCCGCCGGAAGCCTGGGTGATCGAGGGGCGCGGGCTGACCGTGTATCCCGGCTTCATCGACGCGCTCAGCGACCTCGGCCTGGGCGGCGGCGCTCCGACGGGTCTGGGCGGAGGGGCCGGAGGCGGCGGGCAGGGGCGGGGCCAGGCGCAAGCGGCGCCCGTCTCGCAGGGTCCGCAGGACCGCCCGGCCACTACTCCCTGGGTGAACGCCGCCGACGAACTCAAGCCCGACGACAAGCGCCTGGAAACGTGGCGCAACGCCGGTTTCACTTCCGCGCTGGCCACTCCGCTGACGGGCATCTTCGCGGGCCAAGGGGCGGTGGTGAACCTGGCGGGAGACCGCGCCGGGGAGATGGTGGTGGCGGCGCCCGCCGCGCTCCTGGTTACGTTACAGCCTGTGCGAGGCTTTGGAAATTTCCCCGACTCGCTGATGGGCGTGCTCTCCTACGTGCGCCAGGTGTATCTGGACACCAACTGGTACGGGGAGGCGGAGACGGTTTATACCCTGCACCCGCAGGGACTGGAACGTCCCCTCTATGACCGCACCGAAATCGTGATTGGCGAAGCGTTGCGCGCCCTCCGCCCGGTGCTTCTGCCCGCCAACACCGCGCAGGAAGTGCACCGGGCGTTGGTGCTGGCGGATCGAATCGGAGCGCGAGCGGTGTTCTATGGCGGCCAGCAGGGTTACGCTGCCGCCGACGAGTTGGCAGCGGCGAAGGTCCCGGTGCTGGTGAATCTGAAGTGGCCGGAAAAGGAGAAGGACGCCGATCCCGAAGCGGAAGAGCCACTGCGCGAGCTGCGCTTCCGCGATCGCGCGCCCTCGTCGCCGGCGGCGCTGCAAAAGGCGGGCGTGAAGTTTGCTTTCTATCTGGAAGGCACGGGCTCGCCCAAAGACGCCTTGAAGAACGCCAAGAAGGCCATCGACGCCGGGCTGGCTGCGGACGCCGCCCTGCGCGCTTTTACGCTCAGCGCGGCGGAGATCCTCGGCGTGGGCGACCGCCTGGGCTCGATCGAGGCGGGCAAGATCGCCAACCTGGTGGTGGCGGACGGCGATCTGTTCAATGAAAAAACCAAAGTCAAGATGACTTTCGTCGACGGCCGCCGTTACGAAGTGCACGAGCCGGGCCGTCCCACTGAACCGCCGACCATCAAGTTGACGGGCAAGTGGAAGCTTACGGTGAACTCGCCCCATGGGACGCAGGAAGCCACCGCCGACCTGTCGATGGCGCCGGACGGCGCGCTGACCGGCTCAGTCACCGGAACCTCGGGCGAGATCATGGGCTCGATGGGAACAGTTTCCATTTCCGATGGCTGGGCAAGCGGCAATAAGTTCAGCTTCACCATCAGCCTGTCCATCGAAGGCAGTCCGTTGGAAGTATCCTTCAGTGGAACCCTGGAAGGTGAGCAGATGAAAGGCACGGCGAGCGGCGGCGGGGTCTCGGCGGATTTCACGGGCGTGCATCCGACGGGAACCGGCGCCGTGGCCACTGATCAGGAGGGGGAATAAATGAAGCGAGCTTGGGATTCTGGCAGCTTGCTGCGGCATTGCAAAATCGCGGCGGTGGTTCTCCTGGCCGGGTGTGCCGTCCGCGTGCAGGCCGCCGACGTGACGTTAATCAAGAACGGCACCATCCTCACGGTTACCCATGGGACGATTGAAAACGGCGACGTCCTGATCCGCGACGGCAAGATCGCCGAGGTGGGCAAAGGCCTTACGGCGCGCGAGGGCGCCAAGGTGATTGATGCGACAGGCCAGTATGTAATGCCTGGCATCATCGATTGCCACTCGCACATCGCTGTGGCGGGCAGCGTGAACGAGGGCAGCGTCAGCGTATCCTCAATGGCGAATATCGCCGATGCGCTTAACCCCGAGGACATTGATATCTATCGCGACCTCGCGGGCGGGGTCACCGCGGCAAACGTCCTGCACGGCAGCGCCAATTCCATCGGTGGACAGACCGAGGTGATCAAGCTGCGCTGGGGCAAGCCGGCCAAGGACCTGCCGTTCGAGGGCGCGCTCCCAGGCATCAAGTTCGCGCTGGGTGAGAACCCCAAGCGCGCCGGCGGTGGCGGCCGCGGCGGGACGCGACGCTATCCGGCCACGCGCATGGGCGTGATGGACGTGATGCGTGAATCTTTCAGCGAGGCGCTGGATTACAAGAAAGCGTGGGACGAATACGATCGCCGGAAAGCCGCGGGCGAGACAAACCTGATTCCTCCCCGGCGCGACCTTAAACTGGAGCCGCTGCTGGAGGTGCTGGAAGGCAAGCGCCTGGTGCACATCCACTGCTACCGCGCGGATGAAATTCTGCAAATGATCCGGGTGGCCGAGGAGTTCCATTTCAAGGTCGCCACCTTCCAGCACGTGCTCGAAGGCTACAAGGTGGCGGACGAGATCGCCAAGCACGGCGCGGGCGGGTCCACCTTTTCCGACTGGTGGGCGTATAAGATAGAAGCCTTCGACGCGATTCCTTACAACGCTGCGCTGATGACTGAGCGCGGCATCGTGGTTTCCATCAACTCTGACGACGCGTCGGAAGCCACGCACCTGAACCAGGAAGCGGCCAAGAGTATGAAGTGGGGCGGCCTCTCGCACGACGAGGCGCTGAAACTCGTGACGCTGAACCCCGCCATTCAATTGCACCTCGCCGATCGCGTGGGTTCGATCGAGACGGGCAAAGACGCGGACATCGATATCTACGACAAGGACCCGCTCAGTGTCTATGCTGTGGCGCAGAAAGTGCTGATCGATGGGCAGGTTTATTTCGACCGGCAGCAGGACATTGCCCATCGCGCCGAACTGGAAAAGGAAAAGAAGGCGTTGGAGGAAAAAGAAAAGAAAGCGGCCGAGGCGGCGAGGCCGCAAGGCCCCAGGGGCGCCGGGCGGAGGCAAGGACCGCCAGGGGCAGGCAGGCCCCCGGGCGCAGCGTCGAAGCCCCCGGAAATCTAGGACTCGAAAATCGAACGTCGAAATTCGAAACTCGGTCGAATTTCGAGCTTTGAGTTTGCAATTTCGACTTTCGAGTATCGAAAGGGACTGACAAAGATGAAACCCCGACTCATAACCTTCTCAGTGGCGGCAATGCTGGCCCTCGCGCCCTCGCTTCGCACGCACGCGGCGGCCGGAGCAAGTGCGGCATCCGCCTCGCACATCTATGCCATTCGTGACGCCAAGGTGGTGACGCTGGCCGGGTCGCCGGTGGAGCACGGCACGGTGGTGATCCGCGACGGCAAGATCGCTGCGGTCGGCTCCAGCGTTGACGTGCCCGCCGACGCGCAGGTGATCGACGGCAAGGGTCTCGAGGTGTATCCCGGTCTCTTCGATGCCATCACGGACCTGGGATTGACGGAGATCGAAGCCGTGAATGCCACCGTGGATACTGCCGATGTCGGCACTTACAATCCGCAATTGGTGGCGATGACAGCCGTTCACCCGGCGAGCGAGTTGATCCCGGTGGCGCGCGCGAATGGCATTACGCATGCGCTCGCGGCGCCTCTCGGCGGGGGCGGCTTCGGCGGCGAAGGTGAGGTGATTTCCGGACAGGCTTCCGCCATTAACCTCGCCGGCTGGACCATCGAGGAAATGCTCATCCGCCGCTCCGTGGCTATGGTGGTGAATTGGCCGACGATGGAGACGCGGAGCTTCGACTTTTCTACTTTCAGCATCAGGCAGCGCCCCTTCACCGAGGTGAAGCAGGAGTACGACAAGAGGATCAACGAACTGGGGGACTGGATCGAGCGCGCGCGGCATTACTCCCAGGCGATGGAGAAGGGGTCAATCGCCAACTACGATCGTGACCTTAAACTTGAGGCTCTCGCGCCGGTGGTGCGCGGCCAGTTGCCGCTGCTGGTGGTGGCGGAGGGCAAGCGCGAGATTCGCAGTGCCGTCGAGTTCTGCGACAAACAGAAGCTGAAGATGATTCTGGCCGGGGGCTCGGAATCTTACAAGGTAAAGGACTTGCTGGCCGCCAAACACATTCCTGTAATCCTGGGACCAACGCAATCCCTGCCCCGGGACGAAGATGCGTCTTACGATCAGTCGTATGTCACAGCCGGCCAACTCGCCGCCGCGGGCGTCAAGATCGCTTTCGCCAGCTTCAACGCCTCCTTTGCGCGCCGCCTGCCCTACCAAGTCGCCAATTGCGTGCCTTACGGCCTGCCTTACCAGGAAGCCTTGAAGGCCGTGACGCTGTACCCGGCGCAAATCTTCGGTCTTGCCGACCAGCTCGGGACGATCGAGCCCGGCAAAATGGCTGACCTCATTGTTACGGATGGCGACCCTCTCGCGATCCCGACGCAGGTGCGCTATCTCTTCATTAACGGTGAATTGACTTCCACGGACAACAAGCATCTCCGGCTCTACGAGGAATACCGGAAACGCCCCCGAGAATAAGAGTGGGGAGTGGCGGACGGCGTGTGACCAGATCGTCAAGCCTGCGTGATCCGTTTACCACCTAAAGAGGTTTTGAGCGTATTCTGCCCAAGTGGCCCGGGTGTGGCTTACGTACCCATGCGTAAAGCGCCAAACCAAGCGGGCATGATACTGGTTAGACGACCGGCGCTCCGATCTTCACCAACACCTTGCGCAAAGCTGAACGCTCTTCCTCCGTTAGGGAGCGTGAAGGTGGCCGGGAGGGTCCACCGGGCCTTCCGCAGAGCTCCAAGGAAGCCTTTACGGTAGGGGCTTCGCCGGCGGTTTTTCCCGCCATTACACCTCGGAACTTTTCCCAATCCCAATCAACCGCACGCATGGAGTCCAACGCTTCCTTGTACTTGCCTGCCTGCGTAAGCTTCAAGAGTTCTACGCAGTGCTCAGGCAAAATGCTGGCCATGTGCGAGATGAATCCCGAGCCCCCCGCCATCGCGGTAATAGGCCACGCGTCGGTATTGTCGATTACGGCGATTCGGTCGCCATATCGAGCGACTCCCATCAGGTAATCAAGATTGCCGTTGGGGGTGGCCCATTTCAAGGATACGACCCTGTCCAATTCCACAACCTTGTCGAGGACCTCAAACGACATGTGGTAGCCTTCCCAAAAGGTGTTGTACACCATCAGCCCGCTTTTCTTCAGCCCGGCGCTGGCGGCGTGGTAAAACCTAATCACATCGTCATCAGAAGGATGGAAATAGTATGGGGGACTCATCTGCGCTGCGTACATGCCCAGGTCTTCGGCAACTCGCGCTATTTCCTGACTGACCCGAATGTCTGTTGCCTGGGCGGAAATGACCAGCGGGACTTTCCCATTCGTCACCTCGGCGGCCGCCTGTGCCAATGCCGCTCGCTCCTGGACTGTAAGCATAGGGAAATCACCGCCGGCGGCAGCCACGAGGAAGGCGCCCTGCCCGGTCCGGATTCCGTGATCCATCAAATACCGAAGGTTTTCCTTATAAGCCCCAAGGTCCAAGCTCAGATCCCGGTTGTAATTTGTGACCAGTGGAATCATCGGACCGCAGAGGATCTGGCGGCTGTTACTTTTTTCAGCGATGCCAGGGAGTTCCGGAACGGCAAAAGGAACGGCGTTCCCCACACTGGGTCTTGCGAGTCCAGCCATTGCCCCAGTTGCGAGCACACCTCTGGTTATGAATGACCGTCTGTTAAACCTCTCACCATCACCACGTGAACTCTGTTTTTTCATCGTTCGTTTACCCTCGGCCGAGTATTTTGAAACGCCGCAGCCTTGTCGAAACAGAAATATCACCTATCCCTGGTGGGGCAAGGACAGATATTCCTGCTCGCTTCGCGAAAACTTCTGCACCCGCATCCCGTGATTCACTTCCCCCACGTAAACATCTCCGGACTTTCCGACGGCAATGTCGTGTCCCCAGAATATTTGCCCGTCGTAATTGCCAAATGATGACCACTGCTCCAGGATGTTTCCCTTCAGGTCCAACCGGGTGAGGCGTGCACGCGCGGGCAAACGCGACGACATGTCGCCCCCATCAACCATGTAAAGAAAATCGCCGGGGCCGTAAGCGAGAGCCCAGGGGCATCCCAGCGCCTCGCTCTTCCACTCGGAGATGAATTGGCCATCGCCCGTGAACACCTGGATGCGCCGGTTAATGCGGTCAGTGACGTAAACGCACCCCTCCCGATCGAGGACCAGGTTATGGACTTCATTAAACTCGCCGGGCTTGTCGCCCGCCCTGCCCCATTCCAACAGAAACTTCCCTTCGTGCGAAAACTTGGCAATGCGACGATTCCCATAGCCGTCACTCACATAAATCGACCCGTCGCGGGCCACGGCCACATCCGTCGGCTTATTAAAGTGCAGGTGGTCCCATCCCGGAGTCCCCGCAACTCCCAGCGACATGCGCAGAGTGCCATCGTGACTGAACTTGAAAACCTGGTGCAGGTCCACATCGGTGAGCCAAATATAGTCCCGATCATCCACTCGCAGTCCGTGCGGAACTAGAAACGTATTCGCCCCCCAGGAATCCAGGAGTTTCCCCGTTGCGCCATCAAAACACATCACCACCGGCGACTCGATGGGACCGCTCGGTTTCTCGCCCGCATGGTCAGCGCGGTGAAAAACAAAAACATGCTCATGCGAATCCACGCCGACGCCTGCGACCTGCCCGAGCACATAACCTTCCGGAAGAATCGGCCATCCGTGCACAACCCGATAGGGCGCAAGAAGACCCATGGGCTCCACCTCCCCCTTGCCATCTATGGCTTCAGAACCTTCACCACAAAATAACTGACCGAATGCGGAACGTCCTTGAACCAATGGGGATTCCCCGCGGGAATCACGATCACATCACCCTTGGTCAAATGATGAACCTGCCCACCCTGAATATCGGTTCCCTGCCACTGGCCGGGAGAAGTCACTTTGCCTCCCACCATTTTGCCTCCGGTAACGAAAGTGCTTTCACCGTCGACAATGTAAAAGACGTCGGTCTCCTTTTCATGCAGTTCGACGCGCCCGTTTTGCTCGCGGTGAGCGCCCATGACCAGCAGATCAGAAGCCTTCACCAAAGGACCGCTGTGAGTCTCGTGTCCCAGCGCCGCAGCGACCTTGTCGTGGCCGATGTAAGTGACCGCAGGCCCCCCGTCGCCGCCCGTCAGCAAAGCCGCCGTGGTCAAGCACGCCAGAACTATGAGTGGAAACTTCATCTTTTCATCTCCTTTTCGTTTCGCGCGTTTCTTCCCGAGAGCGATGGAACCTGCGTGGCCCACCATCTACCGCCTCCTGAAACCCCCAAACCACGGTTCGCTTCCTCGCCCGGCCGGTTTTGCAGATAACCAAATATCAGGCGACGCAAAGTTGGCATCACATCCTTGACCAAGCCGGACAGGGTTGTCAAGAACCCAGCGGGTGTATAATGGCCGCCTCCTTGGCGTATCTCTTCCGGGGGGCGCGCTGTGGGTTGAGTCGATTTCCCCCAGCCGGGGGCGCTCGAATCCAGCGTAATCAAGTCAACGGGGGACACATGAACAGAACCGCTCATCATTCGATGCCGGCGACCCGCGCGACATCGCTTTCATTTCGCGCCGCCGCAATTCTGATGGCGATTGCGCTTTCGGCAATTTCCGCCCTGGCGCAAGGCCCATCAGCCGCGGGGCAAGCGCCCGCCAAGCCCGCCGCGCAGGCAGGGCCAGTCTTTGCCCAGCCGACCCTTTACGTCGTCGGCTATGCCCATTTGGACACCGAGTGGCGCTGGGAGTACCCGCAAGTCATCAGCGAATATCTCCCCAAAACCATGCACGCCAATTTCGCCCTGTTTGAGAAGTATCCGCACTACATTTTTAATTTCAGCGGCGCCAATCGCTATCGCATGATGAAGGAATACTTCCCTGCTGATTATGAAAAGCTCCGGCAATGGGTCAAAGCGGGCCGATGGTTTCCCGCAGGCTCGTCGATGGAAGAGAACGACGTGAACTCGCCTTCGCCCGAATCGACCATCCGCCAGGTCCTCTACGGTAACGAGTATTACCGCCATGATTTCGGAGTGGCGAGCGCGGAATTCATGCTGCCGGATTGCTTCGGTTTTCCTGCCTCCTTGCCAAGCATCCTTTCGGCAGCGGGCGTGAAGGGATTTTCCACGCAGAAACTGAGTTGGGGCTCATCCGCCCCCGTAGGAGGGCCCACGTCCCCGGAGGAGACCCCCAAGGGCATTCCGTTTAACGTCGGGATTTGGGACGGCCCGGGCGGCAAAAGCGTGCTGGCAGCATTCAACCCCCTGACCTACAGCGGGACGATCTTCTACGACCTCAGCAAGAGCAGCCCCGAATTCAGCAAGCAGCACTCGTATTATGTCGATTGGCCCCAACGGCTGGCACTTGACGCCAAGGCAACTGGCCTTGCCGTGGATTACCACTACTACGGCACTGGCGACATCGGGGGCTCCCCCTCGGAGCCTTCGGTAAAACTGCTGGAGGCCATCGCAACCAAGGGCCGCACCCCGTTGCCGACCGCGCTCGAACGGACAGATTTGGACGAAGAACAAGACGCTCAGGCGAAGGGCGCCGCGATTCAAGTGGGCGATGGCCCCGTGCGAGTGGTTTCTTCTAAAGCCGATCAGATGTTTCTCGACATCCTGCGATCCGGCAAGGCCAGTCAACTGCTGCACTACAAGGGCGACCTTGAGCTTACCAATCACTCGGCAGGCTCGCTGACCTCCCAAGCGGTGCACAAGCGTTGGAATCGCAAGAATGAGCTGCTCGCTGACGCCGCCGAGCGCGCCTCGGTTGCCGCCGCATGGTTGGGCGGCCCCCCCTATCCGTTGCAGCGTTTGAACGACGCGTGGACACTCGTGCTGGGCGGACAGTTCCACGACATCATGGCCGGCACCGCCACACCCAAATCTTATGAATTCTCCTGGAACGATGATGTGATCGCCATGAACCAGTTCGCGGGCGTGCTGACCAGCGCCGGTTCCGCCATCGCCTCCGGCTTGGACATGCAGGTGCAAGGCACAGCCGTGGTTGTATACAACCAACTTAACACTGAGCGCGAGGATGTGGTGGAAGCTCGACTTTCCTTCGCCCAAGGCGTGCCGCAGGCCGTTCGCGTGTTCGGTCCGGATGGCAAGGAAGTGCCCTCGCAGTTTGAAGCTGGCTCGCAGTCAGGGCGCGTGCTGTTCCTCGCCAAAGTGCCGTCAGTGGGCTTCGCGGTTTACGACGTCCGTCCTGCCGACGCTCCCGCCGCCTCCGAACTGAAAGCGAGCGAATCCTCACTTGAAAATGCCCGCTACCGCGTCACGGTAGATGCGAACGGCGATGTATCAAGTATCTACGACAAGAGCATCAAGCGGGAATTGCTCGCGGCTCCGGCGCGGTTGGCATTGCAGACGGAACACCCCTTCGATTGGCCCGCCTGGAACATGGACTGGGCTGACCAGCAGAAACCGCCGCGCGCCTATGTCTCCGGCCCAGCCACAATTCGCGTGGTGGAAAGCGGACCGGTACGTGTGGCCGTGGAAGTGACCCGCGAAACCGAAGACTCAAAGTTCGTCCAAACGATAAGACTTGCTGTGGGCGATGCGGGCAACCGCGTGGAATTCACCAACGCCATCGACTGGAAAACCAAGGAGGCGGCGTTGAAAGCCACCTTCCCATTGACCGCCTCGAATCCTTCGGCAACTTACAACTGGGGGCTGGGCACGGTCGAGCGCGGCAACAACGACGAAAAGAAATTTGAGGTTGCTTCGCACCAATGGTTTGACCTTACCGACAAGAGCGGAGCGTACGGCGTCACCGTGCTCTCCGACTGCAAGACTGGGTCGGATAAACCGGATGATAATACTCTACGCCTGACTCTGGTCTACACTCCCGGCATCGGCGGCGGCAACGGCCACGATTACGCCGATCAGACCTCGCAGGATTGGGGTCACCATGAATTCGTCTACGGTCTCGCCTCGCATGCCGGCAAATGGACCCAGCGAAACACCGATTGGCAGGCGCAGCGACTGAATGCTCCCCTGATGGCTTTTCAAAGCACCAATCACCCCGGAGCACTCGGCAAGAGCTTTTCCTTCCTGCGCGTTGACAGCAACCACGTGTTTGTGACCGCGGTGAAGAAGGCCGAGGAAAGCGGGGACATCATCGTCCGCGTGGTCGAGATGCGCGGCGAAAGAGCACCGAGCTTGCACATGGCTTTTGCCGGCCCGATTACTGCCGCGCAAGAAGTAAATGGCCAGGAAATCTTGGTTGGCGCCGCCACGATTACGAAGGGTCAGCTCGAAACCTCCCTCGAGCCCTATGGAATCCGGACGTTCATGGTGAAGCTGGCGCCGCCCGCCAAGATGCTGCCGCCCATCCACGCCGTTCCCATCGAGCTGAAATACGATCTCGCCACTGCCAGCGAGGATGGCGCCCAGGCCAAGAGTGGCTTCGACGCCGCCGGCCGGAACCTTCCTGCCGAAATGCTGCCCACTACCCTGCCCTTTGGCGGAATCACCTTCCGCCTGGGGCCGGCTTGGACGGGTAATCCCAATGCACTGGTCGCTCGCGGCCAAAGCATCCCGCTGCCCTCCGGAAAATTTAACCGAATCTATATTCTGGCTGCGGCCGACGGGGATCAAAAGGCCACATTCCGGCTGGGTGATTCCAGCATTGATTTGAACATCCAGGACTGGCAGGGTTACATCGGCCAGTGGGACACACGAACGTGGACCGACCGTACAGTGGAAATCCCCACACCGCCGGAGCCCGCCGCGGACGATCACAGTTGGCAGGCCGAGAGAAACCGGAAAATCCGCGCCTACGTCGCCACTCACGGGCCCCGAACCCGCGTCGAACCCGAATGCACGGGACTCACGCCCGGCTTCATCAAACGCGCCCCAGTGGCCTGGTTCGCCTCCCATCACCACACGGCACAGGGCGCCAATGTACCCTACGCCTATTGCTACCTCTTTGCCTATTCGGTGGATATTCCCGAAGGCGCAACCTCGCTGACACTGCCGGATAACGATAAGATCCGAATCATGGCCATCACCGTGGCGGACAAAGCCGGAAAAATTCATTCCGCGCAACCGCTCTATGATGTCTTGGGGGGAGCAAGGCAGTAGGCAGCGGGCAGTAGGCAGACTACAAAAGGAGGAAGCAGAGCGAAGTCAAAAGTCAAAACGCAAAAGTGAAAACCTGTTCTTAGGCCAAGGCCTAAAGTTATCAGCCTTAAGCCAGCACATAAACTAATCGCTGAAAGCTGAGACCTGACGGCTTAACGCGGTTTTGACTCTTGCCTTTTGCGTTTTAACTTTGCTTTGTGCCTTCTGCCTATTGCCTTCTCACCCCAGCCGGCCTGCGTACGCCAGGGCGCCGAAGCCCACGATCAGGAAGAAGATGCTTCCCCACATGGCGTTCAGAGCCTTGCTGCCAGCTCCTTTCCATTCGCCGGTGGCAAGCCCCCAAACATTGGAGGCGATGATGATGGCCGACATAAACAGAGGCCAGCCGAGGATGGGCCCCATGGTTCCCAGCCGCGCCAGGACCGCACCGTAGATCACCGTGCTGCTGAACCACAACAATCCCATCACGGCGCCAAACACCCAGTTGCGCCCTGTGCCCGGAGCGAGGAAGAGGCCCGCCGTATTGTTCTTTTTCCAGAGGTACATGCAATAGATGATATAGGGGATGAACGCCGAACTCACCACCGGCGCCCAAATCACGTTGGCTTGACTGCTCAAACTCGCCCCGTGCTCGGCGGCTCGAACCAGGAGGGGCTCGCCAAACGCGTACCCGAAGTTAATCAGCGGCGAGCCCAATCCGGCGAGAACGCATATAAAGAGCCCGGCGGCGAAGCTCATGGAGACCGACGTCGATTCACGCGGCCGCGGGTCCGAAGCTTCCAGATGCTTGTCCTTCAGCTTGCCGGCAACCGCGCATCCCACGATTCCGATCACAATCAGGAAGGCTCCAAGGAATATCATTCCGCCTTGGGGAGTGAAAACCCGGTCGGGGTGCTTCACTAGAAGCGGAACCAGAAAGCCCAACACCGTTGAGATGCCGATGGCAATGGCGAAGTTCAGCGCCATGCCGATGGCCGCGATGCCAAGCCCGAAAAAGATTTGCGCCAGGCCGAATCCAATGCCGAACGCGACCATCATCAGGACCGATTTTGTGGCGACTCCATGATAAACATCCCAGGCATCGGGGATGGTCAGGAACACGACTGCCCAGGGAAACACCACCATTCCGAAAACGCCCCAGACCGACCAGATGTTCTCCCACTTCCAGACCTTGGCATACTTGATCGGGGCCGGAAAACTCCCATTGATGATGCCCGCGATGATCGCCAGGATGATTCCAACTGATAGACTCGACATGAACGTACCTCCGCAAATTGCCTGCCGTGAATGTCCCCCCAGTCGGAGTCGGCCCCCATCAACCCACGCATCGCCGCCAGCCTGCCGGAAGAGTGGTGAAGATTACCACCAGAAAGCTCGGCTGTCACTCAGAACCGCCGCATCAGGGCCGCGCCATCTTCGACTCAAACCGATAGCTTCCCGAGCCGATTTCATAAACCGTTGCGCCAGCCTCGGTGCGAAGGTACTTGACACTCTGCGCCTCGCTTGCCGGCTTCCCGCTCTCCGTGATCCCCGCAGCGTCATTTCCCGATATGTAAACCGTGGCGGTGGTATTAGGTGGAACGATGATATTCCAAATGAAACGCCCTCCGGCAATCTTCCAATCGCTCACGATCTTACCGTAGGAGGAATTGTACGAAGCCTGCACGTAAGTCAGGTCTCCAACCGGGGTGGGGCGCATGACAATGTGCTTGAAAGCCGGATGCGCGAAATCGGGGCGTATGCCCGCCAAATTCTCGTACGACCACGTGATGAGGTCGCCGACCAGCATCAAGTGATTTCCGGAATTCATCGCGGGGTCAGCGGTATCGCCATTCCAGAGCTCCCATATGGTCGTCGCTCCGTGGGTGACCATGTAGCCCCAACTCGGATAGGTCCGCTGCGCGGCAATTTGGTAAGCAACGCCGGGGTGGCCATTGTCCGACAGTGTTTGCATCAGCCATTGCCCGCCGAGGAGCCCGGTAGCAAGGTGGCCTTTGTCCTTTTCGATTTTGCTAATCAGGGCATCCGTAACGCCTTGCCGGTCCTCCTCAGGAACCATTCGAAACGCCAAGGGAAGCACGCTGGAAGTTTCCGAGCCATTGCTGTACTGGCCGACCGTGGCGTGGAAATAGGTTTTGTTGAATGCGACCCGAAGCTTGCCGGCAAGCTGCGAGTACTCTTGCGCGTCGTCCTGCTTGCCGAGAAGCGTCGCGAAGTGCTCCATCAGGCGGAGCAGGCGGTAGAAGTAGGCGGTGCCAATCACGGTGGCATCCGTTTTGCGGCTGGGATCCTTGGAATGAACCAGCTCCGGAG
>JBEKNU010000099.1:0-24516 GCA_049522495.1 Terriglobia bacterium
ATTGCCA
Organism: Terriglobia bacterium; assembly: GCA_049522495.1. Taxonomy (GTDB): domain Bacteria; phylum Acidobacteriota; class Terriglobia; order UBA7540; family UBA7540; genus Bog-366. Next base: position 8 of record JBEKNU010000099.1, read on the forward strand.
CGCCATGCGCGCCACCCTTCATCAGCGCGTCGTAACTCTCCATGACCAGTCCGCCCATCTTGGAGGCGCTGGAGTGACAAGCCAGGCAATTCTTTTGCAGGATGGGCGCGATCTGGGAATTGAAATTGGGCGCCGAATCGGCACGGACTTGGGGAGATTTACCACCAAGACACCAAGACACTAAGAGGAGCAGAGAAGTAAAACCGACAACGAGAAGCGTGCCCGCAGCCGATTTGTGTCTCTTGCTAATGAGTTCTCCTTGGTGTCTTTGTGCCTGGGTGGTGATCTCCGCGGTTTTTGTCGATTTGTATGTCATCCTGGCAGCAATAGGTTAATTCCGAATTCCGAAACCCGTGTCCTGAGCCACGTATCCCGTCTAAAGTCGACCCCTTCATGGTCGGGAGGAGCTTATCGCTTCCTTTCCGTGGGTTTCACCCACGGCTACTCAATGTGAACCCCTTCGGGGTTCCGAATCCTGAATCCCGTGCCCGCGTGTCCCTAATCCCTAACACCGGGCACCTGACACCTGACACCGCCGGTGCTCTGCGGCAACGTGGTTAATGGATTGCGCAGAGCAAAGCTCTGCGGCAGGCCGAAACGCAGAGCTGCGCTCTGCGCAATCCACGACCTCCGACCTCTGACACCTTGTACCCGACACCTGACACCTTCTCATCAGTGATTGAACATGAACTCTTCGCTCGTCAACATGGCCCACGTCAAGTCGTTCAGAACGGCACGGCGCGTATCATCGCCCGCTTGCCCCTTTTGCTCCTCGGCCGACTTCAGCGCGCCAACTAGAGCCATTCGCTCCTTGTCGTGGGGGTGGCGGCTGAAAGACGCGAGGTAAAGGTAATCCACGATTTGATCGTCGGTGAAGCCGAGCTTGAGCAGCATATCCACGGAGCTGCCGGAGGCGCGGAGCTTGTTGTTCAGCGTTTCGCCGTTGAAAATATGAAGGGCTTGGGTAACCGTGGGCACGGAGGTGCGTTCACTTTCGCGTGTTTGTGCCCGCACGGGCCGGCCAAAGGCGGAGAGGAAGTAAGATCCTACGGCCGTATCGGGCAATTGCAGGGCGCGCGTTCCGGCGGGATACCCTTCAAAATTTCCCGGCACTTTGGTGACCTCGGAATAGGCATCCAGCAGCACTTCCGCGGGCAAACGCTTGATGACATAGTGCGACCCGAATTTGTCGTCGTCGGCGTTTTCCTTGAGGGGCGTGGAGGAAGCCTGGTAGGTGGCCGACCGCATGATGGTTCGAATCAGGTAATCGACATCGAAGTTGTGGGCCACAAAATCCTTCACCAAGTCGTTCAGCAACTGGTCATTCGTGGCGGGGTTGGTATCGCGGAGATCTTCGGCCGGCTCCACCAGCCCGCGCCCCATGAAGTTGCGCCAAATCCGGTTTACGACATTGCGGGCAAAGAAGGGGTTTTGCGGCGAGGTGAGCCACTGGGCAAAATACACGCGGGTATCGCCCGGAGTAGTTTCGGGAAGCGCGCTGGCGTCCAGGGGCTTGGGCGGCAGGACCGTCATGAAGCGGTCGTCCGTGAACTCACCCGTGGGGGCCGAATAAACGGTGACATTATTAAGAATCTGCCCCACGTTTGGGCGCGAGGTCTGATTCGAATAGGTTTTCAGCCGCACGCGTGCAAACAGGTTGGCCATGCCGTAATAGTCTTTTTGCGTCCACTTGGCCAGGGGATGATTGTGGCAATGCGCGCAGGTAATGGTAATTCCCAGAAACGCCTGCGCCATGTTTTCCGTAGTGTCCAAAGGATCGCGGTGGACGACCCAGTAATTGGCCGCCCCATTCTCCACGGTGTTGCCCGTGGCGGTGACGATTTGATATACGAATTTATCCCACGCCTTGTTGCTGGCGACGCTGTCGCGGATCCAACCGTAATAGCTCCACATCTCTTCGTTGGACAGGTGATTGCTCGAGACCAGCAGCAAGTCTGACCACTTGTACGCCCAATAGTCCACGAACTCAGGCCGTTTCATGAGCGCGTCGATCAGCCGGTCACGCTTATCGGGCGTTGGGTCCTTGAGGAATTTTTCGACCTCAGCCGGACTCGGCAGAATGCCGGCGGCATCCAAATAGGCCCGGCGGATGAATTCCGCATCGCCGGCGGGTGGCGAAGGCGGGATGTGCAGGACCTCCAGGTGGTGCAGGATGTCGTCATCGATGTAATTGTGCCGCGGCGCCTTCTTGAAGATCGCCTCCTCCAGCTTGTAAGGGTAAGGAATGCGCAAGCGGGAAAAGGTGACATGGCTTTGGTACCACACAGTCACCGGCGCTTCGCCAAAGCTGTGCATGGTGACGTGGCCATAATTGTCGACCGTGGCCACGCCCTCGTTGCCACTATCGTACTTGGCCCAGCGGGTCACATCTTCCTTGCGGCCGTCGGAGAACGTCGCCGTCACGATGAGTTGCTGTTCGGTCCCGGGACGCAGCGATGCTTCCTGGGGGAAAACCTCAATCCCGGTCACCCGCGCGTCAGCTTCCTGTGGGGCGGGCATGCCTTGAGCAATCCAGCCGGAAATGACCTGGTACTCGGGTGAGTCCACCGCAAAGCGCCTTCCGCCGCCGTGGGGGATGGCAAGAGTGGGCTTTAAAAGGATCAAACTCTTGGCGGGCTCAATGCGTTCGGTGCGCCGGGCGAGGGCCTGGTGGGTCAAGCTGTAGTAGTCGGTCTCCGGATCATAGCCGCGCAACGTCAGTTTGAAGCCGTTCTTTCCGGCTGCCGCGCCATGACAAGGGCCGGAGTTACATCCCATCTTCGTCAACACGGGCTGAACGTCGTTGCGGAAGCTCCAGACTGCCGGAGCGGTGACATTTTTCACGCTGATAGAAATGCTGGCGCGGTGGCCATGGAGGGTCGCGGTGATGGCCGCCTGGCCGTCGCCTTCGGCGACAGCAAAATCATCGGCGATCCGGGCCACCTTCGGGTTCGAGAGGGCGAGGGTCGCCTGGGCCGTCAAATCTTCCTGGTGGCTGTCTGCGTATGTGCCCTCGACAATTAGTCGCTGATTGTAATGTGCTCCAGAAATGCTAACGGCGGCGGGCAAAATGTCAATTTTGACGAGGGGAACCTGGGGGTAAGCGTTGTGGTCGGCGACCGGCACCAGTCGGGTGCTATCGCTCTGGGTCACTTTGGGTTTGTATTCCCCGCCGGGGTGGAAGGGGGCATCCTTGGGCATTTGCGGGGATGTTTGGCTTATCCACAATTGTGCATTCGACTGGTGACCCGCACAAAAAATCATTAAAGCACAAACGAAAATAACGACGAGCAGAAAACGACGCGGATTCATGATTCCCTCAAAAAAAGTGACGAGTGATGAGTGAAGAGTGACAAGCCAGGTGAGCCTTGCTCGTGCTCATCACTCTTCACTGCTCACTCGTCACTGTCTTTCAAACCAGTAGCTCATCAATCGGATCAAAGCCGTGATCCACAAGGCGCACAACGCGGCCTTGCGGAGTCTTGATCTCAGTATCGATGGGAAGCCCGAGGCACTTGTAAATCGTCGCTGCCACATGCGCCGGCATCACCGGGCGATCCTTGGGTGCGCCGCCAATGGCGTCCGAGGCGCCCACAACTTGGCCTCCCTTGATGCCGCCCCCTGCCATGACGATGGTCCAACACTGCGGCCAGTGGTCGCGGCCTCCGGCGGGATTGATTCTGGGTGTGCGTCCAAACTCCCCCGTGGCCACTACCAGCGTGCTTTCCAGCAAGCCTCGGTCGCTCAAATCCTCCAGCAGCGAACTGTAGGCGTTGTCGAACATCGGCCCTACCAGGTCGCTATAACATTGGATGGGGCTGAAGGGAGCGGAGCCGTGAATATCCCAAGTGATGTCGTTGAAAACGGTTTCAAACATGTTGACGGTGACAAACCGCACGCCCCGTTCTACCAGGCGGCGGGCCAGCAGGCAGCCCTGACCCACGCGCGTCATGCCGTAGCGCTTGCGCATGTCCTCTGTTTCCTGCGTCAGCTCGAAGGCCTCGCGCGCCTTGGCCGAAGTCATCAGCGTGTAAGCCTGATTGAACGTGGCGTCCATCAACTTGGCGTCCTGGTTGGAATCCTCGAAGTATTTCACCGACTCATCGATGACTTGGCGCCAACTGCGCCGGCGGTCGACGCGCACCGCGGAAATGTAATCGGGCGGAAGCATGTCGGGCACCTGGAAATTGGCAGCAGAAGGGTCCGCGTTGAGGACGAAGGGGTCATAGGCTTTGCCGAGGAATCCGGCGCTGTCGCCGTGCGGCAGGTTGCCCCCGAGTTCTCCAATGATGTAAGGAATCAAAACATTGGGCGGCATATCACCACGCGGGCCCTTCTCATACCTCAGCACGGAGCCGTAGTTGGGCGACTCCAAGCCTCCCTGGAACAACCTCCCGGTCTGCATCATTTGGACGCCGGTGTCGTGGACCGCTGCCCCAGTATGGTACATAGACCGCAGCAAGGCGAACTTGTCGGCATGTTTAGCCATGCGCGGAAAGATTTCAGAAATCTCGATGCCAGGAACGTTGGTCTTGATGGGCTTATAGGGACCGCGAATGGAGGAAGGCGCGTCCGGTTTCATGTCCCAGGTGTCGAGTTGGCTCGGCCCGCCAACCAGCATCAACTGAATGCAGTTGATGTCCTTGTCGTTACTGACCGCGCCTGAGGCTTTGAGCGAAAGGAACTCGGGCAGAGTCAAACCCATGAGCCCGAGGGCGCCAGCGTGGAGAAAGTCACGGCGTGTGACCCCATCGCAAAAGTGAACTTTCTTGTCTGCGTCCAGCCTGAACATCTTGTTATGACCTTTTCTATCCCAGAGTAAGTGTTGCCCTGCCCGAACCCTTGAATCAGGTACGGCCCCATACTAATATGATCGCAGGAATGCCTATTACCGTTGCCAAGGATTCGCTGCCTCGATCTGATGCTCGCCCCGAGCAGGTTCTATTATACCGCATCGGATTTGCGGGGATGTGAGGAATTTAGTTAGCCGGGATGAAAGGTGCAGAGAGACTTAGCTCGGCGATTAGCGAAAGGGCGCATTCATTGCCTTCTATACATGCCCACATACACCTTGGCTGCCGCGCGCCAACGCCTATTCGGAAACCCAAAACCAAAATCCAAGACTGGCTACGCCTCAGCCCATTGCTTCTTGATGTAGGCAAGCGCTCTCGCAAGAGCCGCTTCGGGATTATCGGTGGCGTTGCATTCCATGTTCAGCCATCCCGAAAATCCCCATTCTTTGAGCGCCCTGAACCCCGGACGGTAATCGAAGGGCAGCGAACCAGGCTCAGTGCGAGCCTTACCATCCGCAAGGTGACAGTAGACCGTGTATTTGCCGTACTCCCGCAAGGTTGCGGCAATGTCCCGCTCCTCCAGTTGCATATGGTAGAAGTCACTCAATATCTTGAAGCCGGGAGCGTCCACGGCTTCAATAAACTTGGCGGCTTGGCTCTGGAGGTTCAAGAAGTGGGTTTCTTTTCTGTTGCAGGGCTCCAGCATCAGGTTAATGCCCGAGTGTTGGACGTGCGGCGCCAACTCCTTGAGTTCAGCCACCAACAAGCGTTCCTCAACCTCCCGCGCCGTCATGAGCGGAGAAAGGTCCTGAAACTTATTAGGTCCAAAGACGGGGACTTCAATCATGTCGGTGGCCCCGAGATTACGAGCCAACTCCAGACGCTGTTGGTCCAACTCCACCGCCTGCGCGCGGACCAGGGGGTCAGTGTCCAACAATTTGATCGAGCCCACGACGGCGCTGACGGCGATGCCAATGCCGGCGAGTTGGTCCTGAAGGAATTCCACCGGCTTCTCTGACCATTCGTTGCCCAGTTCAATGCCGTCATAGCCCAACCGTTTGACCAGTTGCGCCCGTTCACGCAAGGTCATTTCTTTGGGCAGCGGGCTGCGTACCCCGAAGCGCACCGTGCCCCCCTCGTGCTGGACTTGAGGGGTGCCTGCCGCCAGCGTTGCGCCTCCCAAGGCCGCGCCGCACCCTGCCAGGAACTCTCTTCGACTCAGTCCGATTGCTTTGGTCATGCCCTCGTCCTCCTCAAGGTAGGTGGTAGGTGGTAGGTGGTAGATGGGGGGCCACATCCTCCTACCCCACCTACTGCCTGCCACCTACAACTCTACCACTTACTCGCTGAACTCAACCTGCCGCCGAGTGGTCTTCGGCGCGCAAGGAACTCGGCGCGGCGCGATCCAGCAGTTCACGCACTTGGGTCAAGAGATCGGAAAGGGTGAAGGGTTTTTGAATGTAGGCACTGAGGGCGTTCCAATGCCGCATGATCTGATCGGTATAGCCGGACATGATAAGGACGGGTATGCCCGGGAACTCCGCACTAAATTTCTCTGCCAATTCCATCCCCCCCATCGTCGGCATAATGATATCCGTCAGCAACAAATGAATCGGCCCGGGGTGGCTATGGACCATGGAAAGAGCTTCCAGGCCGTTGCTGGCTTCCAGGATGATGTAGCCGTAGCGTTCCAGAATCTCCCGCGTATACTTCCGTACTCCCGCCTCATCTTCCGCCAACAGGATGGTTTCCCCTCGCGAGGAGATTCGTTCGATGCTCACCCCTGAGCCGGGCGCGATTTCAAGACCAAAATAGGGGAAGAACAATTTAAAGGTGGTTCCCCGGCCGGGGTCGCTGGAGACCACAATGGCTCCGGCGCTTTGGTTGACGACGATTCCGTAGACCGTTGACAATCCCAGGCCCGTACCTTTTCCCTGCTCCTTAGTGGTGTAGAAGGGTTCAAAAAGATGGGATTTCACCTCTGCAGACATCCCCGTGCCCGTGTCCGTTACTGCCAGCACGACGTACTGTCCGGGGCTGACGTAGAGATGGGTCCGCGCAAAGTGATCGTCCACCATCATGCTGGAGGTTTCGATCAGCAGCTTGCCGCCATCCGGCATGGCATCCTTGGAGTTTACGGCGAGGTTCATCAGGACTTGCCCGATTTGGCCGGGGTCCGCACGAAAAGCCCCCGCTTGCGGGTCCAACGACAGGACCAACTCGATGTTTTCACCCAGCAGCCGCCCCAGCATGTTCTCGTAATCCTTAACGAAGTCGTTCACCACAATGGTCTTGGGCTCGGCGACTTGGCGGCGGCTGAATGACACCAACTGGCGCGTCAGCCCCGCTGCCTGCATGGCGGCCTTGGAGAGTTCTTCCATCGAGTCCCGCAGGGCATCTTGCGGGCTCATGTCCGCCAGGACCAAATGGGCGTAGCCGTTGATGATGGTCAGCAGATTATTGAAATCGTGCGCGATGCTGCCTGCCAGCCGGCCGATGCTCTCGAGCTTCTGCGATTGCAGAAGTTGCTGTTCCAGGCGCTTTCGCTCGGTAACGTTCAGAATCACGCCCACCACGCGCACCGGTTGCGATTGCGCATCGAAAAACACCCGCCCCCGGCTGGAGAGCCAGCGTTCCTGGCCATCTTCAATGCCCAGCGTTCGGTACTCGTCCGCGTAATCCCCGCCATTCTCGAAACGCAGAGCATTCTGCAACGTCTGCGTTGCGCGCTCGCGGTCGGCAGGGTGGAGAGCGCGCTGGAAGGTGTCGTAGGTGACTTCCACCTCCGTGGCCAGCCCAAAGTGTTGCCGGGCAAACTTCGACCAGATGAGCTTGCCGATCTGGGGATAGAAATCGAACGTGCCGATCTGCGTGGCATCCACCGCCAGCGCCAGGCGCTCCTCGCTCCGCCGCAATTCGTCCTGCGCTTGCTTGCTTTCTCGCCGCGCCGCGGCTTCCGCCAACTCGCGTTCGACAGCAGGCACCAAGCGGGTCAGGTCATTCTTGGTGAGGTAATCGTGCGCCCCGGATTTCATCATCTCCACAGCGGTGTCCTCACCCATCTTCCCTGACACCACGATGCAGGGAATGTCATGACCGCACTCCTGGAGAAGGCGGAGAGCGGCGGGCGCGTCAAACCCCGGCAGGTGGTAGTCCGCAACGATCACGTCCCAGGTGGGATCCTCCAATGCATGGCGCAGGCCCTCAGCGTCTTCCACCCGCTGGGAAAAGACTTCATATCCGGCCTGCATCAGCAGTCGGAGTATTATGCCCGCGTCGCTTTCCGAATCCTCAATTTGTAAAAGCCGTAAGGTTTTGCTCATAGCGCCTCACTCATTGTGGATAAAACACAAATGCCCACTATTCCGTGCAGTTACCCGCTCGCTTTGTGGGAGAAGCCCCGACGTTAATACTGACATTTTGTCACTTCACCTTCGGTGGTTCCTCATTCAGGACCAACCAATACAATCCCAGTTGCGCCACGGATTGGACAAAATGTTCAAAGTCCACCGGCTTGCGGATGTAGCTATTGACCCCCAGGTCGTAACTGGCGGCCATGTCCTGTTCCTCCCGGGAAGAGGTGAGAATGACCACAGGCATGCGGTGGGTGCTCGCCTCCGCGCGGATTCTTCGCAGCAAATCCAGCCCCGACACCTTCGGCAATTTCAAATCCAGCAGGGTAAGGGCGGGCAAATCGGAAGTGTCGCGGCCCGCGTATGCGCCGGTTCCAAAGAGGTAATCCAACGCTTCCTGGCCGTCGGAGGTTACGACTAACTCATTGAGGATGTGGCCCTTCTCCAGCGCGCGCTGGGTGAGCTCGATATCGCTGGGGTTGTCTTCAATCAGCAGAATGGTTTTGTCCTTCATGCTTTGTTCTCTCCAAGCGTGAAATATAAGGTTGCCCCTTCGCCCACCCGCGCGTCGGCCCAGATGCGGCCGCCATGCCTGTGAATCACCCGTTGCACGGTGGCCAAACCAATGCCCGATCCGGGGAACTCGCTGGTTTTGTGCAGGCGCTGGAAGGGTGCGAAGAGCATTCCGGCATAGGCCATATCAAAACCCACGCCGTTATCGCGAACGAAAAAGGCCGGGCCGCCGTCGGCAGTCGTCTGGCCAAACTCAATCCGTGCCGGTGAGCGCGGGCCGGTGAACTTCACCGCGTTAGCGAGCAGGTTGGTCAACGCGATTTCCAGAAGCCGGGCGTCGCCCGTGCATTTGAGTTGCGGAGCGACAATGAATTCGATGGACCGGTCGGGATGCGCCTCCTTCAGTCGGGCGACAATGGTTGCGGCGAGACAGGTGAGGTCAACTGTACTGGGGACCAGTTCCGTCCGGCCGACGCGCGAAAGGTGCAGAAGGTCGTCAATCAACCCTCCCATGCGCTGCGCTTCGGAGCGAACGCGCTCCAGGTACTTGTGTCCTTGCGCATCGAGGCGGTCGCCACAATCTTCCAGCAGCGCCAGGCTCCACCCGTCGATGCCGCGGAGAGGAGCACGCAGGTCGTGCGAAACGGAGTGCGCAAAGGCTTCCAGTTCCCGGTTGGCCGCTTCCAGCGCCGCCGTGCGCGAGCGCACACGCTCCTCCAGTTCGACATTGAGCAGATGGAGAGCCTCTTCCGCTCGTTTGCGTTCGGTGATCACGTCGAATACGGCGACAAAATGCTCCTTTTTCGGACTATACACCGCGATTGAAAACCACATAGCTAAGGCCTCCACGTACGTTTCAAATCGCTCGGGCACACCGGTCGAAGCCACCCTGCCGTAAGTCTCGATCAATTCCGGATCGGCCTCTTGGATGCCAGGAATGATTTGCGATACCTTTTTTCCCTCCACATTCTTGAGCCCCGTTAGGACCTCGAAGGCCTTGTTAACGTTCAGGTAGATGAAGTCGCACGGATGATTTTCCTGATAAAGCATCCGGCAATAGGCATATCCGTTCAGCATGTTGTCAAAGAGAAAGCGAAAGTGCTCTTCGCTCTGGCGCAGCGCATCGTCAGACTGCTTGCGCTCGGTGATATCGCGATTGGCTTTCAAAACCGTTTTGTTGCCTTCCGCGTCCACCGCCAACGTCCACTGACCCTCGACGATGAGTTTTCGCCCATCCTTGGTGGTTTGGTTCAATTCTCCCTTCCAGTGGCCATCACGTTCCAGCAGGGCGTCGATCTGGGCCATGCCCAAGGGATGAGAGGTTTGCAGAAGCTCGTGGCTGATGCGGCCCAGCGCCTCCTCCCGCGAGTAGCCATAAAGGGTCTCAGCGCCACGGCTCCAGTAGTCAATGGCTCCGCCCAGCCGGCAAGTCATCAAAGAGTCGTGGGCTTGTTCGAGCAGGTCGGCGTGGCGGCGCAGGGCCTGAGTGATTTCCTCGCGCCGGACGGTTTCCCGTTCGATGACCACACTGGCAAAGACCAGGAGAAGCACCAGCGCCCCGCTGCCCAAACCCAGCGCCCAACGCCCGCGGGAGGCGCGGCGCTCGGCTTCCGCCGTTCGTTCCACCAACAATTGGCGTTCCTCGCTCATGACGGCGTCCAGAGTAGACCGCAGCTCATCCATGGATGGCTCCCCTCGGCCATAGCGAACGAGGGCAAGAGCCTCGTCGACTTTGGAGACTTTGCGCAGCTCAATGGCATGCTTCAGCACGCGCAGTCTCTCGCCGGTAAGCCGATCGATCTCGACCCAACGCGCTTGCTGCGGGGGATTGTCGGAGGTCAGATCCTTCAACTCTTTCAGGCCGTTCGGAAGGGCGGCAATCGCCAAATTGTAGGGCCCCAGGTAGCTCTCATCACCTGTCAGTATGAAGCCGCGCTCTCCTGCCTCGGCGTCCTTCATCATGGACATCACCGACTCAGCGGAGTGGATCACCCGATAGGTGTGTACCACCCACCCTTCCGCTTCCTGGGTGCGCTCAAAGTCGTGCAGGAGGAGCAGGACCATACCTGTCAGTACCAGCGCCGCACCGGCCAGAACCGCGGTTTGGCGGATGACGCGGGGCTTGATCCTCCTGTCCCTTATGGCTATGGAAGCAGGCAAGTGCCTAGACATTTCGCCCAGGAGACTGATGCTGGCTCCCACGGCGAAATAGGCTGCCAAATTGAGCATGTCAACGCGGTTCGCGACGGCAAAGGAGTATTGAGGTTCGATGATAAAGTACCATACGGCGATTCCCCCCAGCAGCGTGGCGAGCAGCCCTGGACCCCGGCCCCAAAGGCGCTTGACGATCACAATGGTAAGGACAAAGAACAAGTAGGGCGCCCGGTTAGCGAGCGCCGGTTCAAAAACCAAGCGGATGGCTACGGTGCACACCACGGCCAGGACGGTCAGGGCGTACCGCTCGATGGCGGGAAGCGCGTGCAGCAGTTTTTGCCGGCTCAACATTTGAAAATTGCCGATTTTCGATTGCCGAATGTCGATTGAGGATTGACAGGAGAGGACGATTCCCTGATTGTCAATCAGCCATTGACAATCGGCAATGGACTATTTGTCCACAGCAGAATGCCGATTGCCGAGCGAGGATTTAAAGCAGAGGCTAAGTTCTTTGTTGTCAATTGACAATCGTCAATCGTCAATCGACAATTGAGGGAGTGAAACCTCGCAGGGCCGTTGATGGATTCCACCAAGCCTCCGGTAACGTTCAGCTTCTTCACCCGGCGTACTAAAGTTGCGGGTTGAGTTCCATACGGAAACTAGAATGAGATATTAAATGCTATAAATACATTAAGTTACGGGCAGTTCAGTTTCCGTCGCTGACAAGTTCCCGCTTGGCGAGTCCCTGCGCCCACAAACGAGTGGCAAGCAACCCCTGCCTGCCAAGTTGGCTGGTTGGCACGTTGATGACCAGAGCCCAAATAGGTTGAGGAAGCGCATAGTCTCATCAAATGAGCCTCATGGGGGCGAAGGCCCGCCGATTCAGTGCCTTAGATGGGGCAAATGGCTCAAAATGGGAAATCACGGGAGGGAGAATTTGCACAATGGGGAAACAGGTGCCAGGTGTCAGGTATCAGCTCTCAGGTTTATTGCTGCGGGGTTGGGGCTCCACTTGTCCCCTTTCCAAAGATGAGTGTAATCCCGTCCGATCCCTCTGCCGCCCCGACGGAGCGCTGGATCTTGAGCACTGCGCCGTCGTCGGAGAGCGTCCATCTTTCTTTAATCGTGACCCCAGCGGTTTGGGTTTTCATGTCATTGTCCTGGACTGCGGACAAATCCAGCGTTTTCCCATCCTTGGCCCATTTGGCTTTGAGCTTGATACTCGCTGACCCTGCGAATGGGACCGATCTCACCTTGCCGTCCAGCGAGTAGATTACCTGGGGCATCACCGTCGCTAAGGCCAGGGACCCGGGAGCAATCGCATCGTTGGTTCCCCCCGCCGAGCCCACTTGCTCTCGTTTACTAAGATTCACAACGCCGGTCACATGTCCGCTGGATTTGCCTACTCGACCGCTTTCCACATTGCTTTCCACCACAAGCTGTTGCTCGTTCTGGGTGACGACCAGGGTGTAGCTCTTAAAATCCTTGGGTAGGCCGTGAGACTTTTGTTTGTCCAGGACCCAGGTCCCGGAGAAATCGCTTTGAGCTGCCATGATAGAAATGGCGCAGGAGCCGAGCATAACCATCGCTAGGAAGCTGAGGACTGTTTTCGCCTTTCTCATTGGAACCTCCCTCTTGTGAATTCATTTTCGCCCTCCCATCACACCTCTCTACCCCCATCTCACTCTAGGAAACTGGTTGAGCGCGCAGGCATGATGCCTTTGGCGCGTTCCCAATCTGGCTACTTGCTTCGAATAGATTCATGTGCATCGGACCGAGCCTTTGTTCGCGCCGTCAGTTGGCAAAATCTGCCAGCCGCACATTCGGGATGTCGAGCTCGCGGCGAAGGTGCGCCAACGGCTGCATGGTGGTCATCGTCAGGGTTGTTGCTGTTTTCGGCACTCCCCAAACGGACTCGGCAATCGGGTTGATGCCACCGCCGGCGGGAAAAGGTGTGTCTTCCCGTCTTGCACGATAACCATGGGGATTAATATCGAATTGCGGGAGGACGTAGGGGGGTTGGCGAAACGGCGCCCAGCAACTAAGGAAGGTATCGCCAAAACCTCCCGGAAAAAACTCGCACATTCCCACACCCGGCACGCGATACGGGCCGCCCCCGAGCGGCACGCTCACGGTGTGAGCATCGCCGAGCACGGTCAGGTAAACATTGAGGTGGAGCCGCATGGGCCTTCCCTTGATCTGCTCAAATAGGCTGCGTTCGACGAAGGCATCATTCCAAGCCATGGCATCTTGGCTTGCTCCAAACCAAAGCAGCGTTTTCAAGGGTCTGCCGTTGGGCGGAGTCAACTCTCCCAACATCACGTCCCCCACAGCCGTGGTACCGGAGGGTAGGCCGTAGAAACGGATCGGCAAGGTGACGCGCGCAAGGTCCGGAGGCATGGTGATCCAGCGCGAACGAGGAACAGTTGGCGCAGGGCTGCTTCCCGGACAGAAAACGGCGGATATGGATGACGTATCGATGCGCGGTCTGAGGAGGCGCGTCTGTAAGGCCCATGTTGTGTATCCCGGCGGAAATCTATCGCCGCAAAGCGCTAACACCGCAGCCGCAGACACGAAGATTACGCGAGATACCCAAGTGCGCCGGGCGCGGTACTGAAGGATCATGATCGCCAGCACGGGCGAGAGCACAACCAGGACTGCCATGGAAGCCACGATCCAGTCTACCTTCCCGCGGAACTCTGTATATGTGCCCAAAGAGGACCTCAGAATACTGTCGAGCCCCAAAAGGAGGGCGATGATTACCAGGCCTACCAGAGTCCCTGTGGCGAAGCTGTCAGTGATGGAAGCCAGCGCGATCATGGGCAGGAGAATTGTGGCAAAGACCATGAGCGCGTGCCAGAGCAAGCCCGCAGGGCTCTCCAGGGGCGACAATCCTTTCAGGGTCAGGATGAAACAATCGGCGAGCATCAGGGGAAAACTCACAAAGACCATCATGAAAAGGAGCTTGGCCCCCAGCAGGCTGGTTCGGCGATAAGGCCTCGTAATCCAGAACTGCCGGTCTCCGGGTATCGGCTCTGCATAAACGGTGCGGGAAACCAGATACCACCAGGCCATTGGCAACACAAAAAAACGCAGCGTGTCAACCGCGCCGTTCAGCAACTTGGTTTGCCTGTTGTAGAGCGGGCTCCAATGTCCCTGCAACCAAGCGTAAACCGCAGTCAACGCGCATATCACGACAATTTCGAATCGCAGCCTTCGCGCATCCTTCATGAAAATATGCCAGGTTTGTCGCATGGTGCGCTCTCCTGATCACTCGATCGATGTAGCGGCGGGTTTACCCCGCCACGTGGCGAGGTAAACTCGCCGCTACATCGCCATGTGGTCCGCCAGTTGACGGATGAACTCGCCGCTACGCCGGGCCTCTCAGCCTTCCCCGAAGGGGAAGAAGGTGAATAGCCGTAGGTGAAACCTACGGATCGGGACGGCCATTAACACAATCCTCTCGACCCTGAAGGGGTCGGACCGTTCGGCCCCTTCAGGGCCGGAACCTAATTTTCCCGGTTTCCTTACCGTAGGTTTCACCTACGGCTACTCACATTGTTCCCCTTCGGGGAACACCGCGGTCAGAGACCGCCGCCACAAATAACTATCAGGCGGCCTTCCGGGTTGACTTCGCCAAGGAAACGAAGATAGCCCGGAGGGACATAGGATTAATAGCCACCGCCCGCGCCGACGGGAAGATTCTGCGGATTTCTGCGGGCGTGGAATGGGCATGGAACTGCGAGTCGACAAAGCGCAGAACCGCGGCGCTTTGGGTGGGGCCGAGCCATGCCGGTGGCCAAGGGGCAGGCAAAGGCGGCGGGCCGTCAAACGTGATCTCGATCTCGCGGAACCGCTCCGCAAGCGATGACATCTCCTCGGAAAAACGCAAGCATCCGCCGTCGAGATAGCCAATGTGACTTGCGAAGGTCTCGATTTCCGCGAGGTCATGAGAAGAGATCATTACCGTCGCCCCCGCGCAGCGTTCCAGGAGAGCTTCAATAACCTCATCGCGCACCAGCGAATCGAGGCCGGAAAACGGCTCGTCCAAGACGATCAGCTTGGGATGGTAGGCGAGTGAGGAAGCCAACGCCGCCTTGATCCGCATGCCCCGCGAAAGCTCTCGCAGCCGGCGGCCGCGGGGCAGGCCCAATTGACGAAGCAGTTCTTCCGACCAGGCATTGTCCCAATCCGGGTAGAAGGGTTTGAGATAGGACATCAAGTAATCGACCGTCATCCAGAGGGGCAACTCCTGGTTTTCCGAGACGTAGCCAATCTGAGAAAACTCCGCGGGACCGAGGCGCCGCGAATCGGTTCCGAGGACTTCCGCGCTCCCGGCGCTGGGGCGCAGAATGTTCATGAGAGTCTTGATGGTCGTTGTCTTGCCTGCCCCATTGGGCCCCACCAGCGCGAAGATCGCGCCTTCCGGGATTTCCAGATTCAACTTCTCGACCGCCTGCGTGTGGCGAAACGATTTCGAGAGCTCGCGAGTGCGGATTACACTCATGGCAAGCTCATTTCGACGGTTGAGTCCAGCCTCTCCCAGTGTTCAGCCAGGGCTTCCTCAACGTCGCTGAGCTGCATGCCCAGCCGCATGGCTTCCACAACCAGTTGCTCCAGTTCTGTCCGCAGGAGACTTCTACGCTCGCCGGCCGTGGAGGGAGGCAGAGCGGCGACAACGGTTCCCAGGCCCGGGTTAACTTCCAGAAGCCCCTCGTTCACCAGGTGCGTGACGACCTTGTGGGCCGTGTTGGGGTTGATCTTGAGCTCCTTGCTCAAGGTCCGAACCGAGGGGAAGGGCTCACCCGGCCGCATTTGCCCGGACACAATCGCCTTCTCAGCGGCGTATACGACCTGTTCATAAAGCGAGATGCCGGGTTGGAATGAGACGCGGAACGGAATCATGTGTGTACTATTTCACCTAGTACACATGCGTGTCAAGCGGAAAATGTTTGAAAGGATCTTCTGCCCTGCGAAGGTGAAAAGCCGCGGACCTTAGCCGCATGCCCTTCCCACACACGCTAAATACGTCGGCGGGTCTCGCCGCAAAGCAAGCGTAGCGCCGACCTCCGAGGTTGAGGTCCGCGCCCCTTCTTTTGAGAAACCTCATTCGGATTGCGCAGAGCAAAGCTCTGCGATCCAAGCCCGCAGAGCTTTGCTCTGCGCAATCCAACACCTACCACCTACGACCTGCCACCTACTGTTCTTTGGCGGGGATCAAGTCGACTTGCACCGTATTGCGCGAGCCTTCTGTGATGTGGACGGACTGGCCGAGGCTTTCATAGGGCAGGAGGAATTCCGTGCTGGTATAGGCGCCGGGCTCGATCTTTTCCCAGGCAAACACTTTGTAGTCCCCGGGAGAAAGGCCTTGCAAAGTAAAGTGGCCATTCTGGTCGGTGGTGATGGACCTGAAGAGCCGCCTTTCGCCCCGAAGGGGCGGGTCGGGCACCAGCGTCACGGTGGCTCCTTGAAACGGCTGCTCATCTTTGGAAATCACCCCGTCAACGCTCGCTCCGTTGGGGCTGACCAGAATTTCCAGCGACCCCGGATCATGCTTCGTGTCCACCGTAACCCCCGCCGTGAGCACATCCACCCCATCCAGGCGCGCGGATTTTACGAAGTAATTGTCCGGAAGGCTGCCGACGTTGATCTCGTAATCGCCGTCATAGGCGTTCTTGAGAAGGAAGCTCCCATCCGGCTTAGAAGAGTCACTGGACGCTGCGCCAAATGGCAGACCTGCATTCTTGGGAGACAGGATGACCGGGAACGAACCGAGATTGGAATCAAGTTGCCCCTCAACGCGTACCCGGCCTTTGATTTCGACGCCCCGCGTAGCGGTCACGGCGACGCCGTCGATGTCCGCATCACCCACCTCGATGGCCTGGCGACCGACGCATTGTCTGCCCTCAATGATCATCATGGCGCTTAGGTAATACGAGCCCGGGGGGACGCTGGGGAATTCAAAGGTCTTCTGACCATTGACGTCACGGACGGTGCTGGGCGGAATGGCGTTCATGCTGGAGTTTTGCTCCGTAAGGAAGATCATTCCTCCGGAGGACGCGCCTCCACACCCGGTGGTAAAGACATTCCCCCTGACCGCAAGGGTGCGGACGGGTTGCATCGTTATGTCAGCCCCTGAGAATTCATCTCCCCCGGCGATCGCAATGGGTACGGCACGGCCGGCATCGGAAACTCCGGGATAGTAGATTGGCACATAACCCTGTTGGGTTTTGGCATTCTCCAACCGGTTGGTTCGAAGCGTGGCCCGCACGAAGTACTGCCCGGGAGAAAGTCCGAAAAGCCGGAACTCGCCGAGGTCGTTGGTCTGTCCGCCACCGTTACTCACAAGCTGGCGCTGCCCATTCCTATAAGCGTAGTGCATCGCCACCACCTGTGCGTAAACCACGGGTTCGCCATCCTCGTCGTACACATGCCCGGATATAACCGCGGCAGGAATCATCTGAAAAGTAATGTTGGGACTCTTCTGGCCGGAGGAGAGGGTCAGTATTGCGCCAGATCCCCCGGGAGTGCGCTGGCCGTAAAGCTGTCTCACATAACCGTTGCGCGAGGCCGTCAAACGATATTGTCCTGGGGCGAGGCCCTTCATCTCGAATCGCCCCATGGCGTCGGTTTCGGCGCTCCCCCCCTGGGACTCATCCGTCGGTCCTCTTCTGTTTACCGCCGGCGTTGCCTCCACCGTAGCCTTGTGCAAAGGCTCGCCCGTGCCCGCCTTGATCACCACGCCTTGAATGGTGCACAAGTCAGCGGGGTTCGGTGCTGTGGTTTGCTGCGCCGGAGCGGCGAGGAGAAAGAGCCAAGAAAGCAGGAAGGTGGACATGGCCAAGCCCTTATTGCGCGAATTCATTATAACATTCGAAGATGAGCAAGGCCGTGCGCCTTTGCCCTCATGAACGGTTCAGGCAGGCTGTGGAAAAACCCATCCCCGGTGGCAACTGTAGCGAACCTCGGGAATAGGCGTTTCGCATGGCGTACGGAGCGAAGCTTTGGAGTGCGTGCAGCTTGCTGCCGCTTTTGCTCCAGCCAGCTTGCTGGCTGGGACTTGAGCTTGAGGAAAAGAATTCGCGAATTCACCTTGGTACGTGCTGGTGGATGATATCCCCGCAAGCGAGCTTGCGGGAAAGAGAGCGGCAGCAAGCTGCACGCACTCCAAAGCTTCGCTCCGTGGGAGCTGACTGGCCGTCGTGCAAGTGGTTGAAAAGCCTGGCTCGGGGTGGGACCCGCTTCCAGCGTGGCTAAAGGTCGGAGGCCTCTACCTTGAAGCCGTCCTCAATGCTCACCTGGTCGATCTTCATGGTCATGATTCTCTTGTAGAAGGCGGGTTCCGTTCGCCGTTGAAACCACCCTGCCGAGCACCACGCATAAAGCGACGGCTCGCGGACGATTCCGTGATGCACCGCGTTTCGGTGCACATAGCTGAGCCGGGCAAAATACGACTTCGGGTAAGTCAGCTCAGTGTCCCAAAACTGGAACCAAATTTTGCGGCCGGGCGTGTGGTCCCAGCGATTGGCTTGAATGGCGGTCAGCGAGTGGAACTCTTTGCTGAGGGGGGTCAATGTTGTGGTCGCGGACGGAGACAAGGCCACAAAGTGATAGTGATTGGGAAAGATGGCCCAAGCCTGTAATTTCCACTGATGTTTTTCACAAACATCAAGCAGCGTTTCTGAGAGATATTCGAGACGCAAGGCGCCTCGAAACATCGATTGTTTCAGGTAGGTTGCACCCGTCACGCAGTACATTCCAGGGTGTTCCAGACGGTGGATTGGACTGTGCGGCCAGTCACGCATAAGAACGCATTTCATTCCGATACGGCGTGGATGCGAAACACGGAGTGCGTCCCTCAAGGCGGACGGAGCGAAGCTTTGGAGTCCCAGGAATTGCGCCCCCAAACCCGATGCATACGTACGCGGCTGACATTTGTGTCAGCGAAACAAAAGCCGCGGACCCCAAAAGCGGGGGTCCGCGCTACACTTGCCTTTCTCAGGCGGCTTTCTTTTGCGCGTACCGTGCGGCCATCGCGGACAGCGGCAGCGGCGCGTAATCGCCGGCATGGCCGGCCTGGCCGAATTGCGTCATGCGCGTTGCCACGACTTTCTTCATGGCTTCGCGGGCGGGCTTCAGGTAGCTGCGGGGATCGAACTCCTCGGGCTTCTCGGCGAAGACCTTGCGGATGGCGCCGGTAATCGCCAGGCGGTTGTCCGTGTCCACGTTGATCTTGCGCACGCCATTCTTGATGCCCAATTGGATTTCTTCCACCGGCACTCCCCAGGTGGGCTTTAACTTGCCGCCGTATTGATTGATGATGTCCTGAAGTTCTTTGGGGACGCTGGACGATCCGTGCATCACCAGGTGGGTGCTCGGCAGGAGCTTGTGAATCTCGATCAGGCGGTCCATTTTCAGCGTCTCGCCCGTGGGTTTCTTGGAGAACTTGTAAGCGCCGTGGCTGGTGCCAATGGCGATGGCCAAGGCGTCCAAGCCGGTGAGCTTTACAAATTCGGCAGCTTGCGTGGGATCAGTAAGGTGGCTCAGGCCGTCGAGTCCGGCGCCGTGGCCGTCTTCGATGCCGCCCAGACAACCGATTTCACCTTCCACCGTGATCCCCTTGGCATGAGCCATCTCCACCACTTCGCGCGTGGCCTTGACGTTGTAATCAAAGCTGGAGGGCGTCTTGCCATCCGGCATCAGCGACCCATCCATCATGACGCTGGTGAACCCTAATTCGATGGCGGACTTGCAGGTCTCCACGCTGTTGCCGTGGTCCAAGTGAAGCACTAAAGGAATCTCCGGATAGAGTTCCGCCGCCGCCAGCATGAGGTGATAAAGGAATTTGTCCTGTGAATATTGGCGAGCCCCGCGGCTGGCCTGAACAATCACCGGGGACTTGGTTTCGCGAGCAGCTTCCATGATGGACTGAATCTGCTCCATGTTGTTGACATTGAAAGCACCGACACCGTAGCCGCCCTTGGCGGCTTCGTCCAGTAACTGACGCATAGAAACAAGAGGCATAAGATTTAATCTCCTTCTATAAACACGGATTTATTGCTCGGGAAGCCCCACTATTGTACAGGGGTTCAATAGCGCGGTTCCCGTAACCCTATAGGATACACCCATGCGCAAGGCTTTGTCTTGCCCTCCAGGAGTTTTGGAGTTGGGGGCAATGCGTTGAGGTCCCCCGCAGGAGTGATCTGCCAGGTTGAAACCGGCAGGCTATTGGACATCCTTTGGATGTTCCGGTGCGGGGTCGCCAGGATCAACACTGGCGACCAGGCCCGTTCCACGGAGTGCGACAGTTTGCGGACTGCCGGTAAGATTATTGGAAATGCCGAGCGTGCCGGTGCTCTTCCCCGCCGCTACCGGCGTGAAGGTCACCGATATAGCGCACTTATCGCCCGCGCTCAACGTGGCGCCGCAGGTGTTGGTCTGGGAGAAGCCCCCTCTGACCTTAATGCTGGAGATCGTCAGCGGAGAATTGCCCATATTGGTCAGCGTGACGGTCTGGGCGCTGCTGCTGGTTCCTACCCTTTGAGCTGAGAAGACGAGTGAAGAGGAAGACATGCTCAGCAGGGGCGCGACGGAGGCCGCTGCCGGTTGAGGCTGCGGGTTGACCTGAGGCGACGGTGGAAGAACCGGAGGATTCGGCCCAACCGGGGAGACAGGACCAGTTCCGCTGGGTGCGGCAGTTTGCTGGCTGCCGGTAGGATTGTCGGAAACGCCGGGGGCGCTAGTGCTCGTCCCCGCCGCTACCGGATTGACACTCGACGGATTTGCGCAATTAGCGTCCGAGCTCCCGGTGGTCCCGCAGGTGTCGGTTTGGGCGCTGCTGCTGGTTCCTACGCCTTGGGCTTTGAAAATCGGCGCCGAGACAGGGGGCGTGGGCACGGAGATCGGCGCACTTACAATCGGCGCTGGAGAAACCACCCGTATAGGTTGCCCTGGGCCCGGAGACGGCGGCCGAGGCGGAAGAATCGGAGGATGCGGCCCACTCGTGAATACCAGACCCGTCCCGCTCAGCCCAACAATTTGCGGGCTGCCGGTAGCATTGTCCAATATGCTGAGGCTGCCGGTCCTCGTCCCAGTCGCTTTCGGCTTGAAAGTCACCGAAATTGTACAGTTAGCGCCCGCGCTCAGGTTGGTCCCGCAGGTGTTGGTCTGGGAGAAATCAGTGAAGGCTGTGATGCTGAAGATCGTCAGCGAGACGTTGCCCGTATTGGTCAGTTTGACGGTCTGGGCGGCGCTGCTGGTGCCTACGATTTGAGCTGAGAACGTGAGTGAAGAGGCAGACAAGTTAGCCTGGGGGGCGGAGACCGCCGTCACCGTCACCGTCCCGCTCACGTAACTGATGGCGTAATTGCTATCCACCGCTCCCGAGCAGGTCGAGGGATAAAAGCCCGCCGGGCTGCTTGGGGTGGCGGTGGTGGAGCAGGTCGGCGGTGTGGTCAGGCTAGCCGCCGTGTCCCCGTTTACAAAGCCGCTGTAGCTGGGCGTGATCGTGGGCATCGTCCCGCCGGGGGTCATCGTCGCACTGCTAGCGGTGATCACCAGGGCCGCGGTGCTATCCGTCACCGCTCCGCCCACGTAGCTGATGGCGTAATCGCTATCCACCGCTCCTGAGCAGCTCGAAGGATATGAGCCCGCCGGGCTGTGCGAGGTGGCGGTGGTCGAGCAGCTCGGCGGCGTGGTCAGGCTGGCCACCGTGTCCCCGTTCACAAAGCCGCCGTAACTGGCCGTGATCGTGGGTACTGCTCCGCCATAGGTCATCGTCGCGCTGCTGGCCGTGATCAGCAGGGCCGCGACGCTATCCGTCACCGTTCCGCCCACATAGCTGATGGCGTAATTGCTATCCACCGCTCCCGTGCAGCTCGAGGGATAGGAGCCCGCCGGGCTGTGCGAAGTGGCGGCGGTCGAGCAGGTCGGCGGCGTGGTCAGGCTGGCCACCGTGTCCCCGTTCACAAAACCGCTGTAACTGGCCGTGATCGTGGGTACTGCTCCGCCGTAGGTCATTGTCGCGCTGCTGGCCGTGATCACCAGGGCCGCTGGGGTGATTGTAAAGTTGGCAGTGTTATAGGTGATGTTGTAGTTGTTGAGCACTCCCGTCGGCGCCAGAGTGGCACTGATCGTGTAGGTACCAACCGTCTCACCCGCCGTGTGCGTGTACGTCGCCGTCACGTTATCGGCGGCCAGGAATCCGCTCAGCGTGCCCGTCAAGCTCGGGTCAGACGCGCCGTATACCTTGGTCGCCGCATTCGGCGTCACCGAAGCCGGGGCCGCAGTGATCGTGAAGTTGGCAGTGTTATAGGTGATGTTGTAATTGCTGAGCACTCCCGCCGGCGCCAGTGTGGCGCTGATCGTATAGGTGCCCACCGTCTCGCCCGCCGTGCGCGCGTACGTCGCCGTTACGTTATCGGCGGCCAGGAATCCGCTCAGCGTGCCCGTCAAGCTCGGGTCAGCCGTGCCGTATACCTTGGTCGCCGCATTCGGCGTCACCGAAGCAGACGCTGCCATGACCGTCACCGTGCCGTTCACATAGCTAAACGTGTAGTTCGCAGCGCTGGCGCCTGAGCAACTGCTGGCGTAAGACCCCACCGGGCTGGCGGCCGTCGCCCCCGCCGAGCAGGATATTCCTGACACCACTGACGAGTCTTGCCCATTCTCAAACCCCGCGTAGCTGGGGGTGATGGTGGGTGGCGTTCCGCCGTAGGTCATCGTCCCGTTGCTGGCCGTGACCGTCACCGCCGCCGGCAGTACCGTTACCGCACCTGCTACATAACTAAATGTGTAGTTCGCAGCGGCCGCGCCCGTACAACTCGTGGTGGGGGAAGATCCCACACCGCTGGTGCTCGTCGCCGCCGACGTGCAGACTGGAGGTGTTGTCACCACCGACGAGTTTTCCCCATTCGCAAATCCACTGTAGCTGGGGGTGATGGTGGGCGCCGTCCCGCCGTAGGTCATCGACGGACTGCTGGCCGTGACTGTTACCGTCGCCGGGAGCACCGTCACCGCCCCTGCTACATAACTAAACGTGTAGTTCGGAGCTGCCGCGCCCGAACAACTCGTGGTGGGGGAAGATCCCACGGCGCTGGTATTCGTCGCCGTCGTCGTGCAGACCGGAGCGGTTGTCAGCACTGACGAGTTTTGCCCATTCACAAATCCACTGTAGCTGGGGGTGATGTTGGCCACCGCCCCGCCGTAGGTCATCGACGGACTGCTGGCCGTGACCGTCAGCGTCGCCGGGAGTACCGTCACCGCCCCGGCCACGTAACTGATCGTGTAGTTGCTGTCCGCCGCCCCAGAACAAGTGCTCGGGTAGGTGGGCGGACTCGCCGGGCTCGAACTGGTCGCGATTGTCGTGCAACTCGGCGCCGTGCTCAGGCTCGCCGCCGTGTCCCCGTTCACAAAACCGCTGTAGCTGGACGTGATCGTGGGCACTGTCCCGCCGTAGGTCATGCTCGCGCTGCTGGCCGTGACCGACAACGGCGCAGGATTCACCGTCACCGCCCCGGCCAAGTAGCTGATCGTGTAGTTGCTGTCCACCGCCCCGGAACAAGTGCTCGGGTAAGTGGGCGGACTCGCCGGGCTCGAACTGGTCGCGATTGTCGTGCAACTCGGCGCCGTGCTCAGGCTCGCCGCCGTGTCCCCGTTCACAAACCCGCTGTAGCTGGCCGTGATCGGGGGGACCGTCCCGCCGTAGGTCATGCTCGCGCTGCTGGCCGTGATCGACAACGGCGCCGGATTCACCGTCACCGCCCCAGCCACATAGCTGATGGTGTAGTTGCTGTCCACCGCCCCGGAACAAGTGCTCGGGTAAGTGGGCGGACTCGCCGGGCTCGAACTCGTCGCGCTCGTCGAGCAAGTCGGCGCGGTGCTCAGGCTCGCCGCCGTGTCTCCGTTCACAAACCCGCTGTAGCTGGGGGTGATCGCGGGCACCGTCCCACCGTAAGTCATGCTCGCGCTGCTGGCCGTGATCGTCAACGTTACGGCATTCACCGTCACCGCCCCGGCCACGTAGCTGATCGTGTAGTTGCGGTCCACCGCCTCGGAACAAGTGCTCGGGTAGGTGGGCGGACTCGCCGGGCTCGAACTCGTCGCGCTCGTCGAGCAATTCGGCGCCGTGCTCAGGTTCGCCGCCGTGTCTCCGTTCACAAACCCGCTGTAGCTTGGCGTGATCGCCGGCACTGTCCCGCCGTAAGTCATCGTCGCGCTGCTGGCCGTGATCACCAGGGCCGCTGGGGTGATCGAAAGCAGGGCGGTCTTATAGGTGATGTTGTAGTTGCTGAGCACTCCCGCCGGCGCCAGCGTGGCGCTGATTCTGTAAGTGCCCACCGTCTGACCCGCCGTGCGGGTGTACGTCGCCGTTACGTTATCGGCGGCCAGGAATCCGCTCAGCGTGCCCGTCAAGGTCGGGTCAGCCGTGCCGTACACCTTGGTCGCCGCATTCGGCGTCACCGAAGCCGAGGCCGCAGTGATCGTGAAGTTGGCAGTGTTATAGGTGATGTTGTAATTGCTGAGCACTCCAGCCGGCGCCAGCGTGGCGCTGATCGTGTAGGTGCCCACCGTCTCACCCGCCATGCGCGTGTACGTCGCCGTCACGCTATCGGCGGCCAGGAATCCGCTCAGCGTGCCCGTGAAGCTCGGGTCGGCCGTGCCGTATACCTTGGTCGCCGCATTCGGCGTCACCAAG
>JBEKNU010000100.1:0-24313 GCA_049522495.1 Terriglobia bacterium
ACGGCGGTCAGAGACCGCCGCTACAACCATCGAAACTGACACGCTACCCCGTTCACTACCCACCCATGGATGGGCTGTGGTAGCATCACGTTACACCCTGAGGAAGCGGAATTACCTATGGAGTATACCGGACAAGCCGCATCACGATTTGCCTTTGCCGACATCCTTTATGAGAAGAAGGAAGGGATGGCGCGCGTTACGCTGAACCGTCCGGAGATTTACAATGCCTACTCCTCCGATACCCTGCGCGAGATGACGGAGGCCTTTCGTGACGCCGCCATGGACGATGCCGTGGGAGTGGTTGTGCTCACCGGCGCCGGTGACAAGGCATTTTGTTCGGGAAGCGATGCCAATGAGTTTTCCAAGGAATTCCTTCGCCGGCCGCGGAATTTCTGGAAGTTTCAAGGCTTGCTGGCGGAGGCGCTCAATCTGTTTCGCCATCTGGGCAAGCCCACCATCGCCCGGCTGAACGGGGTGGTGGCGGGCGCGGGGAACGACTGGAACCTGGCGGCGGATTTGGCCATCGCGGCGGACCACGTCCGATTCATGCAGATGGGCACACGCGTGGGGTTGGTGGATGCCTGGGGCGCAACCCAGTGGTTGCCCCTGGTGGTCGGGGAGCGGCGCGCGAGAGAGATGCTCCTCACTTGTGACGAGGTCACCGCAGACCAGGCGCTGAATTGGGGGCTGGTGAATCAAGTCGTCCCGCTCAAGCAGCTCGATCGAGCGGTGAACGCCCTGGCCAAGAAATTGATCCAAAAATTCCCCGAGTGCACCCGCTACACGCGCCAGCAATTGGACATGTGGAAGGACCTGGCGTGGACACTTACCACGGGCCACGCGCGCGATTGGCTTGCCGTGCACGCCACTTCCTGGGAGCCTTATGAGGGCATCCAGGCTTTCATTGAAAAACGCCCCCCCGACACCAAGAATCTACGGGAGCTGGCGGCGGCAGGGAAATCCAGCGAGTTCCTTTGGGGCGCCCACACCCGCAAGTGCGAAAGCTGTGGCGCCAAAGGCATTCCGGAAAAGTTTGACTATTGCGGGAAATGCGGCGGTAAACTGAAGTAAAGCAGTGAAGAGTGATGAGTGAAGAGTGATGAGTGACAGGCTGCCGAAAGACGAAAATCGAAACTCGTAGCGATTTGCGAGTTTCGAATTTCGGTCCTAGCTGCTCGTCACTCTTCACTCGTCACTCGTCACTCGTCACTGCTTTAAGGAGGATGCCATGGCGGACGAACCGGTTGAAAAAAACCCCGAAGGAGCAAGGGAGGAAGCGAAGAAAGATTTCAAGTTTATCCGCTGGGATGACACGGGGGTGGTGGCACACCTCACCCTGAATCGGCCCAAGCAAAACATCATGAACATTGAGATGCTCAAGGAAATGGCGGGGGCCATTAATAGTCTCTCTACCCGCGAGGATGTGCGGCTGATCCTGCTGGATGCCGCTCCGGAATGCGAGGGTTACTTCTCCCTGGGCGTGGGCGCGGAGGGGTACACCCAGCAGATGGTGTTTCAAATGATGGACGCCTTCCACAGCATCTTTCGCGTCATGATGGAGATATGCAAACCCGTGCTCGCCGTCGTGGACGGTGTGGCCTCGGGCGCCGGCGCGGAGTTGGCGGCATTCTGCGATTTGGTGGTCGCCACCGACAATGCCCAGTTTCGCCAGCCCGAAATCAAGCTGGGAGTGTTTCCGCCCATGGGCGCAGTCGTTTACCCGCGCGTCATTGGGCCGCGCCGCGCCATGGAACTGCTCCTTACCGGGGATCCCATCAACGCACTTCAAGCGCAACAGATGGGTTTGGTCAATCGCGTGGTGCCGCGGGACAAACTGAAGGAAACGGTCGATACGCTGGTGAAGCGCCTCTCCGAACAAAGCGGTCCGGTGTTGACCTTGCTCAAGCGAGTGATGTTCGAGGGCACGTGGCGGCCCTTCAACGAGGCGCTGAAACTGGCCCAAGACCTCTACTTAAACCAGTTGTTTGAGCTTCAGGATTCCCAGGAAGGCCTGCGCGCACTCATCGAGAAGCGCAAGCCGGTGTGGAAGAATAGGTAAGGCGGTGACAAGTGACCAGTGACAAGTGACGAGTCAGCAAGGACCGAAATTCGAAAATCGAAACTTGAAAATCGCGGCGAGGTTCGAGTTTCGCTTTTCGTCTTTCGCTAGCTCGTCACTTATCACTTGTCACTGATTTTCTCGTCATTGCTCTTCAGATCTCTCCTAACGATTTCTCCACATCATCCAACGCAGTTTTGGAAAGCTCGCTGGGCAGCGGGTCCGTGGATCTTCGCGCATAGACGTGATCGCCGGATTTCGCCGCCTCCACAATCTCGGTGGTGTTCTTCTCTCCAGACTGGACGTTGAAGCGGTAAGCCGGTTTGGTCAGGCCAAAATCCGCCAGGTTTCCGGCCTTGGGGAAGGAGTCCGCCCGCAAGTCTCGCAAGTGGGTCAAAAAGGTTTCCATCTTATCGGTATTCACCGTCTTGGACTTGGGCGCGGTCTGTTTCC
Organism: Terriglobia bacterium; assembly: GCA_049522495.1. GTDB lineage: Bacteria > Acidobacteriota > Terriglobia > UBA7540 > UBA7540 > Bog-366. The sequence goes on from JBEKNU010000100.1 coordinate 2,513, forward strand.
ACTGATTCGCTTGCAGCTCGAAAGCCCAATGACCTTTGGGGGTGTCCACTTCCAGGCGCTTTACGTCGAACGCGGAAAATGAAAATAGGTCCTTCTCGCGCAGATCCGCCTGGTTCTTTTTAAACTGGGTGACAAAGTCGGAGTTCAGCGTGAAGACCGGATCGAGCGCGGAATTCATGGCGAAATAGCGGTCCGAATCCTTATCCTTTTTTCCCACCACGATCGTCTGCGTTCCGTCGCTGCCCGTCAGTTGCAAGTGCAACTCCGGCGATCCGAATCCATAGTCGCCGTTTTTCTTCTTATCCTCCGCCGCGATGGTCTGCATGGTCAGGCCGCGCAATTGGCTGACCAAGCCGTCCACCGTGAAGCGGTCCGCGCGCACGGAGGGCGGGAGCGCCAAATCCCAAACGCCCTCAGGATTCTTTTCCAGCGTCCAGCTTGCCCCCTTGTATTCAACCCCGATTTTCTGAAGCTGGTCGGCTTCCAGGGTCAGCGCCCGGCGGTCGCGCAGGTCGAACACTTTCTTTTCCAAAGAAGATTTCAGATAACTCGCCAGGGTGAAGACTTGCGGGTTTCCGCTGGCCTGCGCATACAAACCTCCACTCGTGGGTGTGTCGTCGCCCAGCAGCAGAGTGAAGGACTGGGGCTTGGCATCGGTTGTGACCTCCAGCGTGAAGCTGGGGGGGGCCAGGCCGTAATCCTTCAAGCTGGTGGGGTGGGGGTCAACGACCTCGTCGACGGTGGCGGTGGTCAAGCTATTCAGAATCCCGGAGAAGTTGCCCTGGTCCACTTGCAAGGGGTGAGGATCCGTGATGGCCCACTTCCCGCTTTCGCGGCGGCAGGAGAAAGCATCACCGTCGCGAGGCTTGAAGGTAATCGACTGGATGTGTTGCGCATCGAGGGAAAAAATCTTTGCTTGATGAGTGGATTCGACGAGGGGCTTCTCGCTGCCCTTACGCTTGTCGTAATAGGTAAACGCTCCCCAGGTGGCCGCCAGAACCACCAGGGCAATCAGGGTATTCAGGAATTTTTGCTTCTTCATGGACTTTGCCACCACCGTACTTGCTCTTCACTCATCACTTGTCACTCGTCACTGCCCTTTTCATCTGCGCTGCCACCACACCAACACGCCTGCCAGCACGATGAGGATGGGGATTCCGAACACCCCGAGAATGAGCACCCGGCGCATCTGTTCCGCATTCATGTTCAGATGCTGTGATTCCGGAGGCGTGGCCCGAATGGAAATGAGATCTTCATCGGCCGACAGCCAGTTGATCGAGTTCATGATGAAGTCGCGGTTACTTTGAAAATTCAGGAAGCTGTTCGAAGCGATCAGGGAAGTTCCCAAGGCTATGAAGCGGCCTTCCGTCTTCTTCTCTCCTCCCCCCGGGACCGAGCCCGCCACGGCCACGGAGAGGGGGCCTTTCACGTCCTTGCCCGCGCGGAACTGGATCTCCTCGATCTTGGGATTCCAGTCGGTGACGCCATAACTGTCGGAAGAAGTGTCGCAGAGAGAGTCAGCGCTCACGCCCGGTTTGGCGTCCTTGCCCACCTCAAACGAGCGGGAGAGGGGGAAAAGCGTGGCGCGGCCGTTGAGCGGCTGAACGAGGGCGTTGGTCCCGTATTTAACAATCAAGGGCATGTAGGGTTTGGTGCCGAAGATTTGGGCCACGGGGTTTTCGTCGATCACCAAATCGTTTCGAGCCGTCACCCCAAAGTCACTCAGCAGTTTGGTCAGATTGGGAAGTTCGACCCCGGCATCCAGCATGATGAGCACGCGTCCGCCGTCCTGGAGATACTTGCGAATGACGTCAATTTCCGGGGGGAGATAATCGTTTTGCGGGCCGGCAATGATCGCCATGGTGCAGTCTTTGGGGATTTCCATCTTCTGCAAAAAGGGAAGCGTTTGCGTCTGGTAGTTCTCGTTGTCGAGTTGTTTCTTGAAGCGGTCGTAACCTTCGCCCTCCGTGCCGTCCAGATTGCGCTCGCCGTGCGTCTGGATGAAGCAAGCCGTCCGCTGGCCTTTCAGCACGCGCACCAACGCATTGGTGATCCCTTCTTCGCTGTCACCCTGGGATTCCATGTGACGATCGCCGCTGGACACTACAATCGTTCCATAGCTGCGCACGCTAAATTCTTTGGCCAGAGCGGGCTGGCGATTGGGGTCAACGTATTTCACCTTCACCCGGTTGGAGGCGGATGAGTACATCCCCAGCACGTCGCGGCGTTCACCGAAGTTGTGTTCCTGGTCAAAGACGTAAATGGTCACGTCCCGGCTCAGGTCCTTGAGTATTTTGTGCGTCTGCTCGGAGAGGCTGTACTTCTTGTTGGGCGTCATGTCCCATCGATGGTCGTGGTTATTGACAAACCAGTTCACCAGCACGATGAGGGCAATCACGATGAGTGAGTAGAGAGCAAAATTCGCTCCCGACAGAACTTGTTGTCCGCTGCGGCCGGTAATACGATCTTTCCAGGCCATGGCTAGGGCCTCCCTTTCAGGGCTTCCACGGAGCGCGCGGTCAGGAAAATCCCCAGCATGACAACTGAGAGGTAATACACCACGTCACTCAATTGGATAACGCCCTTCGAGAAATTATCAAAATGGGTTGTCAGCGCGATATAGGACATCACCTGCCCGACCGTGCTTTGGGAATATGCACTCACCCAGTCCAGAAGGTAAAGAAGCAGGAAAGCGGCCAAGCCCACCGAGCCTGCAATGATCTGATTCTTGGTGAAAGTGGAAATCCACATGCCCAGCGCCATCAGTGCGCCGCCATAAAGGAACATCCCCAGCGCATTGGCGATAAGCGGTTTGGCATTGGGGTTCCCATAAAGAAACAGAACCGTGAAGTAGAGAAACGTCAAGGCTTCCAGGATCGCGAACAGAATCATGGATCCCAGAAACTTCCCCATGATGATTTCCATGTCCGTGAGCGGCGAGGTGAGCAAGAGTTCGATCGTCCCCGAGCGCTTCTCCTCGGCATAAAGGCGCATGGTAATGAGGGGAATCAGGAAGAGCAGCACCACGGTGAGCACTCCGCCCAGGATGGGCCGGATGACGTAGTCATTCAGGCTTAAGGGCGGCGCCCCCATTCCACCCTGCGCCTCCATGCGGAGGGATTGAAGGGCAAAGAAAGCCGTGGAGCTGTAAAAGACAAAACCGCATATCACCGTGTACACGGTCATAACCAGGTAGGCGATCGGCGAGTGGAAGTAGGCTTGCAATTCCTTCCCTGCCATCGCCATGACGTTGCGCATGGTGCGTTTCCTTTCGCGTCAGGTTCCAGGTATCAGGTGTCAGGTGCCAGTGAGAAACCAAATCCAGCACCCAGAACCAGGGACCCGGCCCCTGACACCTGACACCTGATACCTGACACCTCAATTAGTTCGCCGCTTTCTCTGCTTTCGCCGCGGCCTCTTCACTGAGATCCTTGGTGGTAAGCTTCAGGAAGATTTCCTCCAGGCTCAAACCGCTCGTTTTCAGTTCGTACAGCTTCCAGCCGGATTCCACGGTGGCGCGCGCCAGCTCCGCGCGTACATCCTTGTCCTTTTCGGAGTGGACTTCCAACGTCACCCGCTCACCACTGGATTCGCGGGGTTCGACCCAGTTTACTCCGCCGACGCGCTGGAACTTTTCGATGATGGCCGCGGCCGGACCTTCGGCGGTGACGAGGACGGTTTCAAACCCTTGCAGGCGGCGCATGAGTTCGTTAGGCGTTCCGACCGCCACAATCTGCCCCGCGTTGATCACCACCACGCGCTGGCAGGTCTTCGAAACCTCCGGCAGGATGTGCGTGCTCAGAATTACCGTGTGCTGGCCCGCCAATCCTTTAATCAGTTCGCGCGTCTCGATGATTTGTTTGGGGTCGAGGCCGGCGGTGGGTTCGTCGAGAACCAGGACGTCGGGGTTATGAATCAGTGCCTGCGCCAGCCCTACGCGCTGCCGGTAACCCTTGGAGAGTTTTCCGATCTGGCGATTGCGTACGTCCCCCACCGCGCATCTCGCTACGATCTCATCCAGGCGAGTTCTTAAGTCGCGACGCGATACACCTTTGATCCGCCCCACGAAGGCCAGGTACTCCACCACCGTCATGTCCGGATAGACGGGAGGCAATTCCGGAAGATAGCCGATGTGCCGCTTGGCCTCCAAAGGCTCATCCACCACATCGCAGCCCGCCACGCGAACCTTTCCCTCTGTGGGGGGAAAGAATCCCGTGATCACGCGCATGGTCGTGGTTTTCCCGGCGCCGTTGGGGCCGAGAAAGCCCAGCACCTCACCCTTCTGCACATTGAAGCTCACGCCGGAAACGGCCAACGTGGGTCCATAACGTTTGCTGAGGTTTTCAACTTCGATCATGAAAAGCCACCCTTCCTGCTTCCGAGGATATGCAACTGCTTCGGGTCTCTCCAGCCCATCCTGTCGACGTGGGTCTTACGGACACTTGACAGACCAAATTGAACTTCCTGGCTTGCGGAGGCCTAACCCTCTGCGGATTCCCAAGCTCACTCCACCTATAAGGATTATCAGAAAAGGCGTAGGGTTGCCAAGTGGTTTGTGCGAGCGCGCAAAGAAGCGTGGGGCATGTGAAGCCGCCTGCTTGTATACTGTGCGGCTTGTTAACGCCCATACAAGAAAGAAGAGTCGCAAGGGGTGCTATGAATAGACGGCGGTTTGTGAAGGATTCGCTGCTGACCAGCCTGGCGGGGATTGCGAGCTCAGGCCTTTTCAACGGCAGGACAGCGGCGGGCGCGGAAAACTTGAAGCCACCCGGCGCGGCACAACCGCCGGCAATGCCGCACCGGATCTATGACCACCTCCTCGTTCCCCGCAAGCATCCTGACTACACGCGCCGCCACGTTCAGCCGCCGGGATGGGACACCTTCGAGGGGCGCACGCACCTCATGACCCTGCGAGATTTCGAAATCGAGAATGGGTTGATCGTCAGATACCAAGAAAGGATCGACAAGTATGTGGTGAAGCACGAATTGGGCGACGTGCTTTGGATTTCTTACCCGATTCTGGAAGCTCGCAACCTCGGCGACCTCGCCGACGAAATCCAACGGCGCAACCTCTTCTTGTTCGACATCTGGGGCTACGTGCCCGGCTCCGGCCCGGGGGGCTTTGGGCGACAGTTCCGGCTTCCGGCGGGCTCGGTCGAATTGCTCGAATCGAAGTTAGGCACGCACTGGTTGGGAATGGATAATGGCGAGCAGGATGGCCGGTATATCGGTGGCTACGCATCCGAGCTTTATCCCTCCTCGGCAAGCCGGCAGGAGCAATACCTGAACTTTCAGCGCCACTTTGAGCGGCTCACCAGGGATCTCGGCAACAAGCTGTCGACCCTCGTCTCGCTCAACTTCGGGCACTATTTTTTGAAGGAAGGTGTTTACACTTTCATTGGGGCGGAGACTGCCCAGGCACTGCCTAACGGTCAAGTCTTTTACGCCTTCATACGCGGCGCGGGAAAGCAATACGGAGTGCCGTGGTTCGGGAACGCATCAGTGTTTAATCGCTGGGGCTGGAAGCAGTATGGCCCCGACATTCACGACGGCAGCATTACCGGCGGGCCCACCCATGGCACCAGCCTGAGCCTGCTGAAGCGCCTCCTTTACAGTCAGATTCTCTATAACAGCATGATGGTTGGATTTGAGAGCAGTTATTTCCATGCCATCCAAGGACTGCCCGTCGCAGGATGGGGGGTGGAGGGCGACGAACTCTCGCCGATAGGGCTCATTCAGCGCGCCGCCGGCAAATGGCTGCAAGCTGTGGGCCAACCCGGCGTTATGATGACGCCCATTGCCCTGCTGCTCGACTTCTTCGCCGGATGGACCTTTCCACGCCACCTTTACACCTCCGACGTGTACAGAGTTTGGGGCAACCTGCCTTATGAGCCGGGCGATTACTTGACGGACGGCGTTCTCGACATGATCTACCCCGGCTATCAGGACTCTTCATATTTCCACGACGAATCGGGGTTTATCGCCCCCACACCCTATGGCGACGTGGCCGATTGCCTTTTGAGCGATGCCCCATCGTGGCTCCTCGCTCGCTACCCGCTCCTGGTGGTTGCGGGCGAGTTGGAAGGCGGTGTGGAAATCCGCGACAAGTTTGACGATTACGTCGAGCAGGGCGGGCGCCTGATCCTGACTGCTGGGAATTTGGCTAAGCTTCCAGGAGGACTCGCGGGATTTCAGGCCGGGGTTAACCTGAAGCAGTTCGACAAGGGCACGACGGTTCGAGTTGGCTCGAACCCGGTGGTGGAAGACAGGCCGTTTGAGCTTCACGTTCTAGTGCCGCCGAAAACGGCGCGCATATTGGCGGAATGTTCCGGCGTTCCGGCGGCCTTCGCGATGCCCTTCGGGAAAGGCAGCATCACGGTGCTTGCCAGTCCCTTCGGCGTGGGCTCGAAGGAAATCGAGGGCGTTGGCGCAACGCTGGCCGGCCAACTTCAGAACGAAGTCGATAAGCCGCTGCCCAAGCCCTATCCGCTCCTGAAGCACGTGCGCGCAATCCTCGATGGAGCATTGCGCGCCCAAATGCTCTTTGCAGCGGGCGATGGCCTGAGCCTGATTACTTGCCGCAAAGCTCCCGGCGCTTACACTTTGGGAATCACGAACAATTCCTGGAGCTCGCGGCCATTCAAGATCATCTCGCACTGCGGGCCGATCGAATCCATACGCGAACTGTCCCTCGACCAGTCAGAGAAAGGTGCAGTGGGCCAACTGCCGGAGGGTTTGGAAAAAAGCGATCTCGGCGCGAGCGACGATAAGAATATCGCCGGCGGTGACGTTCGCATTTTTGCGGTGCGCGTGACGGAAGAAAATATTGAGGCGATTGCCCATGTTGCCCCCTCTGCTCGCCCGCGAGGCCGGGCGCTGCCTTTGCGGCGGGCTCGCTCCCTCAAGGAAGAAGTGCTCTTGCGGCCTACCTTCTTCGAGCACTTTGACAGTATCGCGATCGATTGGCGATACCTCCAAGAGCGTGAACCGGACCAGTTGAAACGAGAAAACGCCTGGATCCGTTTGCAAGGCCTCGGGTGTGTGGTCGATTTCACCTCGGGTATAAACCTGTATCCGGACCTCCGCCTTGTCGATAACATCGAATTGGATTATGCAGCCTCGATGGCGGCCATCGAAGGGGTTATGGCCAAGATGGAAGCCCTGGAAATGCGCCACCTTATCCTTTCACTGAATCGCCAGCCGGAAAACGCCTTTACGCGCGATCAAACCTGGCAGTCGTTTGCGCAAACGCTGCGGCGCATCTGCGAAAAAGCGCGAGCACAGCAGGCGACCGTGTACCTTCGCCTCGCTGTCGGCGCACCCACGCAAGATTTGAAAAGAGTTGCAGCATTGGCAGGTCAGGTCGGCGCGTCAAACTTCCGCTTGGCACCCAGTACCGCGCTGTTTCTAAGCAGAAAATACGATATGGCGGAATTCACCGAGAAGCTCAAGGACAAGGTTGGCATGTGGTTGCTAAGTTCTCCCCGGACGGACCTTGCGGGAAGGGTGTGGGACGCCAACGCCCCGATCCGTGAATGCGCCGACCGCCGCGCGCTGGCACAGATTCTCGCCCTTGCCCCCGAGGCGCCAGTGGTGTTTGACGCTGTCTACAAGAACCTCGATGACGAATATCTGGATGCCAAGTTTCTTCTGGAGACCGTCAGACCACCGAGCAGGTAATCTCCCGCTCCACAAACGGCGCCAGGCGGGCCGGTCCGTGCCAGCCGTCCACATCAATGTTCTCGAGATGGTTGCGCCAAGTCCCCACCGCGCGGGCGTTGCCCTCGGTATTGGCCACGCGGACCTTTAATTGGTTTTTCCCCGGGTGGAGTTGTTCGGTTACGTCAAAGGTGTACGGCCCCCAAGGCCGCTTCCCAACAGGCGTGCCATTCACCCAGGCCTCCGCGCACACCCCGACCACACCGCAGTCCAGCAGCACGCGCTCTGCCAGGAGCGACGCCGGCACGTCCACAGTCTTCTCGTAGATCATCGTTCCGGAAAAGTGTTCCAGCCCCGGCACTTTCCACGTTCCGAGCGGGAGCACCGCCGGGGTGGTGGAAACGGCAAAGGGATGATCGAGCACTTCCCGGGCGCTGACCCGCAAAGTCACCGTACGCGCGCCGTGGGGAAGCGTGATCTCCGCCGCGGCGGGAGCCTGCTTGGCGCCAACAAACACCAGGTACGAATCCCGTAATGGCGGGATTCGGAGCGTGCGCGCAACGCGTGGGATCGCGAAGCTCAGCCAGCGATAGCCCTGCGGCTCCGTCCGTGGATCATCAACAATCCTCGAATTCGCCGCCAGGCCTTCGATGGCTGCGCCATTTGCCTGCTCGATGCGGCAAGTGAATTGCGGCTGCTTTCCGTCATCCGGACTGTTGTGGAGGAACTTGATCAGGATGCTGTTCCATCCGCTCTTGAGGGTGAGGGGGATGCGCATCGCGAACCCATCGATAGGGTCATAGTAAAGGGGGCGCACCCAGCGCGAATAGACTTTCTCCTGATTCAGAAAAACGGTGGTGGGGTGAGGCGCTCCCAGCAGCATCACCGCCTCGCCGCCTTGCGGGTGGTAAACGTTGGTTTGCAGGTAAACTGTACCGTGCATCACTTCCGCGCGAAGCACACGGCCATAGTCAACGATGTAGTTGCGCGCGCCGTAAGGCCCTCCCACCACCTCGATGTTTCCATTCCCCTCCGGGGGTGCTATGGAATCGTCGGCAGAGTTGAATTCCACCCAGCGGATTTGCTGGCCATCGTTGCCGGTGTACGTCTGGGCATAATTGACCCGCTCTTCGCGCTCCGGCTCGTACACTTCCTCCAAGCCGCGATCGTCAGGGTTCGGGAACAAGCCAATGGCATTCCACTTACAGATCGAGCGCATCTGCGGAGCGAGCCAAAGGGGATTCCAATTGGCTGCATCCCCGGTCTTGGCGTACCAGCGCTCCTTCAGACCCCGGCCCGTGGGATCTTCGCGAACCTGCGCATAGGGCAAGTCAATGGAGGGCGCTTCCACCGTGACAATCCAATCGCTGGAAATATCCTGCGCGGGAGCACCCTTGGAACGATATTCTCCTCGGTAGCGGCCGCTTCCCTTCTGCAATTCCACGAATCCAGTCCTATCGCCAGGTGTGCCGCGCCCGTGTACAACCACTTGCTTCTCGTCGGCGCGCAACACCTGGAACTCTTCCAGGTTCGTCTCCGCGAGAGCCAGCAGTTGTTCCGCGCCCGCGGGATCAAACACCACGTAGGCGGCATCCCAGGGACCCAAGGCCAGGCGCACCAGAGTTTTGTTTCCCTGCGTTTCATAGAACAAGGGTGAGCGCTTACCCGTTGGCGCCTCCCATTTCTCCGGCCGGCCCTTGGCCTTGAATCGCAACAAGTGTGTGCGCGCCTCGGGCGTATCGTTGACCACCCAGTAGAGATCAACTCCCGCGTTCCGCTTGTGCATGGAGAACAGGTGATCGGTTAGTCCTTCCACCAATTCGATGTCAGGGTCCACCACTTCACGAACGATTTCGACAAGGTCGGTGACGGAACCCGGCACCCAATAGGAGCGACCGCCGCCAGGGTTGGTGCGCAAACCGTAAGGTTTAAGCGAGGAGCGAAGATCGAACACTTCCTCCCAGATCGATTTCAACTCCGGGTCATCGCGGCCGATCTCCACGGAGTTATAGGGCAGGCGGCGCAGAGCGATAACCGTTCCGCCCGCGCGGTAAAAGTCGCGCACCCGCATGGCAGTGGCCCGCCGCGTGGTGGACATGGGGGGAAGAATCAACACCTTAAATTCCGATTTGTTGATGCGCAGAAGGCCGCCGGCGACATCGCTTTTCGCCACGTAGTAATCATCCGCGACCATGAAGTCGTAACGTGCATCGGTGAGGCGCAGTTTGAGGTCGGCGTATTGCTCGCTGGTCTCCACCGCGTCGGGACTCCAGTTGGCATTATCGAGGATCTGAAGCGTACGTTCCTTGTGGAATGCCGGCGCCGCCTGTCCCCAAATGGAAACCTGCGGATACAGGACCACCACGTCGGCCAAGCGCTGGCTCTCGCAATTGACGAAGCTGATGCGCCGCATCTGGTCAGCATAGAAGCGAAACCATTCCAGATAGGGCTGCCCGCGGAACCAGTCGGGCGGGTAGTTGGTGCGCGTCAGGTCATAATTGAAGGCATGCGGAACATACTCACCGATGTCCCAGGCGCCCAGGCAGTTGGACGTCCGGCGCATCATCTCGGGGCTCAGGTAGGAATTGCTGCCGAGCACGCCTTGATTCTCGCAAACCGTGTGCTTTCCCTCGAGGGAAGCAACGGAAGTGACCTCCTTCAGCCAAACCGACTGGCGCGCCCATTCCACCAGCGTGTCGCAGCCCGGAGTGGACATGGAGCGCTGGATGCGATAGAAGTCGCCTTGCCACGCTGGACCCCAGAAGAGCGACTCCTCCCAAACATGCCCCGAATGATAAATGTTGTGCTGGTCGCACCAGTCGCTCACCTGCTTCCAAAAGCTGTCGGAGTACAATTCGCTGACCGTGTCCAGGAGATCGCAGCGGAGTTTTTCCGTCAGGGGGCCAATGTCGTAGGTGAGGCCCGGCAGGTGGGGAGTAAGGTCATAACCTGCTTTGCGCTTAAAGGTTTCAAAGAGCCGCGGTGTCCAGGGGAGTTTGTCTCCGTAGGAGCCCTCGTGATCGGCAAAGGTGGCCGGCATGGCGTTGCCAAAGTACTGGCTAAAACGCTTGTAGAACTCCTCGTAATAGATTTTGATAAATTTGGCGATCGCGTCCCGGCTCATCAGGTCCACCCTGCCCAGTTGCGGCGCCGCCGGGACAAGGTCGTAGACGGTGGTGAGCCACTCCCCTTCCGGCACGTCCCAGGAGAATTCCTTTGCGCCCTTCTCCCAACTCAAAGTTTGCAGGGAATTGCCGTCCAAATGGTCCGGTCCCAGCCGCTTCCCGGCCACAACGGCGACGGTATTCTCCATGAGGGGGGAACTCCACCGGCTCGGCCCGTGCACAATACTCTCCGTGGGCCGCATGCGTCGCGCATGGAACTCGGGATTGCCTTCAATCACGTGGCTTTTGTTGATGCCCGGCATCCAATAATCGCGCGCTTCGCCGCTGGGCCACTCAAACTCGTCGACCATGCAGAGGGAAAACCCGGCTTCCTTGGCCGCCTGCAAGGCCCCGCCCAGCGCCTGCCACCACTCTTCCGACAGATAGCGAGTCTGGAGACCGTCGCGATTGTGGGCATAGGCGCCATAAACGCCATGCTCAACCATTTGGCGAATCTGGCGCCCCAGTTCCTCGCCCGTTAGGGTTCCGTTCCAAAACCAAAACGGCCGAATACTGTATTTCCTGTCCGGGTCGAGGAACTTTTGGTAAAGCGCCGCCAACTCGCCGGAGAGTTCCACCGGTTGCGCCAAAAGCATTGAACCATCTTTCAGCGCCAAGCCGCCCAAACCGGCTCCTGTAACCTCCAGAAAATCCCGCCGTGTCATCTTAATCATGAAAGCCTCCCAAAATTATGAATGCACAATTAAACAAACCTATTGAGCCCGCGATTATAGACGCCCGCCGCGATTTGGCATAGCTGCTTTGCGACAGCTGCTTTGCGACAGCTGCTTTGCGACAGCTGCTTTGCAAGAGGGGGTCCGCGACATTGGAATTGAAGGTGGAGGTTTCTCCTGGTCCATCACCTCCGTCCTTGGGTAGCACCGCGTTAGGCGTCACCACGAAAAGCGCGACCGGGACGGTATTCCGAGCGACGCAGATTTGGTATAATCAGGCTCCCCGTAAAATTGCTTGAGACCAATCTCGTGGTAGTTATAGACAGTACCGATGATACGGTGAGATTCAGCCGGAAGTCGCTGGAACAGGACCCCGAACGTTGCTGATCAGCTCTGAGAGTTACCGTAGAGACGGAGATTCTCGCTACGGTGGAGGGGGTCGTGCCATGATCTACTCGCGATCAGGCGTGGTAATTCGAGTGCGCTGGGCTTTGTTGGGGTGGCTATTCCTGGGCGGCATCATGGCGGCGCAGACCCCCCAACCTGGTGACCAGTCGGCAGCAACCGGCGGCGCGCTCGCAGGGCCCGAATTCGCCATTTTGAATGACGCGGCGTCTGTCTACCGTGGGGCTTCGAACCTCCAACTCAAGGGGATGAAACTCTACGAACGGCATGACCAGTTCGTGGACAATGTCACCCGCACTTCGTTCACATTGATCCTCACATCCGACAACCGTTTTCGCCAGGAGGCGAAGAGCCAATCCGGAACCGTCCTGCAAGGGTGCGATGGACAAAGACACTGGACCTACTTCGTCACAACCAACAAGTACTCAACCGTGCCGGCAACGCCGGACCCCATCTTCCTCTTCAACAGCAGGATCGACCTGCGGTTTCTGACAGACCGCTTGCTCAGCGCGCAACTCCTTCGGCAGGAAGATTTCCAAACGGACTCAGGGAACCACCGGTGCGATGTGATCCAGGCGCATTACGAGCGCGCCCACCTCTCGGGCAACGTCGAGTATGGCGATGTCCTCTTTTGGATTGATCACAATTCGCACTGGGTGTGGAAGACCCGGACGGAGACGGAGACCAAGGTGGGGGATTCCGGTGCAAAAAGAGCCGCTTTCGAGACCACCGAGTACACGGATGTGCAGATGAACCTCGACTTGCCCGCCGACACCTTCGCGTTCGCCCCACCCCCCGGGGCAACCGAGCAAGCCACGCCCACGCCGGCTCCTCGTCAGGCGCTCCTGGGGCGACCGGCACCCGACTTTAAACTTCGCAGTCTGGATGGCGAAGAGGTTCAACTTTCCGAACTTAAGGGCAAGGTGGTGCTGCTGGATTTCTGGGCGAGTTGGTCGGAGGCCAGCCGGGCGGCCATACCCACACTGAACAGCTTGTTCAAGAAATTCCGCAAGCAGGACGTGGTCATAGTGGCGATCGATCAGTATGAGGACGAGCAGACCGTCCGCACCTTCGTCGGCAATAACCGATATGGGTACCCTACGGTGCTCTGCCCTCGCGGCAACCCGGCGATCGACAGCTATTCGGTTCGCACCCTGCCCACCCTGGTGCTCATTGATAAGAGCGGGTTGGTTTCTGATTACAGGGTGGGGTATGCCAGCGAGACCGAGGAAACGCTGCGGGCTGCATTGGTTCGGGTTTCAGGGCCTGATTATGTTCCCCCCCAGTTGGCCGAAACGGCCCCCGCAGGCGTTTACTCGGTCGGGGGAGATGTGACGGAGCCTGTCCCGATCTACAAACCCGATCCCCCCTACTCCAAGGAGGCTCTCAAGGCGAAGTACCAAGGCACCGTTGTCCTGTGGATCACCATCGATACCTCGGGAGCTGTCTCGGATTGCCGAGTGGTAAAACCCCTCGGCTTCGGCTTGGATGAAAATGCTGTTGAAACCGTTAAGACCTGGAAGTTCAATCCGGCCATGAGACTCGGCACCCCGGTGCCGGTGCGAGTCATGGTGCAAGTCACTTTCAGGTTGGGGAAATGGGCCGCATCCGCCCCTTGACCGTTGACACGAATCTCCAAACTTTTTGGAAATTCTCCATAGAACTCGAAGGCGAAGGTCCGAACTACGCTTGCTTTCGCGCGGGCCGGCTTGCCGTCCAATTGGGCGGTTGCTGCGCGGCCAAGAGCATGGGTAAAGGACGGAGTTCGCGCTTGAAGGGGTCCAACATAAAGCCCAGGACTTCCAACGAAACACTGCCCAGCAGACCGCTATCGCCCTTCTCTCCAAAGATCACTGGAGAGGTTCCCTCGCCGCCGTTGATGCGAAACAGCGCTTCGCCAAGGCTGCGTTTGGTTTCGGTGCCGTCGGCGAGATTGGATAGAGGTGTTTTCATGTCGTCCCCTCAAGCGCCCTGCGGACCGTTCGAATATCGAGGAACATTCGTTGCGGACGGCTCGGGTCACCGCCCTCCAGCGCCACGAACCCATAGCGCGCATACCAATCGATCCGATCTTGATACACATCGGCGATGATGCACCGGCATCCCACATCATCCGCGACTCGCAAGGCGATTCTGAAGGCTTCGGAAATGAGGGCATGCCCGAGCCCTTTCCCGGCAAATCGCCGGTCCACCGCCAATCGCGCCAACAGAATCAGGGGCAAATCGTAGGGGGGAAGCCCGCGCACGTATTTCTTGGGAAAGGCATCGCGGGGGACACCGGCCATGGCGAGGGTGAAGTATCCCAGCACGCTGCGCGGAGCGCCCTCATCGATCGCCACATACGTCACCCCTATGGAACTCTTCTGCTGGTTTGTCCAGGCATGACGCCGGAGGTAGTTATTGAGCGGCTCATCGCCACAATCGAAAGGTGCGACTTGGTCGAACTCTTCCAGTCGGCGGATGAGGACGGCCATTCAGCCTCGCATGGCTCGAATCAACGATTCTGTGGGCGGAGCGGGTTCTTTCGTCGCGAGATCTCCGAGGCGCTCCAGTTCGCGCGGAGTCCAAGTAATCTCCACCCGCGGGAGCGCCAACTCGGGGGCAACGCGTTCGAGCCGCGGTAACACCAATTCTTTGCGCTCGCCCGTTTCCGCTTCACTGAAAATGCGATGCCCGCGCTTCCTCTCCCCCACCGCCCACCGGAATAACGCCAGGGCGTCGGAAAGAAAATCCGTGTTGCTGTTAAGCTGCAACTCTTGCTTAAGGCCCCGCACCATCTGGTCTTCCGCGGGGGCCAAGTCCGCTTGAAACTTGGACTTGCGCCGGCCTCGGAGGGGTAGAGGGGCTTTCTTCGCGAGCCGCGTCTTCAAGGTCATGGTGGCAATCCTTTTGCTAATTCAAATTCACTCCTATCTTACTATATTTCGGATAAGTTTTGGAGTCATTTCAGCGGGGCAGCGTAGAGTTGGTTTGAAACTCGGCGGCTCCTCGAAGTTACCCAAGCCATTTAAGGGCTAAACAGGCCGGCGACTCTGACCTTAAGTCGTGCCCAGAAATCTTCGAGTTGGAGGGAAAGCGGCAAAGTGGGATTTCGCTCGATGTGCTCCACGCGCTTGAACCCGGAGGGAACCTCGAACAGCGCCGGATCGAGAGGCCCCTCGTCGAGTTCTGTCACGAAGGATTCATACCTTGATTCTGTCTGCCTCTTCGTTCCATCCGGCAGTGTGCGGGTGCCTTTTGTGGTGCTGACTTGCCGCAGGGCCGCACCTGTTTCCGGTTTCCCGATTTCGGTGAATTCGGGCCACTCCACCGGCTGATTTCCCACCGTTGCAGTCACGAAAGCGCCATGACCTCGCGTCCCCTCTGGCCATCGCCGGTCGCAAGGCAGTTGCTGGTTGGAATTAGAATCGATATACCACCCATCGATGTCTGTTTCCCGGGGGTCGCTATGCCCGCCTTCCAGCGGGACGTAGGTTATTGTGGTGATGACGTGTCTCGCGGTGCGTCCAAACATCTCTTTCCGCTCGCCCGTATCGGCCGTCTTTGTTTCTACTCGGACTGTGGGTTTTGGGGGAAAAGGTATCTGTGGTCTGATCAATCCGCGGGCCTCGATCTCTTCTTTGGTAAGAGGCTTGGGCGGATAAGGCGCCGCTTCGTATTGGGCCGAATCAAGATTTAATTCAAACATTTGCCCCAGGTCACACCGGGTAATAATTGCCAGCCGGGGCCCTTCGATCCATTGCTCTGAACCATCCGCCTTCGTCCGCCCCATGCCTGTGCGGGTTTCCCTCCGCATGCGGTCTCCCTGCACATAGATCGTCGTGTCGCTCGAATGCCCGCCTAAAGTGTCGCGGATTGTCACCTTGGTTCCGGAGACCTTCGCGGCAGGTGACTGCGAAATGGCGATGAGAAGCAGCCAGATGGGTAAATAGCGCACCGGCAACTCCCTAAAAAGCGTGTTGCAGTTCGTATGCTGTTAAGCTAGTCCTGCCGTTATGGAGAGTCAAGCTCTTCCTACGGCAAACCTCAAATTCCAAGGACGGGGGCCAGTCCTCAAATTCGAAAGCGTGAACTTAAGGAAGAACCGCAGACCTCAAAGGCGGAGGTCTCTGCTACGCTGGCTCACAGCGGGAAATCCGGGCTAACTATCCCCCAAGAAAGGCCAGGTTATTTGACCACCGCAAGCCGGCAGTGGATGTTCCGCGCGGGGAAGATCCAGGCGAAGTGTTTTTCGTAGAAATCTATCGAAATTCCGGCAATAATTCGTCCTAAATTATCCAACAAGAAATTATGGCCGAAGGTCAGGCGCCGATCGAGAATCCGGAATCCTCCTGAGCCGTAGGTGAAATTCTCGAAAGTCCCCTGCACGAAGTAATCGAAACTGTGAAATCCCAGGTGCACGAGGTGGGCGGGGTCCGTGTAAGAGTCCATGCAACTGTAGTGCGGCGTCACGACGACGACCTCCGCTCCGGGTTTGGCGATGCGGTGCACCTCCGCCATGGCACGGAGGACATCAGGCTGGTGCTCGAGGAAGTGGGAGAGATGAATCTGGTCTGCGCAGGAATCGCGGAGAGGCCAAGGGAAATGCGCCAATTCACAAAGGACGTCGGCATCCGAGCCCGGTTGGCGGTCAAGTCCGATGGCGCCGGCCACCTGTTTCTTCTTTCCGCAGCCAATGTCGAGAACGAGCATCAAGGGACCTTTCGGGAATCTGGAGTCAGTTGGCTCGCGCCTTTTGGGCTTAAATCAAGGAAGCTCGAATCTAGGCAGTTTCAGGGCCGCTTTGTCGAAGGTCAGGGTGTGGGCGCAGCCGGCCCGGTCCCCAAGCGCCCCAAGGAGAGCGTCGGCAAACGCGCCCCTCCCTTCTTTAAGCGCCGCTGTCGCGGTAAACACTTGCTGCTCGTTTTCGATAACCAGGGTGTCCGCCTGGAGCATGCGCTCGAGAGCCGCCGCGATTTCGTGGTCTGCCAGGCCGTACGCGCGATCAAGGACCCACACCGTCTCGACCATCGCCACCACGCTGATGAAGCCGGGGTTGGCCTCGGTCAGGCGGAATTCCATGATATTCGTCGCGATCGGCGATTGCACGGGGTCATCCTGCGCGAGGTAGCGAACGAGAATGTTGGTGTCGAGCCCGATCATCGGCGTCGGGCGCGTGAACTGAGCCCGGCGGCCCCCTCCGCGATGGCTTCACGCATTCGCTCGATCGACACGGGCCGGCGGAAGCGCTTCAGCATACCCCTTAAGGCCGATACGGGAAGTTTGGGCAGGAGAACCACCGTACCGTCCGGATGGACAAAAAACTTCACGCGGTCCCCCGGCTTCAAGCGGAGATGCTCCCGGATGGCCTTCGGGATGGTAGCTTGGCCCTTCACCGTAATCGCCGATTCCATGCTTCCCCCTTACATCTTCACAAATGTAATACCATGGCGCCCGGCCCGTCGTCAAGCTGTGCCGGATCAATACAGAGGCGGAATGGCGAGGTGGCACAGGCACTCCTGCTTGTGCCCTATGCGGGGGATGCATCAGCCTTGTGCACAGGTCCTCCTGCCTATGCCACTATTCCACCACCAGCGCCGCATGGGGCGGCAGATGGAGCGTTGCACCATCGGGCGCAAGCGCCGCGCCGTCGAGGGAATAGAGTTGTGTTAATTTGCGCGCCATGCCGGCGATACCGGTCAACCGGCAGGCAACGGGCAGTTCCGTATAGTTCACCACCGCAACGCGTCTGCCGAGCGGGTAGACGGCAACCCGCGGGGGGGCGTCAAGCGAGGTCACCGTGAAATCCGAAACTTTGCCCCGCAAATTTTCCAGCGCGCTGCGGAGCTCGGGCGTGAGTTGCTCGACGCGGTTTTGCCCATCCACGTGCGTCAAGTGCGGCAAAGCGTCAGAGAACACCACGAGCTTCCCTTCCCCTACCTGCATCGTTTTCACATATTGATCCTTTTCGAGGTCGAGTGGCGCGGGCGCGGGCAGTCGAGGGTCGCCATTGAGCCGGTGCGCGAGCGGCTGGCTGATGAAGGCCGTGCCGCCAGCGGCAAGCATGCGCACAAGTTTGGGTACCAGTTCCGCATCTCCCAGCGCCTGCGTTGTGAGGATTGCCGCACGGGCGCCTTCGGGAAAATGCGCGGTGGGGGTTTCAGGAATTCCCAACATGCCGATCTCGTCGAGAACATACGCTTCCTCGCCGGGATCACTGGAGACGGGCTTGTAAGTTGGAATGCCCGCCCAGCCGGAAACAAAGGTGGCGAGCTTTTCATATTGCTCGCGCCGCGGCGCCAAAGCATCCGCCTGTGCCTGGTAATCCGCCGAGGTCAGCGCGCCGTAGTGAAAGAGGAAAACCTCGGGGGCGCCCGCCAGAATGGTGGTCAAGGGCTGATCCAGGTAAAGCGTGGGCGTGGTGCCGAAAGGATCGAACCAACCACCTCCGGTCTTGGCTCCACCCACGTCGGTGAGCCATCGATAAATGAAGTATCCCTCGTACTGCTGCTTGTTCCCCCAATGGTCAGAGGCCGGATCGCGGAGTTCCGTGCCCACCCAGATGCGGTCGAAAATCGCCGCTTCCTGGTCCGGCACGTAGCCGCGTTCCTGAAAGCGGTCGTACCACTGGGGGAACTTGATGATGACTTTTACGTGGGGATTCACGGCGCGCGCGGGGCCGAGAACGCGCGCGCGGCTGATTTGCAACATCAGCTTTTCGTGATACTGGTCCCAGCTCAGCTTCCCTTTTGCCGCCGCGCATTCCGAGCATTGGCAGTCGGTGCAGAAGAAATCATCGATCATGATTTCGTCAAATAGGGCGGCGGTGAAGCGAAAGATGGCCTCCAACCGCTCCTGCGTCTGGCGATTGGTGTAACAAACCCAGGAGTGGCCACCGCTGGAAGGCTTGCTGATCCCCACCGTGGTGACGCAGCCGGAGACCTTCAACCCGGCTTGGCGAAAGAAATCGCGCGCGGCCTTCAGCGTGACTTCATCCGCCTGGTATCCGCGAAAGGTTTCAATGTAGACCTTGGTGACGCCCATCTTGCGGCAGAAGGCCAGCGCTTCCTGGCGCCCCTGCTCGGTTGACAGGTGATCGCGCACATCCTGCGCGGTGAAGAGCGTGGACCACTCGACGGCTCGGGCCGGGCGCGCCGGGAGGATAATCGCGGCCAACATCAAACCCTTGAACAGTGCAGACAATAATTGAAAATGCGGCCACTTCCGATCATATGAAGAAATCAAGGCAGGACTCCTTGCGGAAAAAATCGCCGAGGCTGACATAACATGGGCACGCCGCACCGTACGGTGCAGATGGACACCATAACGGAATCGGGGAGCAAAGGGAAGTGCGCGTCGTCCGATCAACGCGCCACTTTTCCCACGGCCTCACCGATGGCCCTAAGCTGCCGCATAAAGGAATCAGGAATCTGGCCGGTGAGACCATGGGGCACATCCCACGTCACCACGCCGCCATGCCGCACGATGGCGGCGCTGATCTCGGCAACCTGGGCGTCGGGAAAACGAGGTTCGCCGCCGCTCCAACGTGCCCCGAGGAAACTCAGCATGTGAAACTGTGTGCCATCCACCCATCGGCCGCGGCACTGTACGCGCGCCGGATCGTCGATCTCACCCGCCGTGTAATCCTCCTGCTCGGACTCCGCAAAAATCGGATAAAAGACTCCGGGGTTGAAAGCCACAGCGCTCTGAGGATTTCCCTTACGCGCGGCGTCGGCGAAGGTCTGGAAATTCGGTGGCGGGCAGAAGCGGTACATGGCGTTCGGCCAGTAGCAGCCGTCAAACCACCAGCCGCGTACTTTGTCGCCCCAGCGCGTGGACCATTCCGCGATGACCTGTTCCCATTTGCGCTGGAAGTTCGCATTTCGGTCCGGGCCCTTCGCCCATTCGAGCGCCTGCATCGCCACCGGGTCGCGGTCAGGAGCGCCGGCGGGCAGGTAGACCATCAAACTGATATGCCGGGGCGCGAGCGCAGCGTAAAGGTCGGCAACCAGGTCGCGTTGCGAGCATTTGCTCGGCCGGATGCCGACGAAAGAATCGTAAGTCCGGTTCGGTGACAGGTAGTATCCGGAATTCTGGCCGAGGGTGATGACTAAGTATCCTGCCCCCACGGATTGCAGTTGGCCAGCCAGGCTTTCGACATCGAATCCATCAATCAACCGGTTCCATTCGGCCACCGGCAGGTCCGGGCTGCTGCCCAGATAGTGCATGAACACTCCCCATCTCGCCTGGTACATCCAGTCGGTGCGGTTTTCTCCTGCTGATAAACGAGTCGCCATGCAAAGGAGCGCACAAGTCCAGATGACAAATATGCTGAATGCTTTCGGTTTCGGCATGGGTACCCTTATAAGCTAGATTTAACTCCTAATAATGCCCATTAATACTTTGTCAAGGAAACCGTTCCCAATTCGACTCTCGTCCCTCTGAGCCCCAACTCCTCTGCGGCCGGGGCGACCGAGCGAAGAGTAGACCTGAATTTACTATCATCGCCCTCACCGGCTGGTGACCGTCACCACCGCCGGCGGCAAGTTCTCGAAAATCGCTCGCACGGTTATCTCGCCGGGCTTCGTCGCGCTTTGCAGCAACATTCGACCCACACCTGCGGAGATCTTCGCCGCCGGTGCACCACCGATTCCCCTCAGCATACCGGGGCCCGCCACCTCAAAATGAACCTCACCCGAAATGGGAACGAGCGTCCCTTGCGCGTCCCGCACGCTGACGGTAAGTTCCGTGACGTCTGTGTGGATAACTTCAATGACGCTGGGATTCGCATCGACCTCCATCTTCGCCGGGGGCCCGGCCGGACGCAGCTCGTCCGTAAGTTCACCCCCGCCGCAACTGCCCACGGCTTTCAAGGCGCTCGGTGCATAAACAACGCTCCAGCGCATGGGGTCCTCGCCCTTTCGAACACCTTGCGAGCTTCCGCCCAGGAACAACTCCACGGAAGGGCAGTTGGTGACCACCGTAACGACGCGCGGCTTGCCTTCCTCCCCGGGCCACGTCCAATGGCCGCACAAGTGGACCATCGGTTCCTGCGTCCAGCGGCTTTTGAGGTAGTACCAAAGCTCCTTCGGCAAGCGCGTGGAATCCAGCGCACCCGAGTGCTGTTCCGGCCAGACGGGCCAGTAGTCGGTGCCGTAATCGTGCATGCACCACAAGGAGCTTCCGGCCATGTAGCGGCGTGATTCCAGAATGTCAAGATTGGCTTTGACCTGATCAATCTGTTTCATCTCAGCGTCCAAATCCCCGCGCCGCGCGCCGGCATTCGAGTGTTCGCTGGTGACCAGCTTGCAATTGGGTAAGAGGGCGTGAACTTGGTCGATGTGGTTGGTCTCGTAATTGATCCCGAGCACATCCGGCACGTCCACAGTGCCCAACTTCTTGCCCTCGTCAGGATTGTTCTCCGCATAGACCGTGAGACGGGTGGGGTCTGAGGCGCGGGCGACGCGTTGCAAGCGCTCAAACATGGGCCGCGACCGGCCTTCGTTCATCAGCCCCCACAAAATGATGGAAGGATGGTTGGCGTCGCGCGCAATCATCTGGCGCATCATCGCTTCGGCATTGCGCATGAACTGCTCTCCGCCGATGTATTGCCAGGTGGCAATCTCCTCGTAAACCAGAACTCCCAAGCGGTCGCAAGTGTCGAGAAACACCGGGTGCTGCGGGTAGTGCGACAGGCGCACGAAGTTCACACCCGTCTCCTTCAGAATCTCCACATCGCGCACCTGTAAACGATGCAGCAAGGCGTTGCCGAGGCCGGGATAATCCTGATGGCGATTCATGCCGCGCAATTGCAGGCGTTTCCCATTCAGGAAAAAGCCATTGTCCACTTTGAACTGATACCAGCGGAGGCCGAAGGTGGCGGTATCCTCGTCGGAGGGTGTAGCGCCATCAGCCAATTG
>JBEKNU010000101.1:0-24172 GCA_049522495.1 Terriglobia bacterium
ATAAATCCGGTGTCCAGCCGCCCCGCTATGAAATCCGTGTGCTCCAGCACACGGCGGAAAAAGGGAATATTCGTGCGGATGCCTTGAATTTCATATTCACCCAGAGCTCGCCGCAGGCGCGCGATGGCCTCCCCGCGGTCCCGAGCCCACACGGCGATTTTCGAGAGCAGTGGGTCGTATTCGAGCGGCACTTGCCAGCCTTCGTACACCCCGCTGTCGCGGCGGATTCCCGGCCCGGCCGGCACCTGCAACCGCGTGATGAGCCCCGGCGAGGGGAAGAAATTGTTAGCGGGGTCTTCGGCGTAAATGCGACACTCGATGGCCGCCCCGCGCATCCGCACGTCCTCTTGCCGCCACGCCAGGGTTTCTCCGGCCGCAATGCGGACTTGTTCCTTGACCAAGTCAATGCCGGTCACCAACTCCGTGACCGGATGCTCCACCTGCAAGCGGGTATTCATTTCCAGAAAATAGAAATTGCCTTGCGGGTCGAGGAGAAATTCCACCGTTCCGGCGTTCCAATAGCCCGCCAGCTTGCCGACGCGCACGGCGATCTCGCCCATGCGCCGGCGCAGATCGTCATTCACGGCGGGAGAAGGGCATTCCTCCACCACCTTCTGGTGGCGCCGTTGCAGCGAGCATTCGCGCTCGCCCAGATAAATCAAGTGGCCGTGCCGGTCACCGAGAATCTGGATTTCCACGTGGCGGGGGTGCTCGATGTACTTTTCCAGGTAAACCGCCGAATCATTGAAGGCGTTCTGCGCCTCCGAGCGAGCGGTGCGGTAGGCGGATTCCAGACCCGATTCCTCCCGCACCATACGCAGCCCCTTGCCTCCACCGCCGGCCGAGGCTTTCAGCATCACGGGGTAGCCGATCTCACTCGCGATGCGCTGGATCTCTTCGAAGCTTTCGAGATCGCGATCGGCGCCGGGGACAACGGGTAATCCCGCCTGCAGAAGCGCGTGGCGGGAAGCGGTCTTCGAGCCCATCAACTCCATGGCGCTCACCGGAGGACCGATGAAAGTGATTCCCGCCTCTTCGCAGGCGCGCGCGAAGCCAGGGTCTTCCGCCAGAAATCCGTAACCGGGGTGAATCGCTTCCGCGCCGCTGTGGCGCGCCGCGTCCAGGATGCGGTCGATCCGCAGGTAGCTTTCCTTGGAGGGCGCAGGGCCGATGGGATAAGCCTCATCGGCGTAGCGCACGTGCAGCGATTTGCGGTCCACATCCGAAAATACCGCCACGGTGCGGATGTTCATCTCGCGGCATGCGCGCATCACGCGTACGGCAATCTCTCCGCGATTGGCAATCAGGATTTTGCGGAACACCGGCGCTCCTTGCACGGGAGTTCTTTGCCCTGCAGTTGCAATTGCTGATTATACCTGCCCCGGCCCTTGCTAAACTCGGGGAAATGCTGCCAGAAAGCTGGCGTGAAAACGGTCATTTGAGGGTAATTTCAGCGGTTTTTCTAGAGTTGCAAACCGCCCGTTCAATGTCTATCACTCTTGCTTTCAATAAGTTATCAAGATTTTAGAGACAAATACGTGTAACCCCTGTTCTTTCAATAACTCATTAGAACCAACCATTTGGCTACCTTTGTTTTCAATAACATTCCGGCTTCGCTGGTGATAAAAAAGAATTTTTTTGTGATTTCCACGGTGCGCGTATAAGGGAGGGAGACTTTCGCGGCGGGTAGCACGGCGCCAAACCTTCATCGCACGTGTAGCTTATAACACTTGGCTTGATTTGTCAAGAGACAAAAAGTCCTGCGGGAAGGTACGCTCGGCTCGCGCCCCGCCAAGTCGATGCGATCTCGCGAAGGGGCTCTCTTGCGCCGGGATTTTGACGCCGGTATATTCTCCGGCGGGGCGCTTCGGCGCGGGGATGTCTGGCGCATAGCGCGCTGCCGTGCTTCCGATGCGGGAACTAAAACCGCGCTACGCTGCCACACCCTCCGCCCCACGGGGATGACTACATCACCGAGGGGGGGCGTACTGAAGTCGTGCGACACGTCGCCGGATAGTCGAACGCCAAAATTACTGGCCATTACGACCGGTGCAACGATGACGAGAGTGGGGGGAAGCCGAGAGGATTGGGATTTGACTGGAACACTATAATTGGGCGGCAGGCGCCGGTCGTTTACAAAACTGGGAGACCTGAGTGCATGGTGATTCCCGCTTATTATTCGCTGCCGTCGCCGAGCCTGCTTTTCCACGTCTGTGGTTCACGATGAAGATGCATGACCGCAACGATCAGCAGAACATCGACGCGCACCTGATAGATGACTCCATAAGGGAATTTATTGGTTCGGCAACGGCGGGTTCTCTTCGAAAGCGGAGTCCACGCTTTGGGGTAGTGTAGTACCCTCTCGATCGTCCGCCGTATTTCTTCGGCGAATTGGGAGCCCAGCTCTGGTTTTTGGGAATTATAATAGGCGACCACTTCAGCCAACTCGGCTTGGGCGGGCGCTAGAAACTTAACCACCATCACGGTTTCACGCCGTGAATTGTGTCGAAGACCTCTCTTGCCGGAACGGCTTCGATCTCACCTCGCTCAAACGCATCAAGGCGGTCTTCAGCCTCCTGCGCCCACAATTCGTCGACTCTTCGGTCGTGCGACGCATCAAGACTTGTTAAGAGGCGCTCCGCCAACTCTGCCCGCTCATCCGGTGGAAGTGACAACGCTTCCTCGAGAACTTCCGTGCCCCTCTTTGACATGACAGGCGCTCCCTTTACTCTCCCGCATTGTAGCACGACTCATCTGGGGTATGCGCCCTGACGCTCCTTTTTCCGAGTTAGACCAAGTTGGACAGTTCGGGGTCGCGCCCTGCATCAAAGCGGAATATTCCCGTGCTTTTTCGGGGGCAGCGTGTCGCGCTTGGTTTCGAGCATGCGCAGGGCGGCGATCAATTTGGGGCGGGTATCGCGCGGCTCGATGATGGCGTCCACCCAGCCGCGCTCGGCGGCAACATAGGGATTGGCAAAACGTGCGCGAAATTCATCCACCTTCTCGCGCCGAAGTTTTTCGGGGTCTTCGGCTTTTTGCAGTTCGCGCCGGTAGACAATGTTCACCGCGCCTTCCGGCCCCATCACCGCGATCTCGGCGGTCGGGTATGCCAGGTTTACATCCGTGCGCAGGTGCTTGGACGCCATCACGCAATAGGCGCCGCCGTAAGCTTTGCGGGTGATGAGAGTGATTTTCGGCACGGTGGCTTCCGCGAAGGCGAAGAGGAGCTTCGCGCCATGGCGAATAATGCCGCCATACTCCTGCTGTGTGCCGGGCAGAAAGCCCGGTACGTCTTCCAACGTGATGAGCGGAATGTTGAACGCGTCGCAAAAGCGCACGAAGCGCGCGCCCTTGACGGAGGCGTTGATATCGAGGCAACCGGCCAGCACGGCGGGTTGGTTCGCCACAATGCCCACGCTTTGCCCACCCAGCCGCGCGAAGCCCACCACCAGGTTCTTGGCAAAGTGCTCATGGACTTCCACGAAGTAACCCTCGTCAACGACCCGCGTCACAATCTCTTTGATGTCGTAGGGCTTGTCGGGCTCAACGGGCACCAGCGAGTCAAGCTGTTCGTCTCGCCGGTCGACGGGATCCCGACTCTCGACGCGAGGCGGGTCCTCCTGGTTGTTCTGCGGCATGAAGCGGAGCAATTCGCGGATGAGCACCAGGCCGTCGGCGTCGTCGCGCGCGATGAAGTGCGCCACGCCGCTGGTGGCGTTGTGGGTCATGGGGCCGCCCAGCTCTTCCTTGCTGACATCCTCGTGCATGACGGTCTTAATGACGTCCGGCCCGGTCACAAACATGTAACTAGAGTTTTTGACCATCACGGTGAAGTCAGTAATGGCCGGCGAATACACTGCTCCGCCCGCGCACGGCCCCATGATGGCGGAGATTTGGGGGACGACGCCGGAAGCCAGCGTGTTGCGCAGGAAAATGTCCGCGTACCCTGCCAGTGACGCCACGCCTTCCTGTATGCGCGCGCCTCCGGAGTCGTTCAGGCCTATCACCGGCGCGCCAACTTTCATGGCCAAGTCCATCACCTTGCAGATTTTGGCGGCATTGGCTTCACTCAGCGAGCCCCCAATCACCGTAAAGTCCTGCGCAAAGGCATAGGCCAAGCGGCCGTTGATTTTCCCGTAGCCTGTCACCACGCCATCGCCGGGAATGCGCTGCTGGGCCATGCCAAAGTCCTGGCAACGGTGCTCGACGAGCTTGTCAATTTCTTCGAAGCTTCCTTCGTCAAAAAGCAGGATAATTCGCTCGCGTGCCGAGAGTTTTCCTTCCGCGTGCTCGCGGGCGCGCCGCTCCTCCCCGCCACCTGCTTCCGCTGCCGCGTGGCGCCGGCGAAGTTCTTCGAGTTGTTGCTCGCGAGTCATCCTGAACCTGAACGGCACTATAGTCGAGAATGGTTATAGCAGGCAAGGGTGCGGAGCAGAAACTTCGCCGACAAGCTATTTTCACAAGGGTGACGGAAGGCAGGGGTGCGTGCGCGGCCGCGGGGGCCGGGGTATGGGGCCGCAAGCTCAAGGAAGCTTGCGACCTCCCTCGGAAGTCTCCCAGTTTATTGTTCAGCGCCCGGAATCGATCAACCGGTCATGCTTACTGTTCCCGCCGTCGACGGCGAGGGAGTGCCGGCGCTCCAGCCAAGTTGCTGGAGGTCTTGCGAGAGCGTCGAATAGGCCGTCTGCGCGGCCGACAGATTCCCCGATTGAAGGGCTGATCCTAAACTGCTGAACAATTGCGCCAAGGTGCCCCCCGTGGAGGAGTTGGTGGTCTCGGAACTTATCCCCGCCTGGTGGTGATGGTGGTGATGACCTTGGCCGGCTTGTTGGACATCCTGTTGAAAGGTTTTGTAGGCTTGCTGCGCGGCCGCCAGGCTTCCGGATTGCAGTGCCGACCCCAAGGCGCTGAAGGCTTGGGCCAGAGCGCTGTTGCTTTGCAGGGGGCCGGATATGTTCTGACTCAGCGTGCTGAAATCCGATTGGGCTTGGCTAAGCTTCCCCGCCTGCAAATCCTGCCCCAGTTGTTGGAATTCACTTTGAATCTTTTGCGCCTTGGCTTGCCAGCTTTGCACACTTTGACTCAGGTAGCTGCTTGACGAAATACCGGTTACAGACATGATCCACCTCGAATCGATTTCTTCTGTCGTATCTTCCTGAATGCAACCGGCATTCCGTCCGCGCCTTTTCGGGTCAGGCTTGTAACTACTGAGGAGTGAGAAGGTTAGCGATAAGCCTTGATGGGCAAGGGACTGCACGCCCCGGCGGATGGGCAATAACGACCCATGGCATCACCAGAGGTGGGGAAATTCTTGCCTCCCCAGCGAGGCCCTGTTTATGAGGTTTTATCTGCGGATGGTTCGGTGGATCCATCCCCCCGCTCGGGCAATGCGTCCCGGTGGGGTTCCAGGTCGGGAATGCCAGACCAGACCTCACAGGCGAGGATGGAATTGGTCGGCTGTTTCGGATCGTATTTCACGCTCGTCGTCTGGCCGGGAAGGAAGGGAGCGGCGGCGGCGATTTCCGGCAGCGCGCTAAGGTCCTGCGCCGCCTCGTAGGAGACCCCGGCCACCTCGTACTCATAGAGAAGAATCGGACCGGCGGGTCCGTCCGCCACGGGGTCCGCCAGTTCCAAAATCTTTCCTGAACTGATGCGCCCGCAAGCGTTCACTCCCAGCCGGCGCAAGCGTTCAATCTCGTCAGGGCTTTTGCGCCGCCACCGGCGCACCGTTCTCCACGCCCACACCCCCACGAGTGCGATCGCAGCCGTCGCCGCCACAGCGATTCCCAAGTCTTTTGAAACCGTCACAGCTCTTATATTCCCAATATCATTACTAAAATTTAAAAGGCTAAAGTATAAAGGATAAAGGCTGGTGATCCTCCTTCTTTAACCTTTAGCCTTCACCCTTTATCCTTTTACTTCGTTTCCACTTCTTCTTTCTTCGACGCCTTGCTCTCGTTACCGGCCAGGTCAACGGCCGTTACATAATAGATGAGATTCTCTCCCGGCGGGGCCGTTGTATCGCGGAAGGTGGGCGTGCGCAATAGTTCCTTATTCATCCGCTGGGCAGGTTGATTGTCCAGGCGATAGACGTTGTACCCCGCCAAATCGGCTTCGGTGTTGGCCGCCCACACCAATTCCACGGCGCCCGCCGAGAAGATGCTCCTCAATCCCTGGGGCGGAGCCGGGGGAAAGACATCGCGTGGCGTTTTCTTCACCGCCGGGGAGGTATCACTCATGGCCTGGTGGCCGGGCTTACCAAACACCGCGCTTACTTGGTAGTAATAGTCATGGCCGAATTCAAACTGGCTATCAAGGTAGGGGGAGGCGGGCGTCTCTCCCAGCAGTTCAAAGGGGCCGGCCTGGCCCGTCGAACTGCGATAAATGCGGTATCCGGCGAGGTCATGGACGGGCCCGCCGCTGAGCGTCTGGGTGGGGGTAGAAAACTGAACTTCCACGGCCTTTTCGGTGACCACGCATTTGACGCCTTCCACAGGCTCCGAGACGTCGTAGATCGGCACGTCAACGAAGTTGGAAGGATCGCTTTCGAGCGCCCGGTGCTGGAACCCCCGCGTCAGCGTGCGCACCCTCACCACCAATGTCTGCCCGCGCCAGTCGTGGAATTCCCGCTCGGTCAGGTGAGCGGAGTAAGAAACATTATTGTCCTTTGCGTACGGCAACCACTCCTCGGGGATGAGGTGCGTCCAGACCTCCGGCTCGGGCAGCTTGGACATACCCGTGCCCTGAGGGGCGACGGCGCGGAGGATTTCCATCTCCAACGGCTTGGTCAAACGCTCGCCGTCGGTCGTCTGCTGGGGAAGGCTGAAGTGCATTTCCAGGCCTTGGCCGATTTGCACCACGGAAAGGTTGGTAATTTTCGCCGGCCGCTCCAGACGGGGAGGATGGGGAGTTCCCTGCACGCCGCATCCGAACAGCCACCCGGCGGCGGAAGCCAATACCAACCCCTGAAGAATCCGTTTTGGCAGCCTGGTGCGCTGAAGGGAGGAGTTGGGAGCGGCCGCTCGCCGCGCTCGAGGATAAGGTTTCACAGGATGTATCGGCTGAGGTCGTGATTCTTGACGATGTCCGCCAATTGCTTTTGCACGTAGGCCCCGTCCACGCGCACGACTTTCTTTTTCAAGTCCGGCCCCTCGAAAGAAATTTCATCCAGTAATTTTTCCATGATGGTGTGCAGCCGCCGCGCTCCGATGTTCTCCGTGGCTTCGTTCACGGCCGCCGCAAACTTGGCGATTTCCTGCAGCGCTTCGTCGCTGAAAGTCAGCTTGATGCCTTCCGTCTCGAGCAGAGCAATATATTGTTTTACCAGCGCGCTCTTGGGCTCCTTCAGGATGCGGATGAAATCCTCCGTGGTGAGCGAGTGCAGCTCCACGCGGATGGGAAAGCGGCCTTGCAATTCGGGAATCAAGTCGGAAGGCTTGGTGACATGGAAGGCACCCGCGGCGATGAACAGGACGTGGTCGGTGCGGACCATGCCGTAGCGCGTATTGACGGTGGTTCCCTCGACGATGGGCAGAATATCGCGTTGCACGCCCTCGCGGCTCACGTCCGGTCCGGCCCCGCGCTCCCGGCCCGCGATCTTATCGATCTCGTCCAGAAAGACTATACCCGACTGCTCGGCGCGCTCCACCGCGGTGCGCGTGACCTGGTCCATGTCAATCAGCCGGTTTTCCTCCTCCTGGATCAGGTATTCCATGGCCTCGGTCACATGCATCCGCCGCTTCTTGGTGCGCTGCCCGAAGAGCCCGGGAATAATATCCTTGATATTGATATCCATCTCTTCCACGCCCTGGGAAGAAATGATCTCGAACGCGGGCGTGCTGCGGTCGCGGATCTCCACTTCCACTTCCCGGTCATCGAGCTTGCCTTCGCGAAGCTGGGCGCGGAGCTTTTCGCGTGTGCGCTGAAACTGCTCGTGCGTCGCGGCGCGGCCATCGTCGTTATCTCCCGGAGCCTTTTCCGCTTTCCGCACCAGGGGGGGAGGGGGCAGGAGCAGGTCGAGCACCCGCTCCTCGGCATTTTGCTCGGCTTTCTCCGCGACCTCATCCACTTTTTCCTCGCGCACCATGTCGATGGACACTTCCACCAGGTCGCGGACCATCGATTCCACGTCGCGCCCGACGTAGCCGACCTCCGTGAAGCGCGACGCTTCCACCTTGAGGAAAGGGGAATTGGTCAGGCGCGCCAGGCGGCGGGCGATTTCCGTCTTGCCCACGCCGGTTGGCCCGATCATGATGATGTTCTTGGGGAGGATGTCTTCGGCGAGTTCCGGCGCCAGCTTTTGCCGACGCATGCGATTGCGCAGCGCCACGGCCACGGAGCGCTTGGCGTTTGCTTGGCCCACGACATATTTGTCGAGCTCCGTCACAATCTGCCGCGGCGTTAAGTCGTCGAGGGAGGCGGCATTCTCGATATTTTCGGGTAAGTAGAAAACCATGTTCAAAAGTTTAAAGTTTAAAGGATAAAGGGTAAAGCCAAACCCCGTTCACAACCTAATGCGCTGACCCTTTATCCTTTACCCTTTCCTAGATCTCCTCAATGACGATCTGATCGTTCGTAAAAATGCAAATCTGTCCTGCCAGGAGCATGGCCTCCTGGACGATTTCTTTGACGGGCAGGGTCGTGTGTTTGGCAAGGGCGCGCGCGGCAGCAAGTGCAAAGGGTCCGCCCGAACCGATCGCGACAATCCCATCGTCGGGCTCGATCACGTCGCCATTGCCACTGACGAGATAGGTATTTTTTTCGTCCGCCACCAATAACAACGCTTCCAAGTGCCGCAAGGCACGATCGGTGCGCCAATCCTTGGCCAGTTCGACCACGGCGCGGCTCAAGTTTCCGTGATATTCCTCGAGCTTTTGCTCGAAGCGGGAAAACAGGGAGAGCGCATCCGCAGTGCTGCCGGCAAAGCCCGCTACAACCTTTTCATTGTACAGGCGGCGGATTTTGCGCGCCTTTTGTTTTACCACACTTTCGCCCAGGGTGACCTGGCCATCGCCACCCATCGCCAATTTGCCGCCCCGGCGCACGCACAAAATCGTGGTGCTGCGAATTTTGGATGATTGTTTCACGCACGCTCCATCAATTCATTATAACAGATGCTCCCGCCTCACTCAGCGGTGAAGTAGTTGGACGGATAAACGTCGTTGTATTGGGCGGAGTTCCGGAAGGTTTCCCCGATGCGATCCCCATTCAAGTAGCGCGTAATATGCATGGGGGTTTGAATCCCGGCAACTGTCTTGTAGTCCGAGTAGGCGTCGGAATAGTCATCCCAGGCCTCTTCCTGGACATTCCTTACGCGGTAGGTGACGCGCGAAGGGAGGAACGTTTGCCGATGCAAATCCACGCGTACGCTGGTCCCTCCCGGCGCAATGACCTCGATGCCCTGGGTCGCCACATTATCCACAAAGTCAACCTTGCCCAGTTGGATGAGTACACCGGGCTCGTTGATGCGCAAGCGGAACAGGTTCTCAACACTGTAGCGATTGGAGCGGATCCAGCTTTGCACTTCCCGATCGGAAAGCGCCATGAGTCCCATACGATCGAGTTCCCAAGCCTTGTCACCGTTGAAGATCTGGACGACCGGTTTGGTCTTTCCATATGAGAAGCGGCGCTTGTCAGGGTACAGCATGTAGCTCTCGAAGGGTTCCAGACCGGCAGTGGCTCCGTCCTGGAAGAAGAAGACGCGACCCTTCGTCGTCAGGGATTTGGCGTTCAAGAAAGCCTGGCCACCCAACGCCTGAATGGCGCGGTCCAGCATTTGGCGAGCTTGGGGCTCGATGCGCCCGGGAAGTTGAGGGGCCGAGGGCTGTTGGGCCTGGAGCGTGCCGGGCATCAGGCAAAGGGTCACGGCGAAGGCCCCCAGGCTGCGAAGAATCATAGTGCGAAGCGATTTAACCACAGAGAACGTTCCCTCCATTGATGTTGACCACTTCTCCGGTCATGTACGTGGCAAACGAAGAGGCGAGAAACAGGATGGGCATGGCCACCTCTTCCGGACGCCCGAACCGGCGGAGGGGAATGGTGGAGAGGGCTTGGCGGCGCGAGCGGTGGCTTTTCAGCACCGGCCGCGCCATGTCCGTCTGGATCCACCCCGGCGCCACACAGTTCACAAGGATATGATGCGGGGCAAGCTCCGTAGAGAGGCCTTTCACCAAACTAATTACTCCTCCTTTAGTCGCTCCGTAATGGGTGTGAAACGCCTCGCCGCGCTGGCCGGCGGTGGAGGATACCACGATAATGCGGCCACCCTGCTGGCGCATCATGTGCGGGACGGCGTGGTGGATAACCGAATAAACACCCTTGAGGTTGACCGCTACCATTTCGTCCCATTCCCGCTCCGTCATTTTTTCGACGGGCAGGGGTGCGTAGTTCCAGATGCCGGCGTTCGCCACCAGAATGTCGAGCCTCCCAAAACGCCGGACGGCGGTTTGGACCAGGCGCTTGGCGTCAGCCATCTTTGCGACATTGGCGCGTACGGCAAGCACTCTGCCGCTGCCGCCGCACGCTT
Organism: Terriglobia bacterium; assembly: GCA_049522495.1. Lineage (GTDB taxonomy): Bacteria > Acidobacteriota > Terriglobia > UBA7540 > UBA7540 > Bog-366. Next base: position 10,526 of record JBEKNU010000101.1, read on the forward strand.
TTACCAGATCCCGCGACTCCCGCGCCGCGCGCAGATAGCTGAACACTACCTGGGCGCCGGCCTCGGCGAAAAGCTTCACCGTCGCCGCGCCGATGCCGCGCGAGCCGCCGGTGATGAGAGCGACTTGGTTATCAAGAGTGATGTTCATTGCCAGCAATCGGGTGATCCAGTGAGCGGGTGAGCGGGAAAAACCTCTCGCCATGCTTCCCGAATCACCAGATCCGAGCCATCTTAATTGAATAACACGCCCGGATAGGGGTGCAAGTGAATTCTGCCTTCCGGTGTTCTCAAAAACATAAACGGAGGCACCTTTATCTTCGATATGCAGCTCGGATCCTTTTCGACCATCGTGTCAGGCACAATTGGTGTATCATGAAAACGATATGAGCGTTGCCAGCCCAATCTACTTTGAGATTATTGACTTCATTGCCGCAGGCACCACGCCGCAGTCGGTGGCTGACTTTCGACCCTCGCCGGAAGCTCAACGGAGACTGGCCGACCTGATCGAACTCGAAAAGGCGGGCGGCCTCTCACCGGAAGAGAAAGCGGAAGTTGACCACTTCATGGAACTCGAACACATTTTAAGAACGGCAAAGGCGCGGGCCCGCCAAATCGTCTCCCGTGGCGAGTGATATCAACGAGAAACTGCGAGCGGAGATCGCCCAACGTGCGGGGTGGCGCTGTGAGTATTGCCTTATCCACCGAGAAGACTCCGGCTTCCCGCACGAAGTTGACCATATCGTTAGCAGAAAGCACGGCGGTTCCTCTACTTCCAACAACTTGGCGTATGCTTGTGTGATCTGCAATCGGTACAAGGGGAGCGACGTCGCTTCAACCGAGCCGGGCACGGGAGAGATTATTCGGCTCTTTGATCCCCGGCGTGACCGCTGGGCAGATCATTTCCGGATAGACGGTGCGCTGATCGAACCGATTACGATTGTCGGTTTGACAACGGCGCGTCTGCTTCGGCTCAACGCGCCAGAACGAATTCTCGAGCGCCGACTGCTACAAAGCCAGGACCGCTACCCCCGGCAGTAAGCTTCCAATTAGTACGAAGTCCGGTGATGCAAGATTTCGGGTACGGCGACAAACTTGACCTGATTAAATGGGGAGTGTTGCTCCGGCTCGCGGAACGCTTTGACGCCGGGCGCATTTTGCAAATTGCATTCAAACCCCGTACCATGAAGTTCGGTCGTCTTGTCATAGACGGCAAAGGGGACGACATCCCGCCGGGGGTGATTGCCCACTTCCGGAATTTGCGGGCAATCTGAAGCATCGGCTCGAAGGTCCCTGTAACAGTGTTCGACCCCATGTTCCAAGAAAGGGCCTTGCACCTCAAGGGCGTGCTCGCTTTCCTCTCGGCTTTCCGGCAAGAGCGCTGCATCGTTTTCCTCGATCCAGACACGGGCCTTGAACCCCAGAAACAACCGCCAAAACCAGGGCACGTCCTAGCGTCGGAAGCGCGGGCGATTTGGGACACGATGCAAGCTGGTGACGTTTTCGCCTTCTACCAGCACGAGACGAAGAAAGCTGGTCAGGAGTGGATCGGGCCGAAGCAGAGCCAGTTGGCAAAGGTGCTCGGAGTTCTACCAGAGGCGCTCAAGATCGCGAAGTGTCCGTCGATCTCCAAAGTTGTCGCCATTTTCTACACGCAAAGGCCGAACCCGGCGGTGCCTCACCACTGAGGCTCGTCGCTCTGGACATCCGAGCTAAAAGCGCCTGGGCCTGTTCCTTGCTCACCCGATCACCCGATCGCCCGATCAGCCGATTATTCTTCCGCTCCCACAAAGCGCGACGCAATTGCGTCTCTTACCTTCTGGGAAAGGGCGTCCACATCGTGCAAGGTCAGTGCCTGCGTAGCGATGGGCGGGTGCACGATGATTTCCGTTTGGCCCGAACGCACATGATAGGTGTCAGGCTTGAGGACGTAGGACGTTCCGTTCACGGTGATGGGCACAATCGGCACTCCCGCGAGGATGGCAAGGTAAAAGCTCCCCCTTTTGAAAGGCAGCAATTGGCCGTGGCGGCTGCGATGGCCCTCGGGGAAGAGCAGGACGGATTTTCCCCCGCGGATCTCCTGCGCCACCTTTTTCATGCTCCTCATGGCTTCTTGCGGCCGGTCGCGGTCCAGGGGGATGTGCCCGGAGCGCCGCATGTGCCAGCCCATGAAGGGCACGTGAAACAACGAACGCTTGGCCACGAAGCGAAACTGCACGGGCAGGCTCCTGTACAGGACGGGAATGTCCATGGCGCTCTGGTGATTTACGCAATAAACCGCAGTCAGGCGGGGGTTGGCGTGCTCCAGACCTTCCACGCGCACACGGATTCCGCTGATTTTCAAAATCAACCACGCCCACACTCTCGTGCAGGCATGTTGCCACCTGCCCTGAGAGTCGAAGAGGGAACCCAGCAGCGAAATTGTTCCGCAAACTGCCGTACAGAAATAAATGAGGAGATTGGTGAACAGCAGGGAGCGCGCGTAGCTCAGGAGGTTGCGGACGCGGCCACTCCTGCGGGGTGGAGGGGCGACAGTGGGCGGGGCGGTTTCCATGACAGCATTAGACCGGCGGTGCGCTGGCCCCGCAGGAGGCCGGCAGGTGCAGCTTTCCTTCGCGCTGTGCTTTCTTGACCGCGCCTACCAGGAAAAGTGATCCGACCACCAGCACGACGTCATCAGGAGAGCTGGCACTAAATGCCTTCTCCAAGGCGCGAGCCGGCTCGGTTTCAATATGCAGCTTGGCAGGCCGGGAATCAAGCTCCGCCAGAATCTCCTCGGGGGTAGCGGCGCGCGCGTGCTCAGGGTGCGTTAAATAGACTTCCTCGGCCAGGGGGAAAAGGCATTGGCAAATTTCCCGGATGGCCTTATCGCGCATGGAAGCGTACACCAGGCGCACCTGGCGCCCGGGAAACTCTTCCGCAATGAATGCGGCGAGTTCACGCGCCGCGCCTGGGTTGTGACCGCCATCGAGCAGCACCAGCGGCTTCGGGCAGATGGGCTCCAGGCGTCCCGGCCAGGTGGCCGCGTGCAGCCCTTGCGTGATGCTGCGGCGGGAAATCTCAAATCCCTCGGCTCCGAGGCGCCACGCTCCGGCCACCGCGGCCGTGGTGTTCTTCACCTGAAACTTTCCCAGCAGCGGGCAGGTCAGACCCACGAAGCGGTCCTCGCCGAGCGCCAGATCAAACGAGTAGCAGCCCTGCTTGCCTTGAAGCTTGGTGATTTGCGCCAGGTTCCTGAGTTCCAGCAACTCCGCTCCCATTTCCTCTGCGCGGTGGCGAATGGCGGCGGCGGCTTCCCCATCTTCCACTCCGGAAATCACCGGTCGGTGGAGTTTGATGATGCCGGCCTTTTCCGCGGCGATGGCGGCCAGGGTGGAGCCCAGGAATTCCATATGGTCGAAGTCGATGTTGGTAATCAAGGCCACGCGCGGGTCGGTAATGTTGGTGGCGTCCAGGCGTCCCCCCATGCCGACTTCCAGCACAACGAACTTCGTTCCCGCTTGGGCAAAGTGCAGGAAAGCCGTGGCCGTCAAGAATTCAAAAAAGCTCGGGGGCTTCGTCAATTTTTTCAGGCTCAGCAGGCGTTCGACGGCACCGGCGACCTCCGTGAATGCGCCCGCAAAATCCGCGTCAGATACCTCCCGGCCGTTCACGCGCATACGCTCATTCACGCGCACCAGATGGGGTGAGGTGAACAGTCCGGTGGGGTAACCCGCGTGCTGAAGAATACTGGCCAGCATCGCGCACGTGGAGCCCTTGCCGTTCGTTCCTGCCACAATAGCAGTGTCGTAGCGCTCGTGCGGACGGCCCAACTCCACCAGGATCCGAGAGATGGCCTCCAGGCCAAACTTCACCCCGTGCAGCTCCTGACCCAAGTCGGAAAGGTATTTCAGGCATTCGTTGTAATTCATGAATCCCAGGCGTGCATCAGGCGAAAGGCGCGCGCCATATAACTCTTCAACTCCTTGCGGGGGACGATGGCGTCGACCATGCCGTGTTCCAGGAGAAACTCGGCGCGCTGGAACCCTTCGGGCAGCTTCCGGCGGATGGTCTGCTCGATAACGCGCGGGCCAGCGAAGCCGATTAGCGCGCCGGGCTCCGCAATGTTTAGGTCGCCCAGCATGGCATAACTGGCGGTGACGCCGCCGGTGGTGGGATCGGTGAGCACGGAAATGTAAGGTTTGTGGACTTCGTCCAGGCGCGCCAGCGCCGAAGAGATTTTGGCCATCTGCATCAGGCTGATGGCGCCTTCGCTCATGCGCGCCCCACCCGAGCAGGAAACGATTACCAGGGGTAATTTCTTTTCGATGCAGCGATCGATGGCGCGCGTCACCTTTTCGCCCACCACGGCGCCCATGCTCCCGCCCACGAATTGAAACTCCATCGCGCAGATGATGGCCGGCTTTCCTTCCATCAGTCCTTCGCCGCTCAGCAACGCGTCCTTCATGCCGGTGACTGCCTCGGCCTGCTTCAATTGATCGCGATAGAGTTTGGCGCCTTTGAATTGCAGCGGGTCGGTGGAGGCCAGCCGCGCGTCATGCTCGGTATAACGGCCTTCGTCAAACAGCATTTCCATCCGCGCGTGCGAGCCCAGCTTGAAGTGATACCCGCACTTGGGGCAGCATTGCAGGTGGGTTTCCAGATCCTTTTTCCAAAGAATTTGTTTGCACTTGTCGCATTTCACCCAAAGACCCTCGGTCTGGACGCGCTTCTCCTTGGGTGTTTCCAGCGGCTGCTTTTCTTTGCGGAACCAAGTCATATTATCGGCTCATCGGTTCATCGGGCCATCTGCCCATCGGCTCATCGGTCAATCGGGATAGCGGGCGGTTTATGATTGAGCGATTGAAAACCGCAGAGATTCTTGCATGTCGCTCGGTCAGCTTATTGCTAAATCCCCAAACCACGCAATCACTGAATCACTTAATCGCCAGATGGCTCGATGACCCGATGAGCCGATCCTCAATATTCTATCCCTCTCTGCGCGAGGATGCCTTTTTGATAGGGATGTTTGACCTCGCGCATTTCCGTGACCAGATCGGCCATCTCGAGGAGTGCAGGGTGCGCGTTCCGCCCGGTCAAAATTACGTGCACCATTTCGGGCTTGCGCTTCAGGGTTTCCACCACGGGCTCGGGCGCCAGCATCTTGTAACTGATGGCATAGTTGATTTCGTCGAGAATCACCATCTCGTACCGCCCGCTCAGGATCTCTTCGCTGGCAAATTTCCACGCTTCTTCGGCCAGCCGCACGTCTTCCGGGTCAGGTTTTTCTGCGCCGACTTTCACGAACCCGCGGCCCATGGGCATGATCTTAAGGCGCTCGTCGCCCAGCATCTTGGCCGCATCCAGTTCGCCGTAATGCCACGAGCCTTTGATGAATTGTACCATTAAGACCTTCAGGCCTTGTCCCACCGCCCGAAGGGCCGTTCCCAGCGCCGCGGTGGTTTTTCCCTTGCCGGGGCCCGTATGGACGATAATCAACCCTTTTCGATCTTCTGGCAAGAGATGCTCCTATCGGCTCATCGGTTCATCAACCCAACGGATCACCCGATCACCTCGGATACGGATATCCGCGCAGTATCGTGAAGCCTCGATAAATCTGCTCGAGCAAGAGCGTGCGCGCCCAATCGCGGGTCAGCGTCATGCGCGAAAGCGCCAACAGGGCGTCGGCCTCTTCCCGAAACGCCGCGGAAAAGCCCTCCGGCCCGCCGATCAAGAAGGCCAGCTCCCGGGAGCCCCGCAAGGCTTCCTGGCCCAGCCAATCGGCGAACTCCTGCGAGGTCCGCTCGCGCCCACGTTCATCCAGCAGGACTTTCGTTGCGCCGCGCAGCTTTTCCAGCAGTGCGCGCTCGACGGAAGTCAATCCTGCCTTGCGGGAATGGCTGGCTCCGCGCCGGGCCGGGAGCTCCTCCAGGCTCAAGCCGGTAAAATGCTCGATTCGGCCCGCCAGATCCTGTTGAATCGCCCGCAGGCGCAAATCCTTGGTCTTGCCTTCCCAGAGAATTCGAATGCGCATTGTAGAAATCGGGTGATCCGATGATCGGGTGATCGGGTGAACAGTTAAACCCTCACACCGGTCGTCTGCTATTTTCCCCGCGCGGTCTTCTGCGAGGCGACAAAAATGGAAACCAACTCATTCGCTTCGGTGATGAGATCGTCCAAACGATTTCTTGGGACAATCCCGCTGTCCACCAAAAGTTCCAACCAGAAAACAGACTCATCAGCTTCTTCGACGACCACACCCATTTTCGCAATGAACTCAGCTTGGGATCGCGCTCGGCCCACTGCCCTATAATTCGCTGCCACCGAGGTTTCAGACCGAAGGAGTTGCTGCCGGATGGTGCGCGCAGTATCCGTTCTGGGAGGCGAATCGCAGAGCTTGATGACGCGCAACGCGAACCGTTTCGTGCGGTCGCGAAGCTCAAGATGCTTCTCTAACATGTTTCCACCTGGGAAAGTGGGTCGATCGCTTGTTCACCCGATCACCGGATCACCCGATCTTAAAACTCGTCCCCGTCTCTGACCGTATGCTTCGGCGCACTTTTCCAAAGGCGCTCCAGGTCGTAGAACTCCCTCGCGCGCTCGACGAAAATGTGGACGATGAAATTCAGATAGTCCACCAGAATCCACTCCGCCTGGGGGTAGCCCTCCACGTGGGTGGGCGCGTACCCGGATTTCTTCAATCTTTCCAGGATGCCATCGCAAATCGCCTGGGTGTGGCGCGTGGAGGTCCCGCTGCAAATCAGGAAGTGGCTGGTGAACGAACAGATTCCCCCCATATCCAAAACGCGCATGTCCAAAGCCTTGCGATCCTGGGCGGCCTGGATCGCTTCGCGGAGTTGAGGTGTCATCGTGGCAAACGCTTCACGCCGGCGCTGGGACCGTACAACCCTTCCTTCAGAATGTATTCTTCCACAAGCTTGGGGACAAGGCCAGTGATGGGTTTTCGAGCCCGCACCGCCTGCCGGATGTCGCGGGAAGCCACGGGGGCGTCCACACCGGGCAAAAGGTGGATGGCGCCGTGACGTAAGCGCAGGGTCTCCGCCTTCTGGGCAAGGTGCCGCGCCGGCAGCAGGTCGGGCGGCGGAACGTGGCGGAGCGCGTCCACATCGAAGCCCGGCCGCGACACGACAATGAATTCCACCGAATCGAGCAAGCGCCGGAACTCTTTCCAGTGAGGAAGGTCGAGGAAGGCGTCGGCGCCGACCAGAAAGAACAACCGGTCGTGCTGGCGCAGCCTTCGCCGCACGGCCCGCACCGTGTTGATGGAGTAGCGCGGTGACCCATCCACGGTGGGAGCCTCAATTGTGGAGGGAATAAAGCGCGGCTCGCGGGCGCAGGCGCAGGCCACCATCGCATAGCGCTGAGCATAGTCGGTCAGGTGATCGTGAATTTTGTGGGGCGGATTGCCGGTGGGAATGAAAAGGACTCGATCCAGGCGAAAGCGGCGCTGCGCCGCCCGTGCCGCCGCCAGGTGCCCGGCATGGATGGGGTCAAACGTTCCGCCAAAAAGTGCAATGTTCACGCGATCTCCCGATCACCCGATTTCCCGGTCTCCCGCGGCAGTTGTTCCAGCTTAGCCCAAATGGCCTCTTTCAATTTCTCCAACCCCTCCCCGGTCACGGAGGAAATCTCGTGCAGCCGCAATCCGCGTTCTGCGCAGAATTCACGCAGGCGGACCAGACGATCGCCTTCCCCCACGGCGTCAATGCGCGAAGCCACCAGCAGCATGGGCTTGGCGGCCACCCCGGGGTTGAAGCTTTTCAGCTCATTCAGAATGACGTCGTAATCCTCCAGCGGGTCGCGGCCGGAATCCTCCGCCACATCGATCAGGTGGAGCAGCAAGCGCGTCCGCTCCACGTGCCGCAGGAAGCGTATGCCCAGGCCTTTGCCCTCGTGCGCCCCGGCGATGAGCCCCGGGATATCGGCCATCACGAAGGACCGGTCACGGTCGAGTCCCACCACCCCCAGGCAAGGCGCCAGAGTCGTAAAGGGATAGTCGGCAATCCGCGGACGCGCCGCGCTGACCCGCGAAATCAGCGTGGATTTTCCCACATTCGGGAAGCCGACCAAGCCGACGTCAGCGAGCAACTTCAGTTCCAGGCGCAAATCGCGCACTTCGCCCGGCGTCCCCGGTTCAGTTTTGCGCGGAGCCTGGTGGGTGGAGGTGGCGAAGCGCGCGTTCCCGCGCCCTCCGCGTCCGCCCTTGGCGGCAATCACCCGCTGGCCCGGAGTATCGAAATCCCAGAGTTTTTCTCCGGTGGTCAAATCGTAAACCACCGTGCCCAAGGGGATGGTCACGGTGTTATCGGCGCCGTCCTTCCCGTGCCGGTTGGAGCCTTCACCATGGCCTCCGCGCGTGGCGCGGTACTCGGGGTTATAACGAAACTTCAGCAAGGTGTTCAAGTGGGGGTTACTTTCCAGGATGATGTCGCCCCCGCGCCCGCCATCGCCACCACTCGGCCCGCCGCGCGGCACGAATTTCTCGCGCCGAAACGCCATGCAGCCGTTTCCCCCTGCGCCGGCGGCCACGTGAATTTTGGCTTCGTCAATGAACATGCAAGTGATCTGGAGATCGGGTGAGCAGATCGGGCGATCTGATGATCGGGTGATCGGGTTAACAACACAACCGCGAAAATCGAAATTCGAAGATCGAAACTCGGGGCTACGTTTGTCCGATTTTCGAGTTTCGATTTTCGCTTGCCGTGGCGTGTTAACCCGATCACCCGATCACCGGATCACCCGATCTTCAGTTCGTTGATGGGACCAGGATGCTGACGTACCGGCCCAGGCGGCCTTTGTCCTCAAAGCGCACGACGCCGGAAACTTTGGCGAAGAGCGTGTCATCTTTGCCGGTGCCGACGTTCTCCCCGGCCCTCAAGCGCGTGCCGCGCTGGCGGACCAGAATTGACCCGCCGGATACCAACTGGCCGTCAAAACGCTTCACACCCAGGCGCTGGGAGTTGGAGTCGCGACCGTTGCGGGATGTTCCTTGACCTTTCTTATGTGCCATTGTGCAAATCCTTTGCAGGAGCTAGAAGTTAGAAGATAGGAGCTAGGAGTTAGAAGTCAGGAGCCAGAAGCCGGGAGCCATAAACGGCGATTTCCTAAAGGCAGCGTCCTTGGAGCAGGTGGCTTCTAGCTTCTCGCTTCTAACTTCTAGTTTCTGACTCCTAGCTTCTTACTCCTGACTCCTATGCCGTAACAATGTCCTTGATCAGAACCTGGCTGAAGTGTTGGCGATGACCAATCGTGCGCCGGTACTGCTTCTTGCGCTTGTATTTCAACACGCGCACCTTGGGGGTGCGGTCGTGGGCGAGAAGGGTTCCTGTGACCTTGGCGTTCTCCACCAGCGGGGCGCCCACGGTGAGCTTTTCCTTGCGCACCGCAAACACGTGGTTGAACTCGACCGTCGAGCCCGGGTCGCCCACCACGCGCTCCACGCGAATGACGTCGCCGGGTGACGCCTTGTACTGTTTCCCGCCTGTCCTAAAGATAGCGTACATAGATTTCTTTTCTCCTGTTTCCCCAAAACAACCATTATACGAATCGACAGGAGAAACTGTCAATCAAATGCCGGACGTGGGAGTGGATCTTCTCGCGTACTTCCTTCTGGTCCTTCGCGAGGCTGCCCGCGAGGGGATCGGCCTCAAGCGCGCCCCCTGCGAATTGGACCGCGTCGAGGCGCTCCTGCGGCCCCGGCGGGAGCGCGTTTGCCGGCAATCATCACCGTGCCCGGCCGGAGGCGTGAGCCCGGGGTTCGTTGCACATTGCGAAGGGGGCATTGCTCCTAAAACAGCAAGCGGGGCAGAACGTTATCCGCTCTGCCCCGCTCCCCGACTTCCAGCCTTCTGGTAATGGACTGGAGGACCCAATCCCGACGCAATCCCTAAGCCCTACTAGAAGTAGAGCTTCAAAGCAAGTTGCAGAATGCGCATGGCGGCTGCCGAATTGGTGTACCCGAAAGTACCGGAACTCACCGACATTGTAGTTGGAGGAGTGATGTTGGTCCGGTTAAACATGTTGAAGGCCTCAATCCGGAATTCGAACTTCATCTGTTCCTTGACGGGGAAGAACCGCACAAGCGCCGCGTCAACATTGAAATTGCCGGGACCATACAGCGAGTTCCGGCCCATGTCACCAAAGGTACCCAGGGGGTTGAGAGTGAACGCGGAAGGGTTCAACAATTGAACATAATTGAGCTTAGAGGAGTTGAAGGTGTACTGGTAGGGGTTGCCGCTCACATTGGGCCGGTCTAGGCCGACGCCCGTGAGAGACCGGTCCGTCCCGGACAAGGCGTAAAACACTGTCCCGCTGTGGGCGGTAATGATGGGAGAGAACTGCCAATTCCCCGCCAAGCGGTTGGTCCATACGTTCTCGAATTTCGGCATGCTGGCCACGATGGAGGTATTGAAGTTGTGCATCACCTGCATGCCGCAATTAGCATAATCCGCGTGGGTGTTGAAGGGTTGCTGGAAATAGTTCGAGGCCAGTTCTCCCCCAAAATCCGAGAGGCTGAGACAATGGGACCAGGTGTAATTCGAGAGCAGGCTGAAATTCTGGCTGAACCGGTGGGTGATGGTGACCAGCAAGGCATTGTAAGAACCGTAGGAACCTTCATACTGCTGCGTCATGGTCGAGTAAGAGATGCCCTGTGCGGGATTGGCCAAATACAGAACGCGGCGTTGGTTCGTATTGCTGGTACTTGAAGTGCCGACGTAGCCGGGAGCGTTGTAAACGGCAGGGTCAACTTCGTTTCCGGCCCAGATATGGAGGGAATGGGACCCGAGGTAGGAAGCGGAGAGCAACCAGTTGTGAGGGAACTGCCGCTGGTAGCTCAAGTCCCACTCTTGCGAGGAAGAGACCTTGGAGTCCATTTGCATGTTGTAGTAACCGCCTTCCGCAGGGAAGGTATAGCTCTTGAGAGGCGGGAAGGGGGTTGGCCAGGGGTCGCCACCCGGATAGTTCTGGTAAGGAGAAGTTAAGCCCACCTTGCATCCACCCACCAAAGTGCCCGCCGCGGTGGCGGTGCAACCGTTGGTGCCCGGATTAAGGCTGAGGCTGCCTCCATCCGGGAAAGCGATGGACCAGCGGTCGGGAAAATACGTCTCCGGCGTGTCATAGAAGATACTGTAGGAGCCGCGCAGGGTCTGTGTGCCCTTCCCCGTCATGTCCCAGGCGAAGCCGACGCGCGGTCCCAATATGTCAAGCGCGTTATAAGCGTAGCCTTTGCGAATACCCGGGTCGCCGACAAACAACAAGCCAGCCGGCGGATTGGTGAATTGGCTGCTCCGCTGATTGGCGTAAAAGGCCGTCGAGGAGAAATAACTTCCCCGCCCGAACACGTCAGTCGTGGGGAAGTAAGGCTCCCAGCGAACCCCGGCGTGAACGGTGAGGCGGGGATTGACGCGGTAATCGTCCTGACCGTATATGCCGATATAGTTCTGCCGAAAGTTCAATGAGGCCGACATGCTTTGGGCGAAGGCGCTGGGGGCACCCAGCATTAAATCGGCCATGCCATCGCCGGTGTAGGACCCATTGAAGCTTGGATTGCCGCCGCCGAGATACGCGGCCACGGAATTCAATTGATGCAACATCCATTCACCACCGAAAACAAAATGGTGCTTGCCGTGGATGAAATCCAGGTCGTCGGCAGCTTGCGGGGTGTTGCGATTGAAGTAACCTCCCGAAGATCCCCCCACAGAGAAACCCCCTCCGGAGTAGCCGCTTACGCCTAGGGCAATGTAGTTAGGAATCAGTGCGAAGAGGGGAGATCCGTCGGGGTTGATCACTCCCAAAGCGTCTAAGCTCGGCTCGCCTGGGGGTATCTCCCGATTGTCCCGCAAGCGTGTCCACGAGAGGTGTAAGCTGTTGATCGCGTTGGGGGAAATCGACCAGGTGTGGCCGAGCACCATCGCCTGGGCGCGCTGCGCCAGGCCGGTGGCGGTGCTGGGCAGATCACCTAGCGGGCCCGACGGGTTGTAAATCACCGGCTGCCGGAAATCCGTATCATAGTACCGGCCATAAAAGCTTTGTTTGGAACTCATAGTCCAGTCCACGCGGCCCAAGAACTGGTCTTCATCTTGAGGTGTGGGGATGCCGTAAACGATCTTACCGCAGGGGTCCGCGGATTGGGGGGTCAACTTGAGCAAATTGAGTCCCTGCTGGTTGAAAAGCGTGGTGGGAATGATGTTCCCGGTGAACGCCGGTCCGCCGGGGAAGGGATCCTTCAGGGTGTGTGACGCACAGGGCGCGGCATCCACCGTGCTGAAGTTCCCGTTCATCACTTGGGCGGTGGGAACGTAACTGGTGGTGTTGGGAGGGGCGGTGCGAACGCGATTGCCCTGGTACCCGGCGAAGTAGAACAGCTTGTCCTTCTTGATCGCACCTCCCGCCGTGGCGCCAAACTGATTGCGGCGCAAAGTATCCTCCGCCGCGGCGCCATACAGCCGAGCATTGAACTGTCCGTTGCGCACGAATTCAAACAAATCACCATGAATGGCATTCGTGCCGGATTTGGTCACAAAGTTCGCGGTCGCGCCGGGATGAACGCCGTAACGGGCCGAAAGCCCGTTCGTCTGCACGCTAAATTCTTGCAGCGTATCGGGAAAGGGAAGAGGAAGATTGATGTTGGTCCACGCGTCCTCGTGGTCAGCCCCATCCAACAAGTATTCAATGCCATTGGCTTGGCCGCCCGCCACGGAGATGGTGACGGATGTGGAATAGTCCTTGGTGCCGGTCAGGTCATTGTTGACGGGAGCGAAACTGAGGGTTGCGGCCGAGAGAAGCACGAGTTGTGTGGGCAATCGTCCGTTGAGCGGCAGATCATCCACTCTTCGTTGGTCTATAACTTCGGAGATCGACGTGTCTTGGGTCTCCACCATGGCGGCGCCGGCGTTGACCTCCACCGTCTGCGTCACCGCCCCCACTTTCAAGGTAACGTCGAGGGCAACGTTGGCGCCCACTTGCAGGACGATACCTGTTTGCACGTAGCGCTCGAAACCACTTGCCTTAACTTCAATGCTGTAAGCTCCCACCGCCATATTCGTCAGGACATACTCGCCCGACGAGCCGGCAGTCGTCGTCCGGACGGTCCCCGTGGCGACGTGGGTAGCTTTGATGTTGGCGTTAGGAACAACCGCGCCGGCCGGATCAGTCACTGTCCCATGAATCTGGGCGGTGTTGACCGCTTGGCCGTGCGCGACGTTCGGGTAAACAAGAATAAGCGCCAATAACGTGAGTAGAAGGGCCCCAATTTTCGTTCTCATGGTATTTATCTCCTTTTCTTACTTGTGACCCGACGCTCGGAATCATCGATCAAGTTGCCAATAGGTATGAAGGGGGCGGCAACACCGTGGTATCTGCAAGCAGGCCTTCCCGCAAGGCTGCGCCGCACCCCCCCCCAAATCAGAATTGAACGCGTTGGTTGGCTTCATATGCGGTGATCATCGTGTAGCCAAAGTCATTGGGCTGCGCCCTGACCAGGATGTTCTCAGGAACTTCTTTACCCTCCAGTTTGCCTTGGTAGGCCTTCATCAAAGCCATCGTCAAGGGCACATCAAGCAGCCAGTCTCCCGTGGTGTAGAAGCCTTTCCACTTGCCATACTCCGCGGCGCGCATGGCGTTCTGAAGTTTTTCGCATTCGGCGATGGC
>JBEKNU010000102.1:0-23961 GCA_049522495.1 Terriglobia bacterium
ACGACGCCCGCGCGGGGTGAAGCGCAAGATGAGCAATTTCCCGCTGCGCCCTCGCGGGGCCGGTTGTAGCGTGCGAATTGAATTCTCAAAATGCATCAGAATCGTTAAGTGAACAGTATTGGCGCTAGGCCTGCTGACTCACTCCCAATTCCCAAATCATCGGCTGACTGGCGCAAAGGGCAAACCCGCGATAGGATAGGGTCCAGAGTATGAAACCCATTCGATTGACGGCCCACGCCGTTGAGCAGTGTGTGGAGCGCGGAGCCGACGAGTCGGAAGTCCGCGAAGCAATTCAATGGGGCGTCCGTGAACCGGCCAAGCGCGGCAGGTTCATCTATCGCCTGAATTTCCAGTATGGTGCTGAATGGCGATTACACAGATAGGTAACGAAGGATGAACATACGTCTACATCCCCACGCACGGGAACGACTCGCCGAGCGGGGCGCCACCGAGAAGGAAGTTATAGCCACGGTACTTGAAGGGGAGACTTTTCCCGCCAAATTCGGACGGACGGGTTTCCGTCGCAATTTTATATTTGCCGGCGAGTGGCTGGGCCGCCGGTACGCCACTAAGCAGGTGGAAGCCTATGCAGTTGAAGAAGATGGCTGGCTTGTGATCACGGTTGTTGTAAAATACTTCTGAAGGATAGTGAGTTCCGCCATGAAGTTGACCTACGACCCTCGCTACAACATCGCGTATCTGCGCTTTCAGGAAAAGACGGTTCAGGTGGAAACGCTGCATATCAGCGACGACCTGAATGTCGATATGGCCCCGGACGGGACCGTCTATGGCATTGAAATGCTGAATGCGGATCAGCAGCTCCGGGCGGAGGACAACGGAAACCTCGTCATCGTTAACGAGGCGCTGGCGCAAAAGCAGGTAATCCCCCTCGCCAAATCGGAGGGGAGACGGTGATGCGCATCAGCTATGACCGCGAAGTGGACGCGCTCTATATTCGCTTGCTGGAGGGCGAATACCAGTGCCGCACGCTGCGGTTGACTGACGAAGTGAGTTTGAACATCGGCCCAGGCGAAGAATTGGTGGGCATCGAGGTCCTCGATGCCAAGGACGTGCTGGGCAAAGGCTCGCTTCCGACCGTCGTTCTGGATAACGTCCTCGCCGTGCAGGGCGGAACTTAACCTAACTTGAAGCCCTCCTGACTCCAATTGAGGTTTCTTATGGCTGCGCACGAAGAACAATACGTGGTTGATAAGAACGGGAATCGGGTGAGCGTCGTCCTGGACGTGGAGGAGTATCAGAGGCTGCTTCACGACCTGGAGGAGCTCGATTCGATTCGCGCGTACGACCGCGCTAAAGCCTCTGGAGACCAGGTCATTCCCTTCGAGCAGGCCGTCACGGAAATTGAAACGAACCGCAAGTGACATACACCGTCCTCATCCTGCGCGGGGCTCAGAAGGAACTGGCGCAGCTTTCCACAGAAAGCTACGGCCGAGTTCGTGACGCCATTCGCGAGCTTGCGATTAACCCCCGGCCATCCGGTTGCCTGAAGTTGACAGGCCGTGGGGGCTGGCGTATCCGCGTCGGTGATTACCGCGTTGTCTACGAAATCGACGACAAAGGTCGCACCGTAACCGTTTTCCACGTTGGCCATCGCCGCGATGTGTACCGGTAGAGTCCGCGGGCTGGCGCAGACCTGATTTGCAGGTCTGCGGGTCGTCCCCTTTTGACCGCGAAAAGCACCACCCGGCAAGAACAGTGACGAGTGACGGGCAAGAACAGTGACGAGTGATAAGTGACGAGTGACGAGCAAGAAAGTCCGGGGTCGCGCTTAAATCAGGAGTTAGAAGCTAGAAGTCGAGGAGGTTTAACCGCCCCGGCGCTTCGCGCGCCACGGGAATCAGGGGTGGAGTTCTCGAGACAGGTCCGCGCTAGGCCGATTCCGTCCCCGCCCGCGAATACGACGAGAGCATGAACAAAGCCCGCGCCGTCCTCCGCGCCTTTGAACTTGCCGAAAAAGGGTTGTAGCCCCAAGGGAATTGACGATTTTCGATTGTCCTTCGTCAATCCTCAATCAAAAGTTAATGGTCACCGGCCTACGCGGAGTTGGTAGCCACAGTCAGTGATTTGCTGACTGTGGGTTCGTGGCCATGGGGAAAGGCCCACGGTCAGGGCTGCACTGACCGTGGCTACCCCGCTTGTGACCTGGAGCAGGCAGCGCGGAATTCTCCCACTTGGGGCGAGATAACGCGCGGCCTGCTGCCAATCTCCCGAACCGGTTCGGTGTCAGGGTGAAATAGCAAGATGGGAAGCAAGGAGGGGCAAAACGATCAGGCTCCAAGCGTCCGTACCAGCATGCATGAGGATGCATACCGGCAGATTACGACGCCACATATAGAGGAGCGTCAGCGGCGTTCCGACGGCAAAGGGGATGATCAAGGCGCTCGTCCAACCGTAGAGCCCGCCGTGAGCAAGCGTAAATGCCAGGAGAGAAATTCCAGCTCCCAGCCATCGGCTGCCGGAAAGTCTGCCGATTTCCTCGATCGCGAAGGCGCGGTAGAGAAACTCTTCGCAAATACCGGCGGTGCAGACCAGCGCCACGCGGAGAGTAATGGGCAACGCGGCCAGATGCCGGAGATCGGGAAACGTGGCTGGCGTATGAACAAAGCGGCTGGCGATCCCCACAAGTGCAAATTCGACAGCGATCGCGGCGGCCATCGCCAGCACATCGCGCCGCATGATCCTGCGCAGCGCGAGGTCGGTCCAAGCGCGGTGTTCGAAGCCGAACACATACAGGGCAATAAGCAGCGTTACCGTCCACTCAATCGCAATGATGCGCAGATCGTCTTGCATGTGAGCGAGATTGTGAGACGAATGGAGCCAGGCGAACGGGAAAGCCATGGCGACCGCAAGTGCGAGCAGGCTTAAGCTACGATATCGAACCGTCAGGAGCGATTGACCCATGTAAATACCCCGAAAGACTGAGGCTGGCGGAACCTCCCCTAAACCCGCTGCTTAAACAACCCGCAAGACAGCCCGGGCTCGCGCTTAAATCAGAAGTTAGAAGCTAGAAGTCCAGGAGTTTTAACCACCCCGGCGCTTAGCGCGCCACCCCTCCTAATTGAGGCTGTCTCAAAACTAGGTATTTTATACTTTTGTACAGCGTACGTTATTGATTATTCGTTCTAAAACCGTGGTTTCGCCAGTTCTGAGACGGCCTCAATTCAGGAGGGGAGTTCTCAAGACAGGGCGGCGCTACACTTGCCTTTTTGTAGTGGCGCTTGGCGCCTGCCATCGGTCTTCGATGCCATTCACTAGCTCCCGCAGGAGGTTTAGTAGCTCTTCGAAGGGAGCCTGCCACCTGGCTGAGCGTTTCAAAAAGCGCAAGGGACCCCCGATCAATCTTCCCGGACAAGTCCAGCAAGTTGTTCATCGAATATCCGCCTTGCAGTCTCAATGTTCCGAGTGTCCCCTGTGGCCAGCAAGTCGGCGTAAACAAGCAAGGGGTGGGTGATCTCGGTGTCGGTCCAGTCACACTTTGTATCCCAGAAGGCCTTAAGTATCTCGACATTTCCTTTGGGGTCTGTCCGCAATCCGTTGGCGGCCAAGAATTTCCCGGGCAAGTCTCGGATGTACACCGTTACCAACTCCGGCATCAGGTAGCCGGTAAGTCGTGCTCCGGCTATTTCCGCTCCCCAATACGCGCGAAAGTCGCCTACCCGCGTCTGCTCCCACCATTTCGGATCGGGTGCTGCATAGTGCCCAAGGAGCAGTTTGGGCCGTAGTTGGTTGGGGAATGCTGCCACCCAACGTTCAAGCAATTGTTGTTTGTGGATCAATCTTCGTCGGCGTTTGCCCATTTCCAGAAGATGGCCGAGCCTTACCAGATCATCCACAACCCATGCCACCGTACCCAGCGCAACATGGGCAGTCTGCGCTATCGTTCGGAAGGGTGCGCCAGCCAATTCCTGCCGGCAGAGCAAAGCGAATACTACCCTTAAGCCCGCCGGCACAAAAGCGCGCGTGGGCCTTTCCCTTGGGAATCTTTGGGGCGTGTGACCTTTCATGTAGATAAAAATAGGGGGAGCGTTGAGGTACGCATTTCCCAAGGTATCCAGGAATGGGATTTCCATCTGTTTCAGCCGCTCTGCCATGTTCGGGTTAACATACCGTGTTACCAAGAGGGCTTCTCCCGGAAGCCGTTTCATCTGCTCGATCGCTTGACCGAGAGTTTGAAGGAGCAGCGCTGGCTTCACTTCTGCACCGAAGCGCCTTTCCCCTTTGGGGAATGCAAAGCGCAGTTCTGCATCCGCTCGATGCCCGTGCCTCTGCGGCTCGCGTCGTTGCAAATGCACAGGTACCCCGGTGGCCTTGCGAAACGCGGCAATGGCCGTCTGTAAGATTTCGGTTTCGGTCGCGTGGAGCTCCATTTTCATCATCCCCTGTTCCTGCCTTTGAGAGGAATGTTGACTTTTAGACTGTGTTCATTTTAAATGAACATTGCTAAATAATGAACACAAACTTTTAGGGCCTAATCAGAATTCGACCAAACGATTGAAACAAAATGCCTTACATATCTACTTCCAGTTCCTCAAGATGAATTTCCCGCACGAGCACTCCGATCCTCCCCATGACAAGTTAATTCCGAGCGCGCAGAGCGGGCCAAACGTAGGGGATGAAAAACACATAATCATCTCCATAATCCCGACCAACATAATCACCACCGCCACTGCCATTACCACCAGTACTGCCAGCACCATGACAGTTCATATGCCTGCGGCCACGACAAGTACCACAACGACGGCAGGAGAAGGGACGAGCAAAGCGCTATGCCCCAACTGGCGCAGGCCTGTTCTCCAGGTCTACGGGTCGTTCACTCTTGACCGCGAAAAGCACTACCGGGCAAGAACTAAGAAAAGTGACGAGGGGCACAAAGAAGAGTCCGGGGTCCGGAGTCACAAGAACAGGGGCGGGCGACGAGCAGGACAGCGGGGGAACAGTGAAGAGTGAAGAGTGAAGAGTGAAGAGCAGGAGCTAGAAGTTAGAAGCTGGAAGTCTGGGAGGTTTAACCACCCCGGCGGACAACCAGTAGAAGATCGCGTTTTCTGGATGCTTGGGGCAAAGTCACCCAGTGGTCCTTCATCAACTCGTTGTGCGACTCAACGGATTTGTATCACTTCACCAAGCTGGAGAGAGGGCAGGGCCGCTAATATCGCGGGCACGTGAGGCAGCAGGTCGGGCAGGCGGTTTGATGTGGCACGGATGATGATGAGAGAAATGGTTCGGCCCGCGAGGTTTTGCTGGTAAGGCATCCCTCGGTCCATAGTTAAGAGAACCTGCCAGCCGGATCGCTCCGCCAGCCCCAGTAGTTCACCATTCGCCTTGCCGGCCAAACCGGCCTGGGGCACAGTCTGGCAGTCATGCCCGGCGAGATGTTTCCGCAGGTCCCTCGGCAGGCATTCGTCCAACAGGATCTTCACCCGATCCTCGTCAAAAGGGAGTCCTTGGCGGTCTCCAGCGCCTCGATGGCCATTGGGCGGGTAACGGTGGGGAATTGCTCCAGGAATTGGTCGAGGGTGTCACCTGCCTCAAGGTAATCAAGCAGGTTTTGAAAAGGAACACGAGTGCCGCGAAAGCAGGGGATTCCCCCCAGAATCTCCGGATCACGTACGATGATGGTCGCGGCCATGATTGACTCCTTGATGGCTATTGTAGCGCAACTCACCCCCGCGGGGACACGGAGAAGTGGCGGGCTGGCGCGAGCCTGCTTTGTAGGTCTGCGGGTCGTCCCCTATTGACCGCGAAAGGCACCACCCCAAGGACAGTGACCAGTGACAAGTGACGAGTGACGAGCAAGAGAAGTGATGAGTGACCCGCCGCAGCGGGACGAATGACGAGCAAGACAGTCCGGGTTCGCGCTAAGGTAACCACCGGTAGCACAGCCACTCCTGGCTGTGAAGGGAAAACGACACAGGCAGGAGTGCCTGTGCCACAAGGGCGACATTTTGTCCTTGACCAAGCGGATTCGCTGGCGGTCTAATTTACTCATCCGCGTCGCGAGGATGCAGAAGGGACGGGCTCGTGGGAAGACGCGGCCTCTTGGAGGAAAACCAATGGCTCAATATTCCCGGCGTGATTTCCTGAAGACGGGACTTGCCGCGGCGGCGCTCGCCGGCGCTGGAAGCTTTCCGCTGAAAGCGGCGCGCGAAACGGCGAGGGATTGGGTAACGCTCGGGAAATCCGGTGTAAAGGTGACGCGGCTGGCCTTCGGCACCGGCACCCTGGGTGGGCGAGTGCAGCGCGAGCTGGGGCAAGACCAATTTACCAGGCTGGTCCGTTACGCTTACGACCGCGGTATTCGCTTCTTTGAAACCGCCGAGTCTTACGGCGACATGCACAGAATGCTGGGCGTGGCGCTGAAGGGCATTCCGCGCGATAGCTATCGTCTGATGTCGAAGGTGACCACGCATGAAGGTATCGATCCGACGCAGAAGATCGACGATTTGCGCAAACTCGCCAATACCGAGTACTTCGATATCATGCTGCTGCACTGGCAGCACACGGCCACATGGCCGACCGATAGCATGCGGTGGCAAGACGGCATCTTGGAAGCTCAGGCGAGACATGCTGTGGTGGGACACGGCGCCTCGGTGCACGGCCTCCCCGCCTTGCGCCAGTGTCCGGAGAACCCGTGGCTTCAGGTCGCGATGATCCGGATGAATCAGAAAGGCGTGAAGATGGACGCGGAGGACTACAACACGCACGGATTGGGAAATGTGAGCGAGGTCGTCAGGCATGTGAAACAGGTTCGCAAACACGGGTTGGGCGTGATCAGCATGAAACTGGTGGGAGAAGGCACTTTCACGACCCGCGAGGACCGCCAAGCGGCGATGCGGTACGCGTTTAGGCACGCGGGCGTCCATTGCGTAACCGTTGGCTACAAGAATACCGCAGAAATTGACGAAGCCATTGAGAACGTCAACCTGGCGCTCGCGTAACAGCCGGGCCACAATTTCCTTCTCGCCTATGACTTGCGCGGCAGAGTGCGGCGTCCTGCCAGTAAGCTGGCTGGGGCCAAAGCGGCAGCAAGCTGCACGCACTCCAAAGCTTCGCTCCATATGCCAGGAGGGACGCCCGGCTGGCGCGAACCTGTTTTTGGAGGTCTGCGGGTCGTCCCCTTTGACCGGGAAAAGCACTACTACTTAATCCCCTCCTTAACTGAGAACGGGAGTTCTCTAGCCAGGTCCGCGCTTGCTTCCCTGCGCCTCAAGCTCAGGCTAACGTCCGGCGCTATTTTGTGAAAGCGCCGTGCCACAGTTGGGGCAAGTCGGTTCGGTTCGCCTGACCATCGTGCCGCAAGAAGGACAACGAACCCTCGCCTTCCCGATCACCCATCCAATAAAGAACAGCGCCGCGCCGGTGACGGTAAACCCCAGTCCCGTGCCGGCGAGAATCAACGGTCCCATAAAGAATCCCAACGTAAAGGCGGCGTCAAAGCGAATGTCATTGGGGTTAGCGGGGTTGTAACGAATCGGGTGATGCGTCCCGGGAGCGTAGGTATCCACTTTCTGTTTCATCTCCGCATAACTCGACGTGGAATAATCTGAACCAGCGGGGGTGGTGTATTGTTGGTCGCCGACCGTATACCGAAAGTCGATTTTCGCCTGATACACCGTCGTGGGACTGGGGTCATGGGCGAATTTCTCCTGGTGGCTGGCCAACTCGCTTCGGGCTACTTCGGCATCGATGGTCGGCCACTTTTTCAGGATGGTGTATTGGTGGCTGCCGGTGAACCATCCGCCGGCGAGAAGCCCAAGGCCTATAAGGAAAGGTATCACGCCGATTAGCTTGAGAATTAGAGATAGGATTTTGAGCCCTTGGGGGTTGTTAGTGGCCATCCTTGCCTCCCGCGCGAACCACGTGAATGGATTTGATATGCGCGCCGATTCTAACACGTGGGCCTGCCAAGGCCAATCTGCTCCAGCCGCGTCCAGGCGTTCCTTATCTGCCGTTTTGTCCGACCTTCAAAATAGAACGATGATACAAGATGCAAAAACCCATCTTTGCGTTACAATTGGGCTCCCAATGGAGGGGGCAAACGACGATGGCTAAGAAGAATGACCTGGAGATGGTTGGGCCGCAGAAACGGTTACGGGGGGCATTGCCGAAGATCGGGATTCGCCCGGCGATCGACGGACGCCGCAAGGGCGTGCGTGAATCGCTCGAGGGGCAAGTGATGCGCATGGCGAAAGGCGCCGCGGATTTCCTGGAAAAGAACCTGCGGCATCCCAACGGTCTGCCGGTGGAATGTGTGGTGGCGGACACCTGCATCGGGGGCGTGGCTGAGGCGGCCGATTGCGCCGACAAGTTTGCGCACGCGGGCGTGGGGGTGTCGCTGACGGTGTCACCCTGTTGGTGCTATGGGTCGGAAACGATGGACATGGACCCGCTCATTCCCAAGGCGGTTTGGGGATTTAACGGCACGGAGCGGCCGGGCGCGGTCTATCTGGCCGCGGTGTTGGCAGGACACAACCAGAAAGGCTTGCCCGCCTTCAGCATATACGGGCAGGACGTTCAGGATTCCACCGACACCACGATTCCCGACGACGTGCAGGAGAAGTTGCTGCAATTCGCCAAAGCCGGCCTGGCGGTGGCGGAGATGCGGGGCAAGTCCTATCTGTCTTTGGGCGCTGTCTCC
The DNA here is from genome assembly GCA_049522495.1 of Terriglobia bacterium. Classification (GTDB taxonomy): domain Bacteria; phylum Acidobacteriota; class Terriglobia; order UBA7540; family UBA7540; genus Bog-366. The sequence continues at coordinate 8,657 of JBEKNU010000102.1, forward strand.
ATGGGCATTGCCGGCTCCATGGTCAACGCGGACTTCTTCCAGAACTACCTGGGCATGCGCAATGAGTACGTCGACATGTCGGAGTTCGTCCGGCGCATCGAAGAGAAGATTTACGACCCCAAGGAGTTCGACCGCGCCATGGCCTGGGTGAAGGCTCATTGCCCTGAAGGAAAGGACTGGAATCCTCCCAAACTTCAGAAGTCCCGCGCGGCGAAGGACGCCGATTGGGAAACGTCCGTGAAGATGGCGATCAGCGCGCGCGACCTAATGGTGGGCAATCCGCGCCTGGCGGAACTCGGATACGGTGAAGAGGCCCTGGGCCACAACGCCATCGTGGGCGGCTTTCAGGGGCAACGCCAGTGGACCGATCATTTCCCCAACGGCGACTTCATGGAAGCCATCCTGAACTCATCTTTTGACTGGAACGGCATCCGCGAGCCCTTTGTTTTCGCAACGGAAAACGACTGCCTCAATGGGGCCACCATGCTTTTTGGGCACCTGCTCACTGACACGGCGCAGATTTTCGCCGACGTGCGCACTTACTGGAGCCCGGCGGCGGTGAAGCGCGTGTCCGGCCACAAGCTCACTGGAAAGGCGAGCGGAGGCATACTCCATTTGATTAACTCGGGCGCGGCCACGCTGGACGCCACGGGGCGCATGACCAAGGACGGCAAATCCCTCATGAAGCCCTTCTGGGAAATTACCACCAAGGAAGTCGCTGCCTGCCTGGATGCCACGCAGTGGGGTCCGGCCATGCTGGAATACTTCCGCGGGGGCGGCTATTCCTCACAATTCCTGACCTGCTGCGAGATGCCCGCCACCATGGCGCGCATCAATTGGATCATGGGCCAGGGGCCGGTTCTGCAACTCGTCGAAGGTTACACCGTGGCGCTGCCGCCGGATGTCAACAAAGTCCTGGATGAGCGGACCAATCCCACGTGGCCCACCACTTGGTTTGCGCCGCTTCTCACCGGCAGAGGACCCTTCCGTGACGTCTATTCGGTTATGAACAATTGGGGCGCCAACCACGGGGCCATCTGCTACGGGCACACAGGCGACAAGCTCATCAGCCTTGCGTCCATGCTGCGCATTCCCGTGTGCATGCATAACGTCGGCGAAGAAAGAATCTTCCGGCCCAGCGCGTGGACCCACTTCGGTACCCACGACCCCGAGGGCGGCGATTACCGCGCCTGCGCGAACTACGGCCCGGTGTACGGAAGAAAGTAAGTAAGAAGTCAGGAGCCAGGAGTCAGTTTAATGGCTGACTCCTTCTGGCTCTTGACTACAGTTAACTCCTCCCACGGCGCCCCACCAGCCCGCGAATCGGGCTGGCGGGACGATCAATTGCCTTTCATTCCCGCCCATGCCCCTGGACGTTTCTCTGCGGTCTCAGTGCGCTCTGTGGTGAGGCTTTTCTTCCCTGCGCGCGAAGAATTTCGGAATGAGTAGTCCAACGTGCGATATCCTACCGCCCTCCTAAATCGATCACGCAGGGGTGCGTATGGGGTTCATCCGATTTGCCAAAATCACGAATAACCGATTGCTCTTTGTTCTCGCATGGCTGGCGGTGCTTTGCTCTACGCCCGGCTTGTTTGCCCAAGAGCGCGGAGGGGCGCAAGGCGAGCCGCATTTTGATCGCGTGGTGATTGAGGCTCTCGATGCCGACGCGTGGAACGGCGTGGCTTTTATGGCCAAGGCGCACCAGCAGCAAATCTCCTTTGGTCTGCGCGTGGGCTCACGCGGGGGTGGCGTCCTGGACGGGGAGAAGATCTTCAGCGCGGTGAGTGAGGTGGGTCCGCACGCTCCGGACGCTTCCTACTGTCGGGTAAGCTGGCGGCATCCCGCCCACGAAGCTCCGGTGACGCTGGAATGGTCGCGCATCAATGACACCACGGTGGTGGGCCGCCTCAACTGGGGACAAGGGCTGCAAGTGGGGCTGGAGACCTATTTCCCCAACTTCGCCGGAGGAGCGTCGGGCACATACGCGGTGGATGAATCCCGCCGCGCCATTCTCGGTGAAACCTACCTCGACAACGTCTTCAACCACGTGGCACGGCTGGTGGTGATGACGGACCGGCCGCTGATGGGCAGCGGGGCTTTTCGCTCTCTCCCCGACTTGCAGTCTGTGATGGGCCGCGCGCGGCCGTTGGTGGCGCCCACCTCCAAGGATTTCCCCCTGGGAGCGGCCGCGCTGGAGTTTGCCGATGCCGCACCCCTGCACTTTGTGGCCGTCATCGGATGGGAAAAGGAATCGCTGCTGAATCAGGCGAGTGCCTTGCTGGCGGCGGGGAAGATTGATGCCATCCTCAAAGACAAAGCCGAGGCCTACGCCACGCGCCGCCCCACCGTCAGCGGATTGTTTGCAGGCGCGCCCGAGGCCATCGGCAATTCCATGTTCTGGAATACTCTCTACGCCCCCCAGTTTGACCTAATCTTTCCCAGCATTAGCCGCAACTGGGCGCATGGCTGGGGCGGCTGGGTGGTGGGGGAGTGGGATTGCTTTTTCGGCGCGCTCCTGACCAGCCTGGAGGACGAACCGCAAACCAGCGCCGGCATTCACGCGATTTTATCGTCGCAGACGGATACGGGCTTGGTACCCAATATTTCTGCGGGGAATGGGATCACGGCCGACCGCTCGCAGCCGCCCGTGGGCTCGTACGTGGTTTGGAAGGTTTACCAACGGCGCGAAGACCGCGATTTGCTGGAGTGGGCCTATCCGCGCTTGAAAAAGTGGCACGAGTGGTGGCTCGGCGACCGCGGGGACGGGCAACCCTGGCGCGATGGCAATCGCGACGGCCTGCTGGAGTGGGGCAGCGACCGGGGTTCGACGGCCTCCGTGGGCGGGCGTGGAAACCTTCAGGATGCCAAGTTTGAAAGTGGCATGGACGACAGTCCCATGTACGACGACGCAAGCTACGATCCGCACACCTACACGATGAACCTCGCGGACGTGGGCTTGAATGCGCTCTACACCCTGGACGCCGAATGCCTGGCGAAGATCGCTGCCATTCTGGGCAAGGAGGACGACAGCCGGAAATTCGCCGCCGAGTATGAGCACATGAAGCAGCTTGTGCGCGACAAGCTTTGGAACGATAAGGACGGAATCTACGAGAATCGCTTCTGGGACGGGCGCTTTTCCAATCGCCTCTCACCCACGAATTTCTATCCCATGTTCGCCGGCATCGCCACGCCCGAGCAGGCGGAACGCATGATCAAGGAACACCTGCTCAATACCCACGAATTCTGGGGCAAATACGTGGCGCCGACGATTGCCCGGAACGATCCGGCATTCCCCGACCAGTTTTACTGGCGCGGGGACATTTGGGGGCCGACCAACTACATGCTCTATGAGGGCATCAATCGTTACCGGTTCGATCAGGTAGCGCTGGAATACGCGCAGAAGAATTACGACCTCTTCATGGATGATTGGCGGACCAACCAGCACGATGACGAGGAGTATTACGCATGGGGCGGCTCGACGGGCAACGAATCGTCCACGCACTACACTTGGGGAGCGTTGCTTTGTCTGGCGCCGCTGGAACAGTACATCGATGTGAATCCCTGGGAAGGCTTGCGGTTTGGCGCTCTCGACCCGCCGGCGCAGGGAGATTTCCACCGCGTACTTTGGGAGAATCACACCTACGACGTCACCGTGGGTCCGAACGAAACTGCGCTTGTGCGGGATGGGCAGGAGCGCTTTGAGGCTAACGCCGGCGTGGTGGTGAGGAATTACCAGCCGTCTGCGTCACAGTTGACCTTCAGCTTGAAAGCCGCGCGTCCGGTGGTTGTCGTTACCCTGGAATTCGGTGGCGGGGAATTGAATCTCCGAATTGACGGTAAACCCGGGGGTAAGGTGAGCGTGCAGCAGGGCCGCGCGGATTTTCAACTTCCCGGGGGTGAGCACACCGTCGAACTGGCGAGGTAATCGAGTTGCGGGGGGAAGGGCGGGCGCCGGCCGTGTCGCGCGGCAGAGGGTTGCCATTGGCCCGGGGCGCCATTCCCCACGGGCAAGCGCATTTCTTGCTTGTTTCGCTAGCGGCTTTATGGTAGGAATAGCTCGCTTGTCGGTTGTCAATAGCTTCCTCACAGCAAGCGGAGACCGAGTTCGGGGGCATGTGTATCTGATCCGAGGGCGGCGGTCGACGTTCCGAGCTCTGGGATTCCGCGAAAGGAGAAAAGGGCATGGCATTCTGTGCGAAGTGCGGTGCGCAAATGGCTGAGGGAACTACCTTTTGCGGTTCGTGCGGCGCGCCGGTGGGCAGCGCTGCCCCGGCGGCGCCGGGTACGGCGCCTTCAGCGGCGAGTACCGGAATGACCTCGAATGTGGCGGGGGCGTTGGCGTACGTTCTGGGATTCATCACCGGGATCATTTTCCTGGTGCTGGACCCCTACAAGAATGACAAGTTCGTTAAGTTCCACGCCTTCCAGTCGATTTTCTTCAGCGTGGTGATAATCGGCTTCAGCATTGTGTGGGCGATTCTTTCGATAATTCTGGGGCTCGTGTCGATGGGTTTCCTGGCGGGGATCATGTTCTTGATCAGCCTGCTTATCCATCTGGGGTTCCTGTGCATTTGGGCCTTCCTGATTTACAAGGCTTATCAGAACGAGCTTTTCAGAGCTCCGATCATCGGGGACTTGGCCGCAAAGCAAGCGGGCCTATAAGCCTCCGCCCACGAAGCACCACGTCTCGGCATCTATGGGGCGGCGCGCTGGGGCCGCCCCTGGCTTTTGCAGGGGCCGAACGCCGTTCGGCCCTGCAACATCTGCCCTCCGCAATTCCTCTTGACAATTAGAGGCAGCGAATGCATTTTAGGTGGTTTCGCTCGCGTTGATGAGGCCGGGCGTAGGGGGAGTTGTCACCTCATCCTCAAGATCTATGGCGGTTCTGGTTTGTTTTCACGATCGGTGTTTCGACGGCGCCTGCTCGGCGGCCGTGTTCACGCGCTTCTACCGGCAGTGTATCGATGCTAAGGCGGAGTTCCGTTATCGCGGCATGATGCACCGCGCGGGGCAGTTGTTTGATGCGGGATTGTTCGACGCAGACGAGAACGTGATCGTCGATTTCAAGTATTCCAGCTCCGACCGCCTGACGTGGTGGTTTGATCATCACCAGAGTGCCTTTCTTACGGAAGCGGACGCCCAGCATTTCCGTCAAGACCACAGCGGCAAGAAGTTTTACGGGCCGGACTTCCGCTCCTGCACCAAATTCATCGCCGAAATCACTGGCAAACACTTTGGTTTCCAGGCACCCGACCTGGAGGATTTGGTCCACTGGGCGGACTTGATTGACGGAGCCCAGTATCCGGACATCCGCACGGCGGTGGAAATGCGCGAGCCCGCCACCCAGTTGACCTTGGTCATCGAAGGGACCAGCGAACCGGACTTTTGTGTGCGCCTGATTCCGGAGCTTCTCTCCCGGCCGCTGGAGGAAATCGTCGCCCTGCCGCACATCCAGAAAGCCTTTGAAGGTCTCTACGCCCAACATTTGAAGTCCATCGAACTGATTCGCGGGCGCGCCGAACTGCAGGATGGGGTGGTTTTCTTTGACCTGGCGGACCAGCACGTGGAGGGTTTCAATAAATTCATTCCTTACTATCTTTTTCCCAACGCGGTCTATTGTGTGGGACTGAGCTCGTCGAAGGAGCGGATCAAGATCGCCGTGGGCAGCAACCCGTGGAGCAGCGCCCCCAAGGCTGCTAACCTGGCGAGCATCTGCGAGCATTATGGGGGCGGGGGACATCCCAAAGTGGCGGCAATCTCCCTGCCGCCGCAGGACTTGGAGCGCGCGCGCAGCGTGGCCGCGCAGATCGTCCATGAACTTCGCACGGGCCCGCGGTAGGAATTCTTACCGAGCGATGGGGAAAGCTCGGTTAAAGGGAGTGGGGGCCTGGCCGGAAAGATTTTGCTCTTGACTTCACTCTTGCCTGCGAGGCAAGGGGCAGCGAAGGAATTATCGACTGGCTTGATACGCGGCGGCGGGTGTGGTAAGAAGGAATAGTCATTCATTCCAACAGACCCAGCATCCTGGCGAAATAGGGTGTTCGTGACTGTCTAAATACGGGGAAAGGTACCGGGGCAAAGGTGAAATCCCTTTCGGGTAGAGTTCGGACTGATTCTCAAGTTGGAGCTTACCCGCAAAGAACGGTTTCGCTGAGGTTAGGGTTGAGAGTGACTGCCACCGGGGGAAGGTGAGGGCCGTGGCCGAGACAACGGGTAGTGATGCGAAGGCCATTCACGTGACCTTGTTTGGGATGTCCGATATGGGTCGCGTCCGCAAGAACAACGAAGATAACTTCGTCATCTGCAATCTTTCGACGGGAGAAGTTGGCGTTTCATCCTCACTCCGCGAGCATGATTTAGGTCCGCTCGGGTCATTGTTCATGGTGGCGGATGGGATGGGCGGCGAAGCAAGCGGCGAGGTGGCCAGCCAGCTCGCTGCCGTCACGGTTCCCAAGCGCTTGTATGACAACCTGAAGTCACTGGGGACGGCCAGCGAGGCCAACTTTGTAATCCTCTTGCGCGAGGCCATTGAGTACGCCAACCAGATCATTTTTCAGAAGGCTTTGGGCAATCCTGCCTACCGCGGTATGGGAACCACAACCACGGCGTCAGCCCTTTTCGGCCAGTACCTCTTTATTGGACAGGTGGGAGATTCACGCTGCTATCTGATTCGTAATAAACAGCTTACCCGGTTGACACGCGACCAGACGTTCCTGAACTACCTGAAGGACATCGGCGCCGAGTTGCCGGCTGATCCGGAAAAGGACAGCCGGAAGAGCATTCTGACTCAGGCGGTCGGGAGCAGTGAGACGCTGGACGTAAAGGTCACCTACATCCGGGTGAACCAGGGAGACCGAATCCTGTTGTGTAGTGATGGTTTGTATAACATGGTACCTGAGGCGGATCTGCTGGAAATCGGCGGCCGAGGGGAGGGGCTCGCCAACAACTGTAAAGCCCTCATCGAGAAGGCCAACGCCAATGGTGGGACGGATAACATCACTATGATCATCGCGGAGTTTTCGGGGCAAGGACTACCTCCCTTGGATTCCGGGACCCCCGTCGAGTGCAAGGAATTCAACGAAGAAGATTTCAAACCGCAAACATAGGACGTCGTCAGTAGTCAGTTGTCAGTTGGCCTTCCGGACTTGCCCGTCCGGAGGCGGAGTACTGAAAACTGAGAACTGCAAGCTGAGGTCTGGACCATGAAATGCCCAACCTGCGGCGAAGTCAATGAGGCAGGATATCTCTTTTGCAGGGTTTGCGGCCGTTCGATGGGCGTGGAGGAGGCGGCCGGCCCCACAAAGGTCATGCCCACGGGGCCGAAGCGTGGTGCGGAACCCGTCGCCACGGTTGCGGTAGCCGCTCCCCGCCCCGCTCCCCCCGCTTTCCGCTTAATCGCCACTTCCGGACTCCTCTCCGGCCGCACATTTAGTATTACCCCCAAGGGTCTTATCGTGGGCCGCGATCAGACGAAATGCCAAATCGTCCTTGCGGATGACCAGATCTCCCGTCAGCATGCCTGGGTGGGCTTGAACGAAGCCGGTCAAATAGTGCTTCGCGACCGCGATTCCGCCAACGGATCGTACGTTAACCAAGTGCGGGTTCAGGAAGCGGTTCTCAAGCCCAACGATGAGGTTTCCTTTGGTCCGGGCGGCAAGCATCAGTTTCGTGTGGAATCGTTTGTCCAAGCCCCTGTGGCGGTGACGCCGCGAAAGGCGACAACTGATCTGGGGGATGGCGAGATCCGCACCTCCCTCGTCAGCCAGGCGGATATTTCCGCCGCGCAGCAGGCGGATACCTCCGCGGGCGGCACCGTGGCCATCAAGCTCACGGATATCATGGCCCGCCCCCACGTTGAGCTGATTGTTGACAAATTCGCAGTAAAGAGCGAGGACATACCGGACGAGGGCCTGGTGGTGGGCCGCGACGCGGCGCGCTGCAAGATGGTGATGGAACACGCCTCCGTTTCCGCCGTGCACGCGCAGTTTTCGCTCAAAGACGGCAATGTCGAGCTGACCGACAAATCCGCCAACGGCACCTTTGTCAACGGAATCCGCGTCAAAACTGCCGAACTCCACGACGGTGATTACATAACCTTCGGCCGTTATAGCGGCAAATCTCTGATCTTTCGCTCCGGCCTGGAGCCGGAGCTTAAGATGGAGAACATCGACCTGACTAGAGACCATCTGGTCATTGGGCGCGACCCCGGCTGCGATGTGGTAATCGCCCATCCCGTGGTTTCGAAAAAACACGCCGAAATCGTCAAACAAAACGGCAAGAGCTTGCTGGTTGATTTGGGTTCGGTCAACGGGACCTTTGTGAACGGAATTCGGGTGAAGCGCCACGAACTCCAGGAGTTGGACCGCGTGGTGATTGGTCCCTCGGAGTTGCATTTTCATGGCGGAGCCCTGACCCATGTTCCTGACCGCCGGGTGGTGCGGCTGGATTCCGTGCACCTGAATTTCCAGGTGACCGACCGCACTACGGGCAAGCCCAAACTGCTCTTGGATGATCTTTCGCTGGTGGTCAAGCCGAAGGAACTGATCGGCCTGCTGGGGCCAAGCGGCGCGGGGAAAACCACGCTGATGAACGCGCTGAACGGGTTTGTCAAGCCCACTTCCGGTAAGGTGCTCTACAACGGGGCGGATTTGTATCAAAACCTGGACGCGATGAAATCCACCATCGGGTTTGTCCCGCAGGAAGACATCATGCACCGGCAATTGTCGGTGCGCCGGTGTCTTTACTACGCGGCGAAACTGCGCTTGTCCGATGACATTTCCGACGACGAAATCAACCGCCGCGTGGAAGAGATGCTGGAAACTTTGAAACTTGACCAGCAGCGCTGGGACAACCCGGTGGCCACCTTGAGCGGCGGCCAGCGCAAGCGCGTAAGTTTGGGAATCGAGCTTCTCCCTAAGCCCGGAGTGCTCTTTCTGGATGAGCCCACGGCCGGATTGGACCCCCGGACGGAGACGCTGATGATGATGCTCTTCCGGCAGCTCGCCAACCAGGGCTCAACCATCGTCATCACCACTCACTTGCTCGGGTCGTTCGGGGTGCTCGACAAGGTTGTTGTCCTCGTGCAGGGAAGGCTGGCCTACTATGGTCCGGGAACAAAATTCCTGGAGTATTTCAAGGCGGAAACTCCTCCCGACGTTTATGACGACCTGACGGATAACAACACTGTTCCTTATGCGCTGGAGTTGAAGAAACGATTTCAGAGCGCGGCGTTGTACCAGAGCCTGGTGGTGGAGCCGCAGAAAAACATTCCGGCGGAGCAGGCCATGGCCAGCGGCGCGCAGAGTCAGGCGCCGACCCAGGAAAAACGATTCAGCCTGCGCCAGTTCACCACCATGCTGCAACGCACCTGGGAGTTGAAATTCAGCGACCGGGCGCAGACCCTTCTGCTCTTCGGCCAGGCTCCCCTGGTGGCTTTGCTCGTGGCCTTAATGGCGAGCGGGCCCAACCAGGTGCAGACCATCTTTATGGCGATGTTTTCGGCGCTCTGGTTCGGCTGCTCGAATGCCGTTCGGGAAATTGTGGATGAACAGACTATTTACCGGCGGGAACGGCAGACCGGTCTGAAGATTCCGTCGTACATCCTGTCGAAACTCGCCGTCTTGTCTTTCGTGGCGTTCGTGCAATGTTTCTCGGTCGTGCTCATCTGTCTGTTCATCAATCACGCGCTCTCTTTAAACCTGCCGGAAGCCGGCGCGGCGATTCTGATCATGTTCCTGGTGGCGGCAAACGGCTCGCTGATTGGATTGTTGATTTCCAGTTTGGTGACGACGCCGGAAAAAGCCTTGACGCTGTTCCCCCTGATCCTGATTCCGGAGCTCCTGCTTTGCGGCCTGTTCCTGCCGGTTCGCCCCATTCAAACAATTATTCCCATCACGGTAGAGCAGCTCATTGAAGGAAAGATGTTTGCGCAGCCTCCGGCGCTAGCCAAAGTACAACGGTTGAAGCAAACTCTGGCGGAAGAAGACGCCGCCAAAGCCAAGGCCGAAGGGGGGCGGTTCGGACATCTGGTGGTGGGCGCCACCACGCCCACGCCGCAAACCATGCAGTACTTCCACAAGTATACTCCGGCCCCGGTAGACGGCATGGGGACGCCTATACGCTGGATCTCAACCCTGGCGATTTCACGCTGGGGGTTGGAGGCGCTGTCCGACCTCTGTGTGCACGGCGCACATTCCACGCAGGACTACGCCTATAAAATTATCAACACCATCACGATTTCTCTGCATCCGGACGATGTGGAAAAGCTTGAAGAAGGGTTGGAACAGCCGGCGGACCAATTTCTCAATAAGAGGGGTGCGGCCCCATTGTTCCCTCTCCCTTCGAATTTCTGGAATGACAAAGGGCCGTATCTCGCCATCATGACAGGTTACGCTCTCCTGATGACCGTGCTCATTCTAGTCGTGATGAAACGCAAAGACGTCAAATAAAGACCAGAGTCCGAGGTCCGGAGTCCGGTGTCGGAAGCTAAGACCAAATCTCCAGAGGGCGCAGTTTTGGACACCGGACCTCGGACTTCGGACTGATTTCGAGGAGTCAACATGGACAATGGCCTTTCTACGGTTCGCAACCTGCTTTACATCGTTCTGGGGATGACCTTGCTGTCGATCTTCGCGAATTTCTATGTGGGAACAGAACTTGCCCGGAATAGCGAAGAGCTCGACGGCTTGCGGCAAATCCTGGCGAAGCAAATGATGGGGACCGCCCTCGAGCAATCACAGCAATTGCAGCAGAAGATGGAGCAGCTCAATCAGGATGCGGCAGGCATCGACGCGAAGCTGCAAAAGGCCCAGGACAGTTTTGTGGCCAGGATGAACGTTGAACTCCCCCGCATCATGGACAATTACATCAAGACGCGCGCTCCTGAGATTGAGAGGCAAGCCCTGAAGCAAGTGCCGCACTAGGGCTGGCAGCGCGACAACCAAGGGTCCCCGAGGCCGCTGGGAGGCGGCACGGCGGCGATACCGGGGTTGTGGGCAAAGTCGGCAGGATTGATCTTATCCCGCATTTTTCATATCCACGTAGAAAAGCTGTTCTCCCATAAAGAATTCGTCGCCGTCGATAAGTACGGTTTCCGCGCGCACGCGGCGATAAACACCGTTCCGGCTGCGCAGATCCTGGAGAACGAAGCGTCCCGGTTGGGCAACGATGCGGGCGTGCGATCCGGACATGTACGGATCGTCCTTGAAGACCAGGTCGCCCGTGGTCCGGCCCAGGGTGGTTTCCGGCTTATCGAGTTTGAACTCCCCTACAACTTCACCACTCAACTTGATGTGCTCAAGCCTGGCCGTGAGCGGTCCCTTTTGCAGTTTGGGGACGCTCCACACCATCGTACCTTCAACGGACTCCTTGTTGGACGATTCGTCAAGGCTCTGGGTAACGAAGCGGAAGAGTTCGCGCCCCAGCAGGAAAACGTCGCCTGGAGTCAGTTCCGTATCCTCCTTTTGGCGGATAAAGGATCCGTTCTGGCTGTTGAGGTCCTTCAGCACCAGCTTGCCTTCACGCATGGCAACCGAAGCATGGCGAGGCGATAGCAACATATCCTGGGGATAGGTCAGGTCGCAGTTCTCGCGACCGATGATCGTCTCCTTCGCGACGGGCACCGTCCTGCCCATTGTTCCATCGGGTTTCTTTTCGGAAATCTTGGCTTCGATGCGTGAGGCCGCGCGCAGGCCCGAAAAAACTACGGTTCCCCCCATGGCCGAATCCGGGATGCTCGGTGTTGAGGGAGAGACCGGCTTGGCCACCGGGGGAGTCGACGGGGGTGGAGCCACAGGGCGCGGTGGAGGTGGAGGCGCGGGCCGGGCGGTAGGCGGCGGAGGAACCGCCGGCCGCATTGGAGCTGGGGGTGGAGGCACGGGCCGGGCGACAGGTGGTGGCGGAGGAACCGCCTGCCGCGGCGGAACTGGGCCCGGAGCCACGGGGCGTGGTGGAGGTGGAGGCACGGGCCGGGCCGCTGGCGGCGGCGCGACGGGCCTTGGGGGCGTCGCCATCTGGGCGGCAGTTGCGGGCAGGGGGGTTCCACAGTACCCGCAGAATTTGCTTCCTTGAGGAAAGGACTTGTGGCACTTCGGGCACATTACCTGGGGGACGGCCTGTGCGCCTGGGGCGCGTAGAGCGGGCGGGGTCGCGGGCGGGGGTGGCGTGCCCGCCGCGTGTTGCGGCTTCCCGCAGCGCGCGCAGGTGGGCGCAGTAGCCGGGTTCATGCTCCCGCAGGATGCGCAGCGCATGTACCGTACGGTTCCTTGTTCATTTGCGTCAGGGGTCATATTCTATGCTCATCTCGAATTGGGTCGGCTTTACTCGCCGGTGGCCTTTATCCAAATGGGGTTAGTATAGCAGCGAAATTCATTATTGGCACTGTTTCGTGTGCTTGCCACCCCTCGGATATATATCCAATTCTGCGATCCTTCCTTCAGGATCGGGCGAAGGTCGAAGGGAACCAGGCCGTCGCTGGCGAGAGCCTTGGCGGAAGGCACAGGCACTTCCACGGGCGGCAACTCTCCTGCAGTCGTCCCAACGATCAGTTGGAGGGATTGAAGGGGCCCAAACTCTTCGCTGCTCACCCAGCGGAGTTGCAAGGCGGGCAGCGACTTGAGTGGGCAGGAAATCTCCTGTCCGATACCGACATCCTCGGGGTCGTCGAGTGAGCCATTGGAGTTACGATCGAAACCGGCGATCAAAATGGGGCCATTGCTCTCGACGGTGTGGCCTTCGCGAAGGGCGCGCAGGACGTTCTCACCCCGTGGTCCCATCCCGGCAGGCGCATAAACCACCGTGAAAATCCGGCCCAGCGCGTTGTCCTCGGCATATCCATTCAGGCCGCGCGAAGGTTTGCCGAGGAAGTCCACCACGTCCATGGTCGCTTCGTAGTCCAGGTCGCCATGCGCGTCGGAACCGGCGGCGAGAAAGGTCTTGAAGAGCGGGGCATTGGTTCCATCACTCCGCGGCCCGAGGCCGCGTTGGAGCAGCGGTTGCCATCCTTCCTTGATGCCTTGCTCGAGGCGCGTGAACTGGTCGGCGCCGGGGTCGGGTTGGAAGCAGGCGTTGGCATCCTCGTGGGCCCGTATGCAAAACGGGTCGCGCATGTCGTCAGCCGTGGACAGGGTGGCGCGGTTCCACGGCTCCAGACCTGCCAAGCCGGCCTGAAGTTGTTTTCCGTCCGGCGCCAGGAAATCCGCGTCAAGGTCCCATTTCCCTCCCCGCATGACCGGACTGATGGGGTCAAACGGGTGGGCGGCGTAGGCAAATCCCCCTGCTGCGGCAATCCGCGCCAGAGCGTCCTTGATGGGCATGGCCGGATAGGAAACGGAACCGTCGCCGGATACGATCACGGTGTTGTCGGGGTTCTTGAGATCGGGGAACCCTCTGTCGGGGTCATCGGGGGATGGCGCCGCTACCATATGGACGGTGGTCAAGACCGCGTCCTTGCCGGAAGCGACAGTGACCTCCTCTCCCCGAATCAGCATCAACCGCCCGTCGCGGAATTTCTCAACGTCTTCCAGTTCCTCTTTATAGCGGTCAGGAGAAAGATCGGTGGAGTGATCGGTTAAGAGCAACCAATCCAGCCCCGCCTGGATTGCCGCTTGCTTGGTGACGTCGAGCGGATATCCGCGTTCCGCGGGATTGTCTGTGTAGCCGCTGTGGTAATGAATGTCCCCGCGATACCAGTTGGGGATTTGCGGAAGCGGTGGGACGTTCAGCTTCACGCGAAGATAAAAATCCTGGTCCGGCCAATCCACGGCCCGAATTGAAACCCGGAAGTCCACGGAAGCGAACGGTCCGCCCAGAAAGCGGGTGGAGAGAAAAGATTGAATCGCCTCCCGGGGGACTTCCAGATTCTTCTTAAAGCGGTCTTGAATCGCCAGGGGCTGGCCGTCTGTCCGCGCGTCGAAAGAAAATTCTTTGCTCGTGCCCAATAGTAAGGGCTCCGTGGTGAACTGGTGCCGGGCGCCGCTGGGCTTGACGAAAACGTTAACCCCCTGGAGTTTCAACGGGTCGCGTTTAACATAACTGGAGACGCCGGAGCCCGTGGTATGGGCTTCCTGCTCGACTCCGTTGATGATCTGCACGAAGATGGGGAGATAGACATCCCCGGAATTTCGCAATGAGCGCGGGGCGTCAGCGCGGAAAAACACCCCCGTCTTGGAAAGCTTTTGCTTTAATTGGTCCACCAAGCCTTCCTGGGGCTGGGAGAAAGCAGGCGGCGCTGCCGTAAAGCACGCCGCCACCACCATGCTGCCAAGAAGAGAGCAATACTGCCTGAGGGTAGGTCTCATGGGATTAGCTTCTGCGCGGCCTGAATGGGGATGCACTGGTTCGCCGAGGTCGCCATTGCCACAACTTTCCCGTCTCCATCGAGCAAAGGCGCGCCGGATTCACCAGGATCCGCCTTATGTTCCATCTTCAGCGTGCTTCCATCAAGGGTCACCGGCACGCTGAGAAGGCGCGGGGCGATTTGAGGTTGGCTTATGCCGAAGGGATAACTGCACAAGACCAGCTTGGGATTAGCGGCAGGGCTGGCCGCCGGGTCAGGCAAAAGCAGGGGCTGAAAGCCCTTCCCCGTAAGCTGCAATACGGCCAGGTCCGACAAGCCTTCGGCGTGAAGGTGCAACGTGGCCTTCTCCCCGGAATCCGGGTCTTGGTAATCCTGCTGGACCATTTCATCGGGCGGGGTTTGGAGGATTTTTACGGATTGCTTTTCGGTGCTGAGAGCGGATTGAAAATTCGGCTGACCGTCCGCGGCCGTCACTTGCGCGCCCGCGGGCCAGGCATAGGTCTTCACACTGTCCTTATCTAGCTCCAGGTGTTGATGTTCGATCAGGAAGTCCACTTGCGGGTCGAACTTCCAGGGCGCGATCACGCGTTGGGTGGTCAGCAGTTTCCCATCCGCACTCACCACAAAGCCCGTACCGGATTGCGAAAACTGTTCTGACGCAGCGGACTTTGGATCCCGCACCCGGTATTCCGTGTACAACAAATAGAGGGCGGATTTGGCCTTTCCTCCCACTGTCTCGTCCAGGTGCATTTTCGCCAGATGTTCCTTTGCCATGTTGATGGCCGCGGCGGAAGTTGGGTTGGCGAGGGTGGCCAGGAGCGTTTCCGCGGCCATACGGAGGAGGGGAGGATTGTTCTGGAAAAAATTGAGCGGGACTTGCTCGTTCAAGGTCACCGGGATCACGACCTGCTTGGCGCGCAACGCAAGCTTCTCCAACGAGTTCAGCTTGACCTCGATGAAGCTCTGGCCGGTGATCTGAATTTTGTCTTTGTCCACCAGATCGCGGACC
>JBEKNU010000103.1:0-23685 GCA_049522495.1 Terriglobia bacterium
GGGGTGCCCTGTTTGCGGGGGCTGAGAATCCCCGTGGCCACGGTGGTGGGAATGGTTGCGGATGGAATGAGCGACGAGCGAATTCTAAGAGCCTATCCCGACCTTACCGGCGACGACATCCGCGAGGCCCTGCGATACGCCGCCGAAGCGGTTCGTGAGCGCGAAATCCCCCTGGTGCCGGCACCTTGAGGTTTCTGGGCGACAATGCACTCTCGCCGGAGGTGGCAGAAGGTCTGAGGCAGGCCGGGCACGACGCGGCGCATGTACGTGATTACGGCATGGCGGCCGAAGCCGACGAATACATTTTCGAACGCGCCGCCGGGGAAGAGCGTATCCTCATCTCCGCCGACACCGATTTTGGCACGATCCTCGCTCTGCGAAAAACCCCGAAGCCTTCCATTATCCTGTTTCGACTCTCGACTCAACATCGACCCGATCCTCAGATACGGTTGCTGCTGGCAAACCTCAGCGACTTATCTGTGGACCTCGACCGCGGATGCATCGCTGTATTCGAAGACACACGGATAAGGGTGCGCCCGCTGCCCATCGCCGACTGACCGTTTATTCCCGGTTGGACAGCTATTCGCCCCAAGACGACGACTTCGCGCAGCGGCTTTATGCTGACTTACAGGCGAAGAACGTCCGCTGCTGGAAGTTTGACGAAAATGCCAAGTGGGGTGAGCCGATGTGGGGTGAGATTGACACCGCCATCCGGCATTATGACAAGCCGGTGGTGATCTGCTCCAAGAATTCGCTCCAGAGCCCACCCGTGATCCGCGAAATCGACCGCGCCTTGCAGAAGGAAGACCGCGAACACAGGAGCGTGTTGTTCCCCATCCGCATTGACGATTACCTCTTCGATGAGTGGGATCACCCCCGCAAGGCCGATGTGGTGAGCAAAGTGATTGGGGACTTCCGCGGATGGGAGAATCTCGCGACGTACGTCAAGGCCTTCCCCCGCTTCCTCGACGCCCTCAACCGCCCCTATCAAGCCTCCAAAAGCGGGTAGTCAACGGGACCCACACCGATACCCGAGCCCTGAAGGGGCGAAACAATCCTCTTCAATCCCACACGTACCGCTCGTCGTAGGCAATTCCATGCGCGTCCAGCAGTATCCCGCCCTTTCGGGGCTGGGGGAAAATCGCGATGTAATCTAAACCCAGGCCGTTGGCCCGGGCTTCGTTATTGCGCCCCTTTGGGGCTGAGCGGGTAGCGCATAGCGCCAATCTGCTTTTCGGGGTGACAAACCGCGGCTTCGGCGGTAGAGTAAGCGTAGAGCGTCGGTCGTTTACTGACGGAGCAGAGTTTATGACGTTTCATCTCGACATACCCGAATCCATTGCCCAGAGTCTCCGGCTGCCGGAGCCGGAGGTGGTGCCTCGGCTGCGAACCGAGCTCGCGCTGGCTCTCTATGCTCGCGGGATTCTCTCTTTTGGCAAGGCCAGCGAGTTCGCGGAAGCGTCTCGATTCGCCTTTGCCGACCTTGTGGCCCAGCGTGACATTCCGCGGCACTACACGGAAGACGAGCTAACACAAGATCTCGACTATGCGCGCCGTCAGTAACACGTCTCCCCTTTCAAACTTGGCCGTCATCGGACGCCTCGACCTCCTCAAATTACAGCTTTCGGAAATCTGGATCCCTGACTCTGTCCTGAAAGAACTGCGCGCCCATCCCGACCCCGTGGCGCAGGCGGCGATTCAGGACGCGCTCGGCGAGGGGTGGGTAAGATGCGGCTCCCCGGCAGCGTCCCCTCTTCTCAGTCTCCTCTCCTTGCATTTGCACCGCGGCGAAGCCGAAGCCATTGCGCTGGCGGCTGATTTGCACGCCGATGTGGTGATCATCGATGAGCAGGAAGGCCGGGAACTTGCTGCCCAAGCGGGGCTTCAGGTGATCGGCGTGCTCGGCATCCTCCTGCGAGCCAAGCGGGAGGGTCAGATTCCTGCCCTCAAGCCGGAAATCCAATCCCTCCGTGAGAAGGGTAAATTCTTCATTGCCCCATCTCTCGAAGCCAAGGTGCTCGCCGCAGCAGGCGAGTAATCCCCCGCCCGCAGGAAGGAAGATGTTGAAGCGGCGTTCGAGAAAGAAAGCAGGCAGAAAAAGCTGGTCCTCTTCACCATCCGCCTGGATGACGCGGTCATGGAAACCGATCAAGCCTGGGCCGCCAGCCTCCGCCGCACGCGCCACATCGGCGACTTCTTGACCTGGAAAGATCACGACCTATACCACAAATCATTCGACCGGTTATTGCGCGACCTGAAAGCATAGCGACGCGCGGCGGAGCCGCAGCCTGAAATGTAGGGGCGAACGGCGTTCGCCCTTCTGTAGGGCCGAATGGCATTCGGCCGAGGCCGAGCGCCGCGCGGCCCTACAACAACCATCGGAGGAAGGCTGTCGGGAACGCGTTAAGGAATTCGAGAACGAACAAAATCATCTCGCGCAGAGGCGCAAAGACGCAGAGGCCGAAAAGAAAATAAAGGAGTTGCCTGTTCCAAATCTCAGCGCCTCAGCGTCTCTGCGCGAGAGTGTGTAATTTTTCACACGTTTGGCACCCTTTCTCTCTCGCGGTATGGAACCCTGCACCCTGCGCCCGCGCCAGCAAAATTCTGACGAAAGGCAGAATCTCTGCTTGACGTTATTTGCCCATGTGGCGAATGTGCGGACAAAATGACGTTGAGAATGCCGGCCTCTCTTGCAAGTTATTTAAAATGAAATAGTTACATCCTTCACGAGTGGGGATTCGCCCTTATCACTGGGGATTTGTGGGATATCCACAATGGTCAAGCGGAAAGTCAGGGAAATTGCGCGGTTGCAAAATTTTCAAAATCCTAAATCCCAGCTCTCCGGCAGGCTGGCGCAGACCGAGCGTGTAGGGGCGCCGCGCGGCATCAGCCCTGGGCACAGGCAGGAGTGCCTGTGCCACATCCATACGTTAAGGCTGACAGCAAACCACACCTTACAGCCGCCCTTTTTGAATGCGCGGCGAAATCATGAAGATCTTCTCCAGGGGCACGGGATTCAGGTATGGCTTTCCGTGGTGGAAGTCGTCGATGTTCTGCATGAACTTCTCCACCACGTCCGTGCCATCGATCATGCAAACGTTGATCCGGTAGAGCACGCCGAGGTCGGAGGGATCGTCGATGATCTCGGAGAACTTGGTGGCCATGGCGATTGACATGCGATGCGCCTCGCGAAACATTTCCAGGCTGTGATCCAACTTTTGCAGGAATTCCGCATTGTTCCCTGCCCGGGCCCGGAACGCCGCATCGAACTCGAGATAGGCCTTATCCAGCACGACCAGGGTGTCCAAGTGCATAGCGTAAGCTTCCGTCTTGTTCCGGAGGTAATCCAGCTCGGCGCGGCTGCCCGGCGCCGCCAGCTTTTCGGCCTGTTCAAAATGCGATAATGCCTGGCGAAGCAGATCCGCGGAATGTGTGTAGTAAAGGGGTTCGTCGCGCGCGACATCGAGAAGCCCTGCCCAGCCCGCAAAAGTCGGACCGTCGTAAGGGTTCCCCTGTTCCGAATACGGCCGGATGACGCTGATTTCGCGGGGCAGACCGCAGCAAGGGAAATTCCCCCGGCCTGTCCAGCTCATGTATTCCTCGTTCTCTTCCAGGATCTGGTACGCCTTCAGCGCTTCCGGCGCCGCGGCTTCACCAAAAATCCGGCGGGTGTAGGCGCGATAAAACTCGTCAGGGGTCAGATGAGGGTTCCAGCCTCCTTCCGCCATGTATCTTTCGTTCTGCTCCATGCCGCGCGCGCGATTCACTTGCGTCGCATGCCCCGTCACGCCGTTTTCCAAAGCGCCTTCAAAGGTGCGGTCCTTGTAATACATGTTCACGCTGAACTGCATGCCCAGCATGCTGCCATCGTCGTCAGAACGCGTGATCACGGTGCGCTCTCGCTCGCCCATGCCCCCGTAATCGCCCATGGGAACGCCCATGGGGGTCCAAATGCCGCGGGAAATCATGTCGGTAAGCGGCACGCTTTTGGGAAACATCTTGTCGATCAGCGGATAAACGAAACCGCGTCCAAAGGCGCCGATGCCAACTTGCGCCTGGGGATTGATGCGGTCCCGCGCCTCGAGCGCGCTGCGAATCAATTCCAAGGACCCGACGTCGGAATCCACCACGCGGTCGGCGTTACGCTCATAACGGGCATAAGGCTTCCAGTGCAGAGTCTCGTCCGTGAAAATCTTGGGCCGCTCTTGCAAGGTGTAGGCGCGGCTGCGGGGGTCGTCGCACACGGGGTAAAGTTCCGGGAACCAGAGAAAGTAACCCTGGGCGCCGGGATAGGTGGCAAAAAGACTGCGCATGCGGCTCTCGTTGATTTCGTGCGCGACGGGGTCGTCCGGGCACATGTATGCCCCTCCCAAAATCGGCTGAAAGGGCAGGTCACCCGCGCGATTGCCCGCGAAGCGCCCCAGGTTGGGCGGGACACTGACCGGATCAATCGCCAGCCAGGTGTCAATGTGGCGTGTCTTAGCGTAAGCAATCACGGCGCGGAGCAAATCCTGCGCCTTGGCGAAAGCCTGCTCGGGCGTTTCCACGTCCTGCAACTCGGGTGGGGCAATGCGCGGGTATTTGAAGTGCTCGCGGCCAACTGTCAGGTCCTTGACCAGAAACGATCCCTGCGACTCCCGCCAGAGCATGTAGCCACTCTCCTTCACGGAAGCGTCGCCCAGGAAATTCTTCTCGCCTCGATATTCGTATGTCAGCCAAGGCGTGTTGGGGAACCAAAATACCTGGAGGTAATTCATTCGCATCTTGGCCATCTGATCGATGGTTCTTTGCCAGTCCGCCAGCGACCACATCGTCTGATTGGGATAGCAATTGTCGACATGCACCCCGCGTCGGCGAAAGGCGGCTTCGACACGCTCGTCCAGCGCCGGCAGCGGCACCTCAGCTCGTTTTTCCGGCAAAATATCCTTAGTCAGCAGAAAGACGAACCCCAGCCGCTCCAGAAAATCATAGCCCGCGTACATCGTCCCGCCCTCGCCGTTGCCTCCGATGACCAGCGCTGACCGGCCCTGGAGGGTGATGCGGCGCAAAAGGTAGCCTTGCGGTTTCAATCCACTAAAGTTGATTTGCCGGCGTTGGGCTGCGCCACTGACCAGTTCGTTCCCCTCGGGCCCGCCGACCAGCAAAAGACTCAGGCCCTTCGCCTGCCGACTCACTTCGTCCGCAGTGATCAACGCCAGCTTCGCACCGGACAGCACTTCGATGTAACGCTGCAACTCGGCGGCCACGAACCGATCGGAAGGGCTGGCGTGGTTACCCACGACAATGAGCGAAGCCGCTTGTCCGTTGGTGGCAATCATCCCGCTCAAGGTGTTTGGCGTCGCAGCCTTCACCGATGCAGGGAGCATTGCCGTCAACACGAACAAGATGCAAAGTTCGACTTGGCGGCGAGAGAATCGCAAACCGCGGGCTTTCGCTCGCGTCTTCAATTTCAGTTGGGGAACAAACACAAGTGCAAACATACTTCTAAAGCAGTAAGAAAATCTTGCCATGCTTACCTCCTGGGGCATTTCGCTATAAAAGCGCCTGAAGCCTAACCCTTGCTGAACATGATGTCAAAAGGCATCAGTGGAGTAGCTTTTTACAAGGGTGCCTCTGTGCCACGCCGACCGTTTCGGGACAATCTGCTAAACTGGATGCGTGTGGATTCCATGAGTCAAAACCTATTGCTCCCCGCGGCAATTATTTTCGACATGGACGGCGTGTTGGTGGACAGCAACCCTTTCCACCTTCGCAAGTGGATTGATCTCTTCCAGGCGCACGGCATTCCCTTCAACGAATCGGAATTACCCAAGATTGTCTTGGGACCTCCCAATGATGTTACCTTTCGCCGGTATTTGGGCGGGGACCTCACCGGCGAACAAATGGCCGAGCTCAGTGAAGAGCTGGAGGAAAACTTCCGCAGGGAGATCGGCCCGCATGCCCGCACGTTTCCCGGGGTCGAGCGTTTTATAGCGGGATGCCGCGCGCAGGGGATCACCATGGCCGTGGCTTCCGCCGCCATGGGCAAGAACGTGACCTTCCTCATCTCAGCGCTTGGGCTGCGGGATTACTTTCGCGCAGTGCTGACAGGTGACGATATCTCCCGCCCCAAGCCCGACCCTGAGATCTACCTGAAGACAGCCGATAGGCTGGGAGTAAACCCTGCCGGCTGCGCGGCCTTCGAGGATTCCTTCGTCGGCATCGAAGCCGCCAAACGCGCCGGAATGAAATGTGTCGCCATTGCCTCCACTTTTTCCGCAGAGGATCTCCGTCGCAGAACACACGCCGATCTGATTGTTCCCAGCTTCGAAACGGTCTCGCTCCAAACACTGCACCATCTTTTTGATGGCGCGGGCGCCCCGCCGGGCGCGCGCGCGCCGAGCTGATTCGGCCGACACACTGGAGGGCGGAGTTTGGCGCTCGGTGCCAGACACGGCGCACTACATCGGCTAGGTCGTGGCCATCTGTGGCCCCTTCAACAGGATCCGCCGGCAGGGCTTCCCCAAAGCCCCCTTGTGAGAGAGAATGGCCTCTATGCGTGGAGGAATCCCAGAGCGGGAGACCATCTCGGGATTCGTCGCTTGGCTTGCTACCTTGGCGATGCTGCCGGGTTGGGTGTTGCTGGCCCTGGGGCTGTCGGTGGCGGTGGCAGAGGCGGCGGCTCCTCCAGCCCAGCAGCCGGTGAACGGCCAAGCCGGCGTGGAACTGCACGTGGCGGTAGTGGACGAGAACGGCGCAGCGGTTCCTTCGGCGCACATTACGCTGACTCCTCCGCAGGGGGCGGCCGTGCGCGGTGAAACCGATTACGCCGGCCGGAAGGAATTTTCCGGCCTCCTTCCGGGCGACTACTCCGTGCACATCGAGAAAGAGGGATTTTTCGCGGTCACACAGCCGGGCATCCCGGTGGGAGAGGTGGCCAACGCGGAGATCACGCTGAATCACATCCGGGAATTTTCCGAGCAAGTGAACGTGGTCTATTCGCCCCCTGCCATTGACCCCGTCAAAACCCAGGCGAGTGAAACGCTGAACAGCGAAGAGATCATTGACTTGCCTTACCCCGTGTCTCGCGATATTCGCTATGCGCTGCCCATGCTGCCCGGCGTGCTTCAGGATTCCACGGGGCAACTTCATGTGGACGGCGCGAGCACGCGCCAGGTGTACGACCAGATTGACGGCTTCAATGTCGCCGATCCCGCCACCGGCACCTTCCAAACCCGCGTCAGCGTGGACGCCCTGCGCTCCGTGGACGTGGCCAGCAGCCGTTACTCAACGGAGTTTGGCAAGAGCTCGGGCGGCGTCATCAGTCTGCGGACGGGTACGGGCGACGACCACTGGCGCGTGACCGGCACCGATCCTTTTCCCGGTCTGGAAGACCGGCGGGGCCTGCATGTGAATAATTGGACGCCGCGCGGCATCGCCTCAGGCCCCATCCGCCCCGGCAAGGCGTGGTTCATGGACGCGGCGGAGATGGAATACGACCAGACCATTTATAACGAACTGCCCGCCAACGCCGACCGTTACGCGGTCTTGCGCGGCAGCAACCTTTCCAAAGTGCAGATGAACCTGGCGCAGAATAACAATCTTACGGTCAGTCTGCTGATTAACTCCCTCTATTCTCCGCATGCGGGCTTGGACCCGCTTGACCCCATCTCCACTACGCAGCGGTACTCCACGAATGCCTACTTGTTCAACGCCAAGGATCAACATCTTTTCCAAAACGGCGTGCTGCTGGAGGCGGGTGTGGCCACCAGCACCTTTTACACACGCTTGGTGCCCATGGGAACCCAGACCTACGTCGTCACGCCCAACGGAACCAGCGGCAATTACTACCTCACCAATCACGGCCAGGGTGGGCGCACTGAGGCCATTGGCAACGCGTTCTTGCCGCCCCTGCACAGGGCCGGAAAGCATGAGGTTAAACTCGGCGTCGATTTCGATCGCCTTAATGATTATCAGCAATACAGCCGACAGCCTTATCAGGTCGAACGCGCCGACGGCACGCTCTCGCGCCGCGTCAGTTTTACCAGCGCCCCGCCGTTTACACGCAATGACGTGGAAGAGAGCGGCTATGCGCAGGATCGCTGGACAATAACCCAAAGGTGGCTGCTGGAGCCGGGCGTGCGCTTCGATGCGGATCAGATTGTCCCCAGCATGGTGGCCTCCCCACGCCTCGCCTCCACTTTCATGCTGAAACGCAATGGTGACAGCAAGATTTCCGCGGGCGTCGGGGTCTATCGCGACGCGAGCAACCTGGACATCCTTACCCGCTCGCTCACCGGCACGCGGACGGACGCCTTCTACGACTCCACCGGCGTGAACCTGCTTCAGCCACCTGTACTCAGCACCTTCACCATCAACCCGAGCCAACTGCGCTTCTCCTGCGTCGATAATGCCAGCGTGGCGCTCGAACAGAAACTGCCGCGGACCACCTACTTGAAACTTGAGCTGGTGGACCGGCGCGCCCGCGATATCTGGACCTTCATCAATCCCGGCGCCTCCACTTTACCCGCTGGCCCCTTCTCCGGACAGTTCACCCTGACCAACAACCGTCGCGACCACTATGAGGCCGCCACCGCGACCTTTCGCCATGTCTTCAAGCAGAATCACGAGGTATTCCTTTCGTACACGCGCTCGCGGGCGCTTACCAACGCCGACTTCGGATACAACCTTGATAACGTTTTCTTCAGCCCGCAGGCTGGCGGACCCTTGCCCTGGGACGCGCCCAACCGCCTACTTTCCCATGGCTGGCTTCCCTTAACTCACAAGATCGACGCAGCTTACACCCTCGATTGGCGCACCGGCTTTCCCTTCAGTTTGCAGAATAACTCGGAGGAGGCGGTGGGCGCGCCATATTCAGAGCGCTTCCCCACCTACTTTTCCCTCGACTTCAGTTTGGAGCGGCGGTTCACGATCTTTGGATTCCAATGGGCGATACGTGCGGGCGTGGACAACATCACCGGTCGGAGCAATTTCTCCGTTGTCGATTCCAACATCAACTCACCTCACTTCCTTACCTACTCAGGAGCTCTGGGACACTCCTTCATTGCCCGCATCCGGCTGCTAGGAAGAAAGTAGCCGCCGCCATCGAAACCGAACCGTACAACCGCTGACGGGGGAAGTAATAGACAAAACCGTGGTGCCCGTGTAGGATAACTGCAAGTTCTGTGAATACAACGACACGCAAAACATAAGGGGTGTAACCCATGTCCATTCTGATGTTGACGTTTGCAGCCTCCAGCGGTCATATTTCCCCTATCATCCCGGCGGCCCTGGTGGTGGTCGGCGTGATTCTGTTCTTCGTGGGCTTCTTTAAGTATCGCGAGTACAGGCTGCTGGCGGATACCCCACAGGTCCCCATCCGCAGCGTGTCCATGGGACTGTCCCACGTTGCCGGGACAAGCACGGGCGGCCAGCCATTAACCAGCCCGCTTACTCAAGTCCCATGCTATTACTACGAAGTGAAAGTGGAAAAGAAGGTGAAGAGAGACAATCAGGAAACGTGGGAGGAAACGCATAAGGAAAGAGCGGAAGTTCCCTTCTATTTGCAAGACGAAACGGGATCTATTCTGGTGAATCCGCAAAAGGCCGAGTACAACCTGCCGCAAGCCTTCTTTGGTGAACTCCGACCGCCCGCTTTGCTCTCCATCGGCTACGCCCCACGAAAGGTCGACCCATCGCTCGGCGTCCCGGCTCCCACTGACGAGCATTTGCGGGCCTATCTGAACGGTCAGTTTAGCCAGGCGCGGGCGGCTCTCCAGGGTTCCAACATCCCCGGAGCGAAGATGATGGACAAAGGGCTGGCAATCGCCGAGAAGATGCAAATGCTCGGGGTCTCGATCGGTTCGGACGGCATCAGCATGGATTTTGGAAATCATGCATACCGCTTCACCGAATATTGCCTACCCGCCGGCCGCCCCACCCATGTGCTCGGCACTTGCACGGAAAATCCCAACCCCGCCGACGAGGGCGACCGCAATCTCATCAAGAAAGGCGAGAACGAAAAGACCTACCTCATCTCCACGAAGTCCGAGGAAAAACTCGAGGGGAGCCTGCGCCTCCAGGCCTTCCTGATGATTTTCATTGGCGCTGCGCTGATTGTGGGCGGGGCCGCAGTGGCCCTCCATTCCGCCCATATGCTCTAACCGCGGGTGAACGCTCTCAGGTGGTTAAGCGATCGCGTGAAATCGCTCTCATTTCGAAGGCGTCAAATGATTTCACGTGGGCTTGGCCCTCCCTGGCGAAAATGCCAACTCCCAGACTGTCCCCTCTTGTGGGATAAATTCGCCCGGTCAAGCATGTCCGGCCATTGGCGAATACTTCCACCACCGAGGCGTCCACAAAAACCGTGAGACGCAGAGGTTCGCCGGGCTTTAACTTCAAAGCCCCCCGATAGGTCCTGCCGCCCGCATCAGGGCTCAGGCTGGATCGCCCCGTGGCGAGGACAATATTCTGGGTCGCAGCTTCGTACGAAATCGTGGCTTCTTCCACCGCGTCCAGAGAACGGCGGACGCTGACCCCGCCCTCTTTTGCACTACCAAGCTCCATCGACAACTGGATTTCCAGCGAACTCCCTTGGATGTGGGGCGCCGGAAGGTAGCCTGCAACTTCCGAATCCCCCATGCGATGATGGCGTCCGTGCAAGTGGGCGAGTTCCGGAAGCGGGTCCATCTGCAGCGCACCGTCCGGATCGATCGACAGGACGCGTGGCAAGGATATTGCCCCGGACCAGCCCGCCGAATTTTGAGCAGCCTTGGACCGCGCCTCCCTGACCCACCCCAACAGAATTCTTCGCCCGCGATCATCTTCAAAGCTCTTCGAGGCATAGTGCAGCCCGGAGCCATCGATCAAATCGTGCGTTTCCGCTTGGAACTTGCGATCGGAATATGTTCCCACGAAATAATGGACGCGACCCTGGGTCGAGACCATCAGAACATGTTTCCTCCCCAAGGGGAAAAAGTCCGGGCATTCCCACATGTCGCCGGCGCCAATGGGTTCATAGGGGCTCGCGCGGGCAGAACCGCGTCGCTCAAAGGGGGGAGCAGTGAACAGTGGGTGGAGGTAATCCCAGTGCGCCAGATCCTTCGAGGCATAAAGGAGGACCGCCCCTCCCTGGTTCTGGAAACCAGAGCCCACCGTCATCAGCCAGGATTTCCCTTCCTTCCAAATTGAAGGGTCGCGAAAGCCCGTCACCTCGAGGCCAGCCGGTGGCGATCCGACCACCGGATTTCCGCTGAACTTCCTCCAAGTGATCATATCATCGTCACCTGTGGCGAGGCACTGCACTTGGGGAAACACTCCCGTATAGACCGCCGTTGGCACACTATCATTGATGAAAGCGGATCCTGACCAGCATCCGTCTTTGTCCGGCCCACCGGGCGTGGGATCCAAAGCCATCGGGAGATGTTCCCAGTGCACCATATCCTTGCTGCGCGCATGGCCCCAACACTTGGGCCCCTGGGGGAAGATGGTTGTACTGTACTGATAAAAAAGGTGGCAATGCCCTTTCCAAGAAATTAGTCCGTTCGGATCGTTCAGCCAATTGGCTTTGGATAGAAAGTGATACTGAGGCCTGTGGGGGTCATCGGCCAAGCGCTGCCGGAGGGGGTCCACAACTTGTCCGGATTGGGCGTCAAGGCGGGCGCCGCGCGAAAGCGTCGTTGTTACGGCCAGGGCTGATTGAGAAATGAATTGTCGGCGTGAGATCATGGCCAATCCGCTATCCTATTCATCACTCTCCTCCCGGGTCGAAGAGGAGATGGTACGTTGGGTAACTTGATCAGGCTAAAAGGAAGGAAGGTTGGAGGCGCGGGTGAGAATCGAACTCACGCATAAAGGTTTTGCAGACCTCTCCCTTACCACTTGGGTACCGCGCCCGATGAAAACAGTTGCTAGTGGTTAGTGGCCCGTGGCAGGCAAGGATGGTTCTCTTCGCTCACCACGAGTCACTAACCACTGGAGTTTATGGAGCGGGAAATGGGATTCGAACCCACGACTTCGACCTTGGCAAGGTCGCACTCTACCACTGAGTTATTCCCGCTCGCCGGTGCTGGTCGACTCCCAAGCATACCACAAAATAAATTATAGGAACCCACCCTCTGCACTGTCAAGCTGCACGCGGGGTCCACCACCATTTGGCTGGAATCGTAACGATGGGGTGTGCCTGTACACGTTTCTCAGGCCGGAATTCCCCTATCCTGACTCCCCCTTCTCCCTCTGAAGCTCAATGACCCCGCCCGCTTGCCGCCCATCCTCTGGATCGACCGACGGCCACGGAGTTCTTGAGGGGTTTTGCGGGCCCGGCAAAATTGTAGAATGTCACTTGGCAGGAGAGGTGCTCGCTTGATCTCCCCTCTGCGGAGGGTTCACGCTTTGCTCGAGCGGTCCTGCCCTCCCTCGCAGGGGTTGAAGAATTGCAAATAAGAGTAACAGGGCGAGCAGGAAGAAACCCATGCCTCCCTGACGGTGAAGACTACCGTGCAAGAAGCTTGGGTCGACGTACTCCGCGAGCAGCGTCAGGCTGGCAATTCGCAAGCCATTGGTAACGCACACTATGGGCAACGCGAAAAGAACCAGTACGACCTTTTTCCAAAGGGAGGGAAGAAAAAGGTGGCCGGCAATGAGACTGATGATGAAGATGGCTAAGGTTGAGTGAATCCCACTACACTCCTTCGCCACCTCGATCGCGGTGTTGGCCAAGAAAAATTCCAATCCCTTCCGCAGAAACGGGACCCCGGACAGGCTGAAGACCAGAGAGCACACCTCGGTTGACCCGTATTGTACAGCGGTAATGGGCTTGTCGAGCAACGAATCAGGGATAGGCACCGTCATGAGAAGGAACAAAAGTGGGAACGCTCCCGCCCGGAATGCCTGTGTTCCATAACAGAGGATGAATCCAGCAAGCCAGAATATCACTAGTGCGAGAATCTTCGTCGAAAGGGAGTTGTCCGCACCGAGTTGATGCAAGGCCCGCCCCCCGAACCAATTCAACGTGACTCCGGTGAAAAGCAGAACAACTCCAGTTACAAAACAGTATTGGAAACGCGCGAAAATCTTGCTCCTTTCGAGAAACACGAGCGCCATGCTTATGATTGGGATCACGATTGTATAGGAGTACTTGTCGTACTCGTGCTCTCCGCGTAGGGAGTAATGCAGAAGGACCGTCAGCGGTACCCGGAATACAAAGAGGGACACCACCACGAGAATCAAGAAAAGCATATTCCGTGGCGACGTCATCCTCACTGCAATTCTGGCAATCGGCGAAGCTCGGGGTCGAGGGGTCGAGCTTTGTCCGGCAGGCGGGAGCGAAGGGCCAAGTGATGGAGTCGACATTTGTTCGAATCCTCCGGAGGCCATGGCCTCAATGCAGTTCGGAGCGTGACTCGCGAGTTACCACACGTCGGCCACCCGCGCCCATGGCTTGTCCCCCAATGATGGGTCCAGGGTATATGAGATCGGGTTCCCTGCGACGCACGCATCGGCAAATAGAGTATCGCTTCTGCGGATTCCACTGGCACGATGATTCGAAATCCAAGGAATCATCAATGTGCATGAGTGAGGTGCCAATGTCAACTCTGGCTGATTCTTCCACATCATGTGAAGCCTCGTCCTTCCGCCCCGGCACAAAAAGTGTCACTCATTTCTGCAACACGGTACGAGGAATTCGGTGACATCGACAGCTTTTGGGCCTTCGGCCCATTGTGTACAGGAAGGGCGGGCAGGTTTCTAACGGTACTGTTGGGCATTCAGGCCGTCACTAAGTGCGGGCAGATGTGCCCAGTCGCAGCAGACGCCACACAGCGTACTGATTCTTCGGATTTCGCGATTTGGAAGGCCGATTGCGGGCGTACACCCAGGAGGAAGATGGTTGTGACTAACACTTCCTGTGCATGGCGACTCCTTGCGATCCCTGCGGTAGCTTTCGCTGAGGTCCGCCAGATATTTGCGGATGTCTTCGCCCTTGCAGGTATCAGGAATCTAATTTATGAGCCTGTCGGAACTGCTTGACGGCAGCCTACGGGTCTTGGTTCGCTGGAAAGGCCGCTGAGGTGGGTCCGAGAGACGCAAAGCCGATTCTCCTGCGCGTCGACTACGAGTCGGAACACGATATCGGGTCCACCAAAACCCTATGCCAACGAAAACTCGCCGACGAGTGCGGTCCCCTGCTGCGGCTGTCCTCCGGCACACCGACGGCATGGCGCAGCGCTGTCGCGACGTGCAGCATCACAATCTCAGAATTGAAATGACGCGCCAATGCCGCAGCCTGATGAATCACAACCAGTGAAGCCATCGGGACATCAACCGGCAAAAGAAATTTCTTAATATTCAGCATCGCGCGAAAGCCCTTGAGCCAAACTGTCCCTCACCGTTTTCCCTAGCTGGAATTTCCAATTTGGATTTCTGACCCGCGCACATTGAATGCTTCCCCTGCCTTGGACACCCCTTACTCAGAAACCCGATGCGCGCGGACGATAAATCTCTTGGGGGCGGGGCCGACAAAATAGAACGGGTAACAGGTCACCAGGGTGAGGATGTCGTCAGCCGTAGCGCTCAGCACCTGAATGTCCTCGGGCTCGACTACCTGGGTCGAGTCCACGCAATAGCGGTAGGACCCGTGCAGCGTGGTCAAGGTGATTTCATCGTCCTTGTGAATATTGCGCAGTTCGCGAAAAAACGTATCCCGGTGCCCCGCCAGCGCCACGTTGCCTCGTTGACCCGGCAGCGGGGTGCCGGGAATATGCCCGACCGCGTGCCGCAATGTTCTTCCATCGACCCCCTCCATGACCATCGCCCCAAGGCCGACGGAGCTGATCTCGATTCGCCCCAACGGAGAACCCGCCAGGCCATCAATGCCAAAACTCACAGCGCGCGCACGGTCCACTTCCGCTTGAGCGGGAAGAGGAGACGAACCAGGCTGTTGATTGGCCCGGGCAGAAGTCTGCGCATCCTTCAAGGCGCGCTCAAATCGCCAGGTTTGATAAGCTTGAAAGGCCCATCGGTCGAGCAGCACGACGGCGCAGTAACTCAGCGCCAGGACGCCCACCACAAGAAAGAAGAAGCGGGCCCAACGGACAAACAAGGCCAGTCGCGTCGGCTGCTGTTTAATCTTGAACATCATGGCCGGTTGCTCTGGCTGCCGGCTGTGGGGGGTAAGGCCTGCGGTTTCGAGGGTGCGTAATAACCGGCACGGGTGCGGACGGACAAGCTTCCATGGCCCGGCGCCCTGGCCTTCACTTGAATGACCCGATAGGCCCCGTCTTGTTTTATGTTCGCAGGAGAATAAGCAAGGGTGTACTGTTCACGGATATCATGAGCGATTCGTTCACAGAGAGGGACAACGTCCGGTACGGTCTGCGGAAAGAAAGCCTCGCCTCCCGTGGCCTTCGAGAGTTGCCGGAGCGCGCCGGGGTTCTTGTCCTCATTTTCATCTGTATAGATTCCAATGGTATAGATGATGGCGTCGGACTGCCCTGCCATGGCCAGGATCTGACCCAACTTGTATCTGCTGACGTTGTCGCCCCCATCGCTCACCACGACGAGCACTTTCTTGTCCCGATTCCCCTTCTTCAGGTGTTCAAGCGCAACCGCCAGAGCGTCGTAGAGCGCCGTCTCGCCGTTCGCGTTGAATCTGGACAGAGCAGCCTGCAATTGCGCCGTTTGGTCCGTGAAGGGCATGTTGGCGGGGAGGCCAAACGAAACATGCTCGTTGAAATTGACGACGAACATCTGGTCCTGGGGATTGCTGGAGCGGGCAAACGCCATGGCCGCGGCGATAACCTCGTCACGCTTGGGTCCCATGCTTCCACTGTTGTCCAAAACCAAGCCCACCGTGACCGGAATATCTTCATGACTGTAATATTCAATCGGTTGCAGCACGCCGTCCTCGTAGACCTGAAAGTCATCTTTCCCGAGCCCCGAAACCGGAGCGCCTTGGTGGTTCTCCACGGTCGCGTGCAAGACCACGCTGGAAACATTCACGCTGATTTTGTACGGGGCAATCGGGCGCAGCTCGGAAGTGGAAGCTTCTTGAGGGCGGGCAACACTGGGCAGGGTAAGCAAGAAAACCAGCGCGACCAGACATCGGCTCGTAGTGGCGCTTGCCTCTCCCTTACGTACTCCCGTGCTGGGTGACTCCGCTGCTGGCGACATCCCGCACCTCCCCGAAAGCAACTGCCATCGTGACTACGGCACGCGAGGTTCCGCCGTCCATCTTCCCATCAACCAATTGGCGCCGGGTGTGAGTAGATCTCGCCACCTCCGCCACGTAATGCCGCCTGCCTCCCAGAGCACGACGCACATCGCGGTAGCCGTAAAAAGCAGCGTCCCACCGATCAAAGCCACGAGCAAGCAAGCGGCATATTCATAGATGATGAAGAACATTATGACATCCTCAGTCCAGGTTACCCATCGCCTTCCACTCGATTCCGGCCATTTGGCAAAAGGTCGATCTCCTTGAAGTTCCGCGCTCGACCGTGAAGGGGAGGTGATTCTCCGCGTACCACCCCCCTCTCACGACCCGGCGCTCAGTCAGCTTCACCCCGGCCCGCGAATTAGCAACCGAAGCGTCCTCCTTAG
Source organism: Terriglobia bacterium (assembly GCA_049522495.1). Lineage (GTDB taxonomy): Bacteria > Acidobacteriota > Terriglobia > UBA7540 > UBA7540 > Bog-366. Next base: position 16,573 of record JBEKNU010000103.1, read on the forward strand.
GCCCCCCACGTGGATGGTCCACGCAGGCCTTCACACTTTCTCAGCTCAAACAATTCGCTTCGAAATGAACAAGAGCCCAAGGCTCGCGCCGAGCGACATTAGCCCAATCAACCCCACAAGTGGCAAGTGGCTGGCGGTTTGCGGCAGGGCCGCTGCTGGGGCAGGTGTCTCTGCGGCAGCTACTTCTGTCGGCGGAGGCGTAACCACTTCCGTTACGGCTACCTCTTCTCCGGCAGGTGTAATGGCTACGACCGGCGCCGTTGCCAAGGTCTCGGCGGGCGCCGGCAGTTCGATCGGCGTCGCTAGGACGGGCTCATTGACGATCTTGGCGAGCTCCAAAGCCCTGGCCCTGGGGTAAACAAATTCCTCGCCCCATTCATGTCCGGGATAAAACCACGCCCGGATGGCTTCCGGCTGTCCCTCTGCCCTCTCTCTAAACGTCATCACCGTTTTGTCAGTTGCCTTCAAACGGTAATTGGGGATGGCGAGGATGGTGGTATAGACATGGTCTTCGGCTTGGTTGAAGATTTGGACAATGTGGCGATCGGAGGGGGAATCCAGGAGCTTAAAAACATAGGTACCGGCTGGCAAGGTCTGAGCACCCACCCCCGGAACCTCGACCGGCGCGTCGAAGGTCACGATCGTTTTGTGGTTCCACTCGTCTGCCTTAGCGCTGGGGAGAACCGTTAAAACCACCAGGCACAAGCAGAAGATTAATGCTACGACTTTGAATTGATACAACTTTTTCATCGGAGTTACCTCAATCTTTCTTGGGGCGTTCGATTCTGCCCCGCGTTCTTGGGTCGGACCTACAAATGAAATGAATTTATGAGGCACCAGATCATCGGGAAACCTCGGCCCAACGTGGCATGAGCGGGCGCCACTTGGAAAGGCCGCAAGGCCGACTGATAGATCTTTAGATCCCCCGTCACCTCGATGCCTTCTCCTGGGTCGGTTGCTTGCCCCAGGGCGGGTAAGGGGAAATTCCCAACTTCACAGACTTGAACGGACGGTTTCCCCAGGGCGACTCTGGCCAGGGCCGCCAAGGCGCCAAAGCTTCTGGTCCAGAATCCTCCCCGTCTCTCCTTTTGATCCCAAAGGCTTAAGGAGAGGGCTTCCGTCCCGTCCGGGACGGTGAAGGCAAGAAGGCCGCGAAAGTCCTTTTCCTTGCGGAATCGCGGAATAACTTCCTGCTCGAAAGTCCTGGTAAGCTCCACCTCGCAGCCAGGCTGTACCTTGATGACCACTGCTCGTGCGAACATTTCACTTTTCCCCTGACATCCGCCTCCCACCAGAGCCCTCCTGGCAGATCGAGGCACAGTTGTTATACCCTGGGGTGATTTGCGTGTCTGTTCAGCATGGCTCACGTGTTTGGTCAAAATAGCTCAGGCCGGTTCAGGAGGGGGATTTCTAAGTGTGCCGGTCAGGAGTAGGACTATTCCATCGCGGCTAATACTTCGTCGAGCGGCACCGTGGCGAAGGTTGTGGCGTAGTCGGACATCCCATAGGGAATAATCAGTTGCCCGCCGTGCAGAAGACTGCCGCAGGAGTAAACGACGTTGGGGACGTAGCCTTCGCGCTCCTCTTTGTTGGGCTTGATAAGGGGTTCACGCAGGCGGCCAATGACTTTGGTGGGGTCGTCAAGATCGAGCAGGAAAGCACCGATGCAATATTTCCGCATCGGTCCCACGCCATGACTGATCACCAGCCAGCCGGCTTCCGTTTCGATCGGTGAGCCGCAATTGCCCAACTGGATGAATTCCCACGGAAACGACGGCTCCAGAACAAGCTGCATGGTGTGCCAGAAGTGCAGATGGTCGGAGAACATCACGTAGATGTTTTCGGCGTCCTGCCGGCCCAGCATCGCATAGCGCCCCTTGATCTTGCGGGGGAATAGCGCCATGCCTTTGTTTTCGACGGCCGGGCCATTGAGCGTGAAAAATTTGAAATAAAGAAAGTCGGAAGTTTCGAGGAACTGCGGCAGGATCATCTTGCCGTCGTATGCCGTATAAGTGGCGTAATAGGTCCGCGTGCCGTCATCGTTTTGAAAAAGAACAAAGCGGGCGTCCTCGATCCCGTTGCTCTGCGAGGGTGTGGCGGGGAATAACACGCGTTCGGACAAACGTGAGTCGGGCGCAAATTGCACTTCGTAGTTCGATTGGGCCAGCATCAGGGTTTGCCGGGCAAGGGTTTTGGTTTCCTTGTCAGGCAGGTGGAGTCGAGCTACTTCGAGACTGACGCAGGTGCGGAGATCATCCAAGGTGAATGTGTCCCCCAGGCATTTGAGAACCTGCTCATTAAAGCCGCCCGCCAGGTTGAGTTCCTTAAGTTTCCGCTCGAAGAGTGGCTTCTCGTAAATTGCGTTGGACACTTGCATCGGCTCGAGGCTGAACCGGGTGGGTGTGTCAACCGTGATGTTGTTATGGGCGTCCAGAAGGCCAGTGCGAAAGGTGATGGAGGAAATGTGCCCTTCCGCAGTGGCCCGCAGGCTCATAATGAAGCGCAGTGCACCGGGCGGCAGGCCCGATTGATCCGGATGCGGCACGATGGAGGGATTGAACAACGCGGCGGCTTCCAGTGAAAACTCGTGAGTGAAGTATCCACCCAGCAATAGCGCCCGTTCTTCGGAGGGTACCTGGCCATTGAGCAAGTACGGCCGGATCTCGTCAAACTGCCGTTTGAGGAACTCGCAGACCTTGGGGTGGCGATCACCAAATTCCGCCCGCACCTGCTCCAGCAGCGCGTGGACTTCGCTTTCCGGAAGAGCCATGACGCGCGCGCAGATTTTGACGGAACGCTGGTCGCTCATGAGGCGAAACGGCCGGGCCAGCACCCGCGTGCGGTCCGGTTTCAAGGTGACGTTGGTGCGTTTGAGGTTGTTGGTTTTCATGGGATGATCGAGGCTAAGAAGCTGGCTCATTGAACACCGTAACCGTGTCTTGCATAAGTTTCATTTCCGCTAGCGATAACAGGAAGGCCAGCGTCGATTCGGCTCCCTGGTTCATGTTAACTCGATCCACGTGCAACGCGTCACAGCAGCCGCCGGTATTGATGGAATGAAGTTCCAGCCCGAGGTCATTCCAACCCAAAAACCAGTCGAAGGCGCGATGGGCCTGTTGGTACCACCAGGAGTCTGAAGTCGCCCGGTAGGCCTCCAGACAGGCCGACACCATCGCATAAGCCTCAATAGGCTGCTGGTCGAAGGCTGAGCGCGTGCTGCCGCGTTGATAGAATCCGTTGCTGCCGATGGGCCGGAAGTGCCCATTCTCGGAAGTCTGCATCTTCACCAGCCACCGTAAGGCCTCCAAGCCGCGGTCAAAAGCTTTTTGATATCCGTTAACACGTCCGCTGAGAATCAGGGCGTGCGCGAGCTTGGCATTGTCGTAACTTAACTTCTCTTCAAACCAGGGCCAATCCGGGTGGGAGGCCCTGTCGAAGATATCCATCAGTCGCGCCCTCAGGCCCTCGCGAATTTGACTGACCAAGCGGTCGCCGGCGAGACGCCGTAGATATTCGTGGATGCCGATGAGGCTGAATGCCCACGCGCGCGGTGAAGTAAACTCCGTAACCACCGGCAATGCCCGGGCAAAGAGTTGCCCGGCCATAATCTGAAAACTCCGATGCGGGGAGCGTCCCACGCCCACGCCCAGTGCCCAGAGAGCGCGAGCGTGACAAGCCTCAGACCCCTGTTCGTCAAGCCATCGGCGGTAGAAACTCAGAAAGTTATGGACGCGTTTCGTTTTGACGTCGAAGGCATAATTCAAGAAGGCGGCGTAAGTGCTGGAAAGCGTTTCCACCTGTGCCGGTTCTTCTTTCAACTCGTCGAGCAGCGTCGCGAGAATGAAGGCTCGGGCGTTGTCATCCGTGCAGTATCCTTCGGAGAAATTCGGCACCGTGAGAATGGCGTGTTGGAAAATGCCGGTCAAATCGGTCATCCGGGAAAGATGCTCCAGTCTTACCTCTGGCAACTCCCGCGGTTGCTGGTCGAGAGTCTTCGTGGCGAACAACTTCCGGGACAACGAGGCGCCCTGGAGGCGAGCTTGTTCGAAGCTGTGCATGTAGAGGCGCGCCACGTTGCTCCAGATCATTTCGCGGCCCAGCTTGTAAGCGTTCTTGCGAATGGCATTGCGGCGTGTCGCATCGCGCAGCAACCCGCAGACCTCGCGTCCGATGGCGATCGAGTCCCCAAAGGGCACCAAAACACCGCGGTCGTCCGCCAGCAATTCCGCGGCGTGCCAATAGGGGGTCGAAACCACGGCCTTGCCGGCGCCAAATGTGTAAGCCAGCGTGCCCGAAGTGATCTGCGCCTCGTTGAGGTAGGGCGTAATGTAGAGGTCCGCCGCACCGATGAATTCTTTCAACTCCTCGAGTTCTACGAAGCGGTTGTAGAAAATGACGCTCTTCTCGACCTTGTTCTTCTTGGCCAGGATTTCCAGGCTCAGACGATATGCCTCGCCGCGCTCCGCCAACTCGTGGGGATGCGTCGCCCCCAGGACGATATAAACGACGTCCGGGAATTCCGCCAGAATCTGCGGCAGAGCGTTCAGGACATGCTCGACCCCCTTGTTGGGCGAAAGCAGACCGAAGGTGAGCAACACAGTCCTTCCTTCTACGCCAAACTGGTCCTTGTAATAATTGGGATCCACAAACGGTATGTCAGGAATGCCGTGGGGAATGAGATCGATCTTGGCGGAGGGCGCCTTGTAATTATCCTCCAACATCTGGCGCCCGCGTTCGGTCATGGTTACCAACCGGGTCGAGTGCGCGATCAATTCCTGCATCACGCGCCGTTGGGTGTCGTTCGGCTCGCGCAATAGGGTGTGGAACGTCGTGACGACGGGCATTTTCAATTCGCGAACCAGCGCCAGCAGATGGCGGCCGGCTGGCCCGCCGTAAATCCCAAACTCGTGCTGAACGCAGACGATGTCCACGTTGCTGATGTTGATGAAGTCCGCCGCGCGCTGGTAGGACGTTAAATCCTGCTCCTCAATCTCGAAGCGAACTACGTCCGGATACTCGTAGCCGCCCTCGATGTCATTCACCGGCACCGCAAAACACTGGCTTTGGGGGTGCTCCGCCGCCACCGAGGTGAGGAGGTCGGACGTGAATGTGGCGATGCCGCACTTACGCGGTAAGTAATCGCCGAGGAAGGCGATCTTTCGAATTTTAGATTCCGATTCCACAAGTGTGTTCGGTTTTTATACCCCGGGGTGGTTCGCGCGTCTGTTCAGTATTGCTCACGCTTGGGCTCAAACTCCCCAGGATTCCTTTGTGGCGGGGGGGAACACATGCTGGAAGCCTGGCAATTAGCGAATCATTGGCCCCCAGCGCCCTGGGTAGTGGGTCAATGTGGAAATGTAGCGGCGAGTTTACCTCGCCAAATGGCGGCGTAAAGCTGCCGCTACACCAAATTGACTCACTACCGCGCCTTGACTGAACCTGCCATTTCACGATGACAGCCTCCAGCAATATTTGCCGCCTGGATCGGTTGCAAGCCAAACGACATCTTCCCCCCTCGGGGCGAACCGCCCGGCGCGTGCTGATGGAATCCTTCCCCGAAGGTGTGCTGGATAAATCGTTAGAAGATGCTGAGGGAAATGTGAATCCCGGGATGCCTCAGGTTGTACATATAATAGGCGCCATCAACGAAAACGACATAGCAGTCGTCGTTGTAGTCCCAGCCTACCGGCCATGCTTGATTGTAACCGAACGAATAGCCACCGTACTGGAAGCGGTAGTACCCGCCGTTCATCTGGGGGCGCCCCATGTGGAACGAGTGGCCCTGACCGAAATGGGCACCGTAATTGGCGTCAGAAATGCGGCCATAGTGGCCGCCGCCGCGGTTGTTAGCGACGGTCTGTGTCTGCTGCCGGGCGGGCTGTTGCCCTTGTGCGCGTTGTGGCTGAGCCTGGCGTTGCGCCGGCTGTGCGCGCTGCGGTTGCGCCTGTTGGGCACGCTGCGGCTGCGCCTGGCGTTGCGGTTGCGCCTGTTGGGCGCGCTGTGGTTGCGCCTGGCGTTGTGGCTGCGCCTGTTGGGCGCGCTGCGGCTGCGCCGCGTGTTGCGCCGGCTGTGCTTTTTGCCCGCCTCCGCCCTTTTCCTCCTCGCCTTTTTGTGCGAATGCAGGAAGGGTGGTTGCGAGAAGTATTAACAGCACTGCTGTGCAGAAAACTCGATTGTATTTCATAGGGGATGCCTCCAACTCATGTCACATCTGCCTCTCACCGAATATTCGAGGCACACTGCTTATACCGTTTGTGCGCAGGGGTGTCAGTTCAGAACGGCTCACGTCTTAGGTCAATAATGCTCATCCCAGTTGATATGAGGGAATCTACAGTCTGGTGCCGGTGGGGACTTGCCGAGGATCCGACATGGACGGGGCTTCGTTCGTTGGGGAGGTCTGCGGTTCTTCTCACCCGGTCGATTTCTAGCTTACAGCGGGGCAGGCGCCGGGCGTAACTAGCTCAGATACCTGGTTACCTCGGAGTTGTTCCGCTGCCTGCCAACTGCCCTGGGCAGCCCCTTCGGGTGGTCATTTTGTCATGGTCTTTTGGAATTCACTCGGTTTCTTGTAACTGGCTTTTTTTCAGTATGTTCTCAGGTTTGAGAGGAGAAAAAGCCCTCCTCCGAACCTTTGTTTTCAAGATGTTCTCAGCTTTGGGCGTTGGTGCGGTGGGTGGACATAAAGTCGTCATGCAATCTGCGCCGTTGAGGCTAGGAAGATGTGGCGTCATCAATCCCTTCTTGCTCCCCTTGCCGGGCGACGAGGCGCAGGATGGAGCCCGGAGTTCCGGCGGCGCCTTGCCCGTGCCGATCACGGCCAGACCCTCCCGGGAGTGAAATGAAGGGAAGGCCATGCTCCGTGAGTCACCCAAACTCTCCCGGCGCCGGGCGTGCTGACCTGCCGGCCCACGGCATGGCTGGACCGGCGTCGATCCTCACCCGTCAACTATAGCCTATATGCCTGAAGCTGTCAAGGAAAATAATTGACGGTCAGCGATTCCGCATCCGGTTTCGCAAGGGGCTGAGAGAAGGTTGTTTTCGTCTGTTTTGAACGGTGGGGTAGATTCGTGACTTTCTTTCGCCCCGGCGGGGAGTCTAGGGCGTGCCTGCGGG
>JBEKNU010000104.1:0-23665 GCA_049522495.1 Terriglobia bacterium
CTCTTTAGGTAGGAATGGGCCACAAGATTCTCGCTTGATGAGTTCGGTGGGAATCAGCCATTGTCCTGGAGGGCGATCTGGCTGTTCAATCCCCTCGATCAAGACCTTAGCCATGCGCGCGCCGACCTGACCAGGGAATACGCGGACGGTGGTCAGTGGAGGGTTTAAAGTGGAGCCTTCCATGTCGCCAAAGCCGGCAACAGAGATGTCTTCGGGAACCCGCAACCCTGTTTGCCTGAGAGCCCGGTAAGCTCCACGCGCTACGGCATCGTCACCGGCAAAAATCGCGCTAACTGTCCCGGCATTCCGTATGATGGATTTTGTAGCAAGGTATCCTATTTCATCCACGCTATTTGACTCGAAATCACTAAAATGAGGGGTCATTCCCGATTCTTCCATAACCTGGCGGTACCCCTCGTAACGGCGCATGAACCACGGGAGATGGGAGTTACCCACAAACCAGATATCTCGGTGCCCTAACGAAAGGAAGTAACTTGTCAATTCACGTGCGCCTTCAATATCGTCGAAGTTCACAACGCTATATTCTTCCGAACGCCACTCTCCGACCACGTTGTTTCCAAGAACGACGAAAGGCATTCCTTGATGCTTCAGCAGGGTAAAGAGGTTCTGCGAGTTCGTGCCTGCCACGATCGCCGCACGAACCACATCTCGCCTGGTCGTGATTTCAGGCAAGTGCAGGTCTTTCCAAGGCACGTTGGCAGAATATTGGAAGGAGAGAAAGAGAACGCCATAATCTTGTAACGCACAATAGGCTTCTACCCCGGCTAAGACGTGGGAATGAAAGAGGTGCAAAACCTCGCGGTTACAAAGCAGGAAGGCAATCACCTTGGCATTAGGTCTGCACTTTCGATTCAAATCCACACCAAGTTTGGCTGCGGTCCTTAGGATCCGAGCGCGAAGTTCCGGACTTACGTAGGCGTTGCTGTTAGCGACGCGAGAAACGGTTGCCGAGCTCACCCTGGCAACGCGGGCGAGTTGATAAAACGAGGTTTTCTTTGCCAAGGCTTTTTATCCTCCGCCGTTAAATTTATGACGAGTGCCTGCAACCACATTATCCCCCGCGGCGATCATCCCAATGTACCCGACAGTCCGTGAATCGTTTCATCAAGCCATGAATAATAACACAATTCCACGGTCCAGTTGGTCTTTCGCCGCGACTCTTGACTATATGTCGTTTTCCCTGGGCTTGAATATTGCAAGGAACACCTTAGTAATTCAAGGGATTGGCCCCAAGAAAGAGCATTTCACAATACGGCGAAAATATTTCTTGACAGGAGCAAGGCGGTGGGTTAGCGTGCCAATAACGAAGTACCCCCGCAGATTCGTCCAATCCAGGGTGGAGGTGTGTAATGTTGCTGAAGCGCATCGCAGGTTTTGTAGCGCTTGCTTTTTTCCTTTTATTGAGTATGCCGCGAGTGGCAACTGCTCAGGAACTAGGGAGCATTGGGGGGACGATCACTGACCCTTCCGGCGGCGTCGTCCCGTCCGCTACCGTAATCGCCACAGAAGTCGGCACCGGATTGTCTCGTACCGCAACCAGTAACGCTGAAGGGAATTATCTCATCCCTGCTTTGCGCCCGGCCCAATACAAACTGAGTGTTAGCGCGGCAGGCTTCCGCGAATTCACGCAAACAGGGATTACTTTGCTTGCAGACCAAGCCGCTTCGGTTGATGTGCGGCTGGAGGTAGGCCCCACGGCGCAGAAAGTCACTGTTGAGGCGGCCGCCGTGCAGGTGGACACCACAACCGCGACCCTGAAACAAGTGATAGGTCAATCGCAAATGATCGACCTGCCCTTGAACGGGCGCAACGCGGGCGATTTGACCATGATGCTGGCGGGCGTTTCGTCTGCCCCGACAAGCGCCAACCAGGGTTACCAAAAGACCTTTCCAACTTCCGAAACGATTTCAAGCAACGGTTCACACGGCGGCAACGAAATCGTCTATTTACTCGACGGCGCTGTCTACATGGATCAGTACACAGACGTCAACCAGCCCTTCCCCTTTCCGGATGCGCTTGAGGAATTCAGCATGCAAACGAGCAACTATGCCGCCCAATATGGCGAGAGCGCGGGCGGTGTAGTGAATGTGGTGACCAAGTCCGGCACCAATTCCCTGCACGGCGACATGTTTGAGTTCGAGCGCAATTGGATATTTAACGCTCGCAACTTCTTTACGGTGAACCGCGACCAGCTCAACCGCAACCAATTTGGCGGCACCCTTGGGGGGCCGGTGGTGATCCCACACCTTTACAATGGCCATGACCGCACGTTCTTCTTTTTTGGGTATCAAGGTACAAGGATCGCGAACCTCACGGGAGGGAATAGCGCCTATCTTCCCACCGCAGCCAACCTGAACGGCGACTTCTCCGCCATGCTCAGCGCCGCCAATCCGGCCAATCCGCTGGGCAAGGTCCAGCAGATTGTTAATCCTGTTACCGGAGTTGCATATGCCGGAAACATCCTTGACCCAACGAAATTTGACCCTGCATCAATAGCCCTGATGAAGTACCTCCCTCTGAACCTCGAATCCACAAATGGCCATATCTTTTATGTCCTGCCATTGCACCAGGGCTACAATGAATATGTCACCCGAATCGACCAATCTTTCGGAACCCATGACCAGTTTTCGGGTCGGTACACCTATAATCGTTTCTACCAAGCCCCAACCTACGATCCGACGAATATACTGACCTACGGCATGGGCGCCAGCATCCTTTCCCAGAACTATTTGCTCCGCGAGGCTCATATCTTTAGCCCCACCCTGATCAACAATGCCTATTTCACCATCGCCCGGATGAAGTCTCAGCGCGGCCCCGAGGCTGGCGTCCCTAATGTCAACACCCTTGGGGTGAACATCTACCAGCCCCCCGCTCCGAGTGAAATGGCGGGAATTAGTGTTTCGGGTTTCTTTAGCTGCTGTGGCTCCGGGTATGGGTACTTCGCGCGAACAACTTTCGATTGGGCCGATGACCTAACATGGGTTCGCGGACGCCATAACTTTTCCTTTGGCGGAACAGTTTACCAGAGCCGCAACGACTTTAATGTCCGGTACATCGGAGCGGGATCCTTCAGCTTCGGGGGCTCTAACGCTGGGTTCTATACCAACAACGCGGCTGCCAGCTACCTGTTGGGCCTTATGAGTGCCTTCTCACAGGGCGCCCAGGATGTACAACAGCAGCGGGATACTTTCCCGGGTCTCTTCGCCCAGGACAATTTCCATGCTTCCAAACGCTTGAGCATTAACTACGGCGTTCGATACGAACCCTACATCCCTTGGTTCGAATTAAAAGCGCGGGGCGAGGTGTTTTCACCCAGCGCTTATTACGCTGGAACAAAATCCACGGTATATACCAATGGTCCGCCGGGACTACTCTTCTATGGTGACCCCGGTGTGCAAAGGAAGTTTACCCTCGGGGATAACAAGATTTTCATGCCACGCCTGGGTTTTGCCTACGACGTTTTCGGGGATGGGAAAACTAGCCTGCGAGGCGGTGGGGGAGTGTTTTATGCCAGCCTTCAGCAGGCCATCCAGATCAATCGGATGACTTTTGTAACCCCGTATGCTGACCACGTCGCTTTTACTAACTCCATAGGTCCTTTTAGCAATCCCTACCTGGGGACCACCGACCCGTATCCGGCTCCGCTGCTCCCGGGCACTAATGCTGCTTTCCCTACTCCGATCCTTGCCATGGACTTCGAGCCTAGATACGTCCCACCAGTAATGTACGACTGGAATCTGGCCCTCGAGCACCAATTCCCCGCCGGCTGGTTCGTGCGAGCGGCCTATGTCGGGTCACATATGAGCCATTTGAACGAGAGCGAGGATTTAAATCCAGCAGTTTATATTCCAGGCAGTGCCCTCAGCAGTACTGCGCGCCGCCCGTTCCAGCCGTACTCCGACATCTATCGAGACGCTATGGATGTTAATGTAAGCTACAACTCTCTCCAGTTGACGGCGGACAAGCGCTTCTCGCCCAATCTGACCTTTTCGGTCAATTACACCTACGCAAAGAACCTGGACGATGAACCCTATAATGCAGACAGCGTTACTCTGGGCGCGGACAACGCCTCCACCGTACCATGGAACTTCCCGTACCGGCACCAGATGGATTACGGGCCTAACACCTATGACCTTACGCACCGCTTAGTGGCTTCCTACGTGTACAACCTCCCCAAGTTGGCGGGCGCAAATCGGTGGGAACGAGTTGGGCTCGGCAATTGGCAGTGGAGTGGTATTTTCACGGCACAATCTGGCTTGCCTATCACAGTGCTAGCAGGAGTGGATGAGTCTCAAACAACATTGGGCCAGGATCGCGGAGTTCAAATAGGTCCAGCATTCGGGGGCAACCCGTGTGGGACCAGCGCTCCGTGTGTAAACTCCCTGAATCCCAGCTCCTTTCAGCTCCCTGCGGTCGGCACATACGGCAGTGCCGGCAAAGGTATGCTGCGCGGCCCCAACTTCATCAATTGGGACATGGGAGTTTTCAAAGGCATCCCCATTACAGAGCGTTGGAAACTCCAGTTCCGTGCGGAGTTCTTTAATACCTTTAACCGGGTAAACTTTAGCAACCCCGGCGCCACCGTTTCCGCGAGTAGCTTTGGGAAAATCTTGGGAGCAGGTAGTCCACGGATCGGCCAGTTGGCGCTAAAGCTCATTTTCTAGCGTGGCTGGTAAAGTTCGATTACGAAGAAGTAGAGGCACGGGTGGTGCCGTGTTGCTGCCCGGGAGGCTGAGGGTGGAAATCTGACCCGTGCCGGGCGAGCACCACAGATTGTGAGGGGGTGAGGGAGGCCTGCCACTGGTTATCAGAGGATGGCCGGTCCTGCACCCCCCCACCTCTAATTCCAGGCCTGCTTCTGGCACACCGCAGGGCGCGGAGTGTTTGATGCAAACTGCGGCCCATCCTCGCGTCCAGATTGGGTAATTCATCAGACATATGCAAGAACTACAGGCAAAGGCTCAATTCAGAATGGACAATAAAGGAGGCTAGGCCAATGGGTAGGCAATCATCTAGTTTAGGAAGGCGTGAATTTCTAGCGGCCGCGGCGACCAGCAGCGTTGGCCTGGGTCTGCCGGCAGCGGGTCAGGAAGCTGCCCCCAAGCCGAAAGGCAACAGCGGTCGACGTCGGGTGGTACTGGTGGGGACCGGGGGCAGGGGGAGCACTAACTGGGGCAGGAATCTGGTACATAACTACAGCGATGTCCTGGAGTTTGTCGGACTCTGCGACATCAACCGCAAGCGCATGGCTGTGGCCAGGGACTTCATCGGTGTTAGCTGCCCCATGTTTATGGATACGGAATTTGACGAAATGATTAAGAAGACATCTCCCGACTTGGTGATCGTCACAACTGTCGATTGCTTCCATCCCAAGTACATTTGCCGGGCGATGGAGCTGGGTGTCGATGTCATCAGCGAGAAGCCCATGTCGACCGACGAAAAGATGGTCCAGGAAGTCCTCGATACGGAGAGACGCACCGGCCGCAAGCTCATCATCGCGGAGAACTACCGGTTCAGCCCGGACGGGGCGACCATCAAGAAAATCCTCGACTCCGAAGAGATTGGCACCATCACTTCCGTCGATTACAACGTTTATCTGAACACCAGTCACGGCACCTCCTACTTCCGGCGCTGGCACGGATTCAAGCAATTCAACGGCTCGATACTGGACTCCGAGGGCAGCCATTTCCTCGACCTCGTCCAATGGTGGCTGGGAGCAGAACCGGCGGAGGTCCAGGCTTTCGGGTCGCTCCGGCGCTACGGCTACAACGGCGAGTATCGCAGCGTGCGCTGCATGAACTGCCCTCACCAGGACAAGTGTGAGTTTTTCTGGGACGTCACCAAGAACAAGTTCGACATGGACTTCTACGTGAACGCCGAGTCTGAGGACGACTATATTATTGACGGCTGTGTTTACCGGCGGAATATCAACGTCTGGGATACCATGACATTGAACGTGCGTTACCACACCGGCGTCTTGATGAGTTTTTCGCTTAACGCCTTCATGCCTTATGAGGGATACAGAATTGCCTTCAACGGGACCAAGGGCAGGCTGGATGCGCGCGCGTACCATGCGCAGCCCTGGAAAGTGGAAGAACCGCTGGAGATTCGCGTCACCCCGCTCTTCAAGGAATCGAGGACGATGGGTGCGGAGCGCCAAAATAGCACCGGCGGGCACTGGGGCTCCGACTCGAAGCTGCAGGATTCGATTTTCCGCGGACCCATCCCTGACCCACTCCATCAGAGGTCGACGAACCGCGAAGCCGCCTTTGCTTGCTTGTTGACTATTGCCGCGCGGCGAAGTATCGAGCACCAGCGCCCCGTCTTCATCGAGGAATTAGTAAAGTTGTAATTCTGTTCAGAATAAATGCTAATGGTGGGTAGACCCATGGGCGAGCAATCATCCCACTTAGGAAGACGCGAGTTTCTGGCAGCCGCGGCAAACTTCGGGTGGTAGTAGTAGAAACCGGAGGCAGGGGGAATGACCAAATAAATATAGGAGAAATCCCATGAAAAATAACCGAAGAGATTTTCTTGAGAAATCCGGCCTAATGGGCTTGGGTATGGCCGGAAGCGGTATGCTCCGGGGCTCAACCCTGGCGATGGCTCGTAATGATGAAACGGATACAGCCAGGGTGAGTAAACAGCTTGAGAAAGCACATGTGCAACGCTTCAATATGTCGGGCTTTGCCGCGCCGCCACTGGAAAGAGTGCGCGTTGCGATTATTGGGACGGGCAACCGCGGGCCGACCTATATCGAGAACATGAAGCACGTTGAAGGCGCTGAGTTTAAGGCTTTGTGCGATGTCAGGCCAGAAAAGGTTCAGGCGGCAAAGTTGCGGCTGGCCGGAACTAAGCATGATCCTGATGTTTACTCTGGCGCTGAGGATTGGAAACGGGTTTGCGAAAGGGATGACATAGACCTGGTCATCATTACCACGCCTTTTTATATGCACACGATGATGGCGGTCTACGCGATGAACCACGGCAAGCATGTGGTTTCTGCCTGTCCGGCGGCGGCCACGATCGAAGAGTGCTGGGATTTGGTGGAGACCGCCGAAAAAACGCGGCGACACTGCAAAATGTCGGAAGACATCAGTTATATGCCATTCAATCTTCTAACTCTTAATATGGCTCGGCAAGGTCAATTCGGCGAAGTGGCGCATGGCGACTGCGCTTATAACGCAAGCAAGATGCACAATAATTTCTCGAAAACCGTTTATTGGGATATGTGGTGGCTCCGACAATATGCTTCGCGACGAGGAAATATATATCCGACGCATGGGCTGGGACCAGTAAGCGCGATTATGAACATTAACCGGGGCGACAAATTTGAATACCTGGTTTCTACTGAGAGCAATGATTTCATGATGAGAGCCAAAGCCCAGGAGCTCGCCGCCACGGATGATTTCTACAAGCCTTTTGCGGGAAAACAATACCGAGGCAACATGAGCGTCACCGTTATCCGCACCACGATGGGACGCACCATTATGGTGCAGCACGATGCTACCGATCCATCGCCGGAAACCTACATCCATGGTATTTACGGAACCAAAGGCGCTGCCCTCGGATATCCGGAACCACCCCGGCTTGCTGTCGGCAGCCAGAGGTGGGTATCTCCGGAACAATTCAAAGACCTGGAAGATAAATACACCCCGCAAATCACCCGAAAGCTGGCAGATTTGGCCAAGCAGCTCAAGTCGAGTGAGGGCGGCACCGACTTGCTGGAGTGCTGGCGCCTGATCGACTGCCTGCGCAATGGTCTGCCACTCGACATGGATGTGTACGATGCGGCAGCCTGGAGTTGCATTGTGCCTTTGAGCCAATGGTCCGTGGTCAATCGTTCGAATTCAATTGATGTGCCGGATTTCACGGCCGGCGCATGGAAAAGCAATAAACCTAATATGGATATCAATCTGGAACAGGGAGGCAACACGAAAGTGCTGGTTTAGCGTGAGTATTGTTCTGTCCGGCGCGCGGGTTTTCGGAGATCTTCCGGCATCATTCTTATGGAACCCGAAGATAACTGTTCGGAATCGAAAGGGAGTCGCGTACACTATAGCCATCCAAACTCCCAAAAAGGAAATTCCGGCTTAATGAGGCGGTGATTCATGCGCATGAAGCGCAGGGAGTTCGTTGAGGTTGTAGGAGGCGCGATAGCTGCCTTGCCCGGGTTGGCCGCGAACTCGGAAGCCCCGCCGCTCGCGCCAGATGCACAGACCTCGCGCCCGTCCACCATCACGGAAAAGGCTTTCACCGTGAGCGGGGGCGGTTTGACTGTGGAGATTTCGAGCCAGGGGAAAATCGTCGGGTTTGCCATTGCTGGTAAGGCAATTCAACTGCCCGTGCAGGGAGAAACAGCTTTAGTCGAATGCGAGTTGAGGGGTGAGATCACATCCACAAAGCTGCCAGGCAGCGTGGAATTCCGCAAGCCCATTGCGTTCCAGCGGGGATACCGCGCGGCAAGTCTGGTGGAGAGGTTCCTGCCCACTCCCGAAAGCGTGCGCTGGGAAATCGAGATTCAGGGTGAGGATGAACCCTGGGCAACGCCCATCGAAACACGCTTGAAATGGCCGGAGGCCAAGTCCACCAAGTTCTGGACTTCCTGGGGTGATGACTTCTCTGGGAAGATCGTCACGGTGAAGGACTCCTCCGGCAGGGGGTGGTGCGATCCGACGGTCCCACGGGCTTTTCGGGAGATGGATTTGTCGTACGGAGGGTATTTTTTAACTGCTTCGGGATTTTCCGTTCCCATCGCCACGGTGATCGACGAAGCCAAGGATTCAGGCGTCAGCTTGGCGCTTTCTCCTGAGGACACCCTCATCGAGGTGAGACTAAAGACGGACCCCGAAGGGTCGATTACATTTTCCCGATCGAACAACAAGATCAGTAAGGACAAGCCCGTTCGCTTCGCCATGGACCTGATCGCCCACGCCGGGGATTGGAGGCCAGGCCTGGGCTGGATGGTCAAGCGCTACCCGGCTTACTTTAACCCAGCCAACTCCACCGCGGATGAGGCAGGAGGTGGTGGGGCGTACTCGGCATTCACGGGGGATTTGGATGCGGAGAAGTTCAAAAAGATGGGTTTCCGAGCGAATTGGAATGCCAGCTTTGACTGGCCCTATATGGGGATGTTCTTACCCCCGGTGCCGGAGGGCACGGAATGGACGAGTATGTATCACAAAACGACATCCACACGAAAGATTGACGACTACTGCCGCAGGATGCGTGCCGATGGATTCCACGTTTTGTGTTACTTCAACATCACGGAGTTCGGAGGCGCCATCAAATTTCCTGAACCCCCTTCCACCGTGACCAGCGAATCCGACCTGTGGCAAGATCCCAACGCCTTTCTCTACAAAAAGGCTGCCAGCAGCATTCTTTTTACGGAGGACGGCAAGCTGATCTGGCAGTGGCACGACGAGGTGGTCGTAGATCCCGGTGATGCCGCCTACCAAAACTTCATCGTGGAGCAGGCGTCAAGGCACGTGAAGGAAATTCCAAATTGTTCCGGAATATGTATCGATCGGATGGATTGGTTGATGCGGTTCAATTACCGCGCGGACGATGGAGTGACATGGTTATACATCGCCGTAGGGCGGTCGGAGGGCCATCCGGCGCGCTCCCTCATCAATTCCTGGAAAGAGACCCTGAGCAAGATCGGGCCAATCATGCATAATGCCGGCAAGGCAATTTACGGGAATCCACACTTCAAACGCCTTGATGTGATGCGCGAGGTCGACGGGATCTTTGACGAGTTCGGGTATTATGGTTTCAACCTGAACCAGTCCTCGTTTTTGGGAGTGCGCAAGCCGGTCATTGCCTGGACTGCCGATTCATCGCAACTCCGGCCCGATCCGGATGAATACTTTCAGCGGCACCTATTCATGGGAGCCTTTCCCATGGTTCCGTATCCGGAAAATCACCATTCCATTCTTCCCGATGAGTGGAGTGAGGGCTTCTACATGGACTACGGCCCGTTGTTGGAGGCGTTGCGGGGAAGAAAGTGGGTGCTGGAGCCTCATGTCATTGCCGTAGAACATGCCGCTGCCAAGGCCAACATTTTCCAAACTTCCAAGGGCTATGCCGTACCCGTAACTTTCGGGGGCAAAGCCGCCAGCGTGAGGGTGGTTCTCCGCGGGTTGCCCGTGGTTGCATCGCTCCAGGAATGCAAAATCGAATTCCTCCATCCTGGCGCCAGCGAATGGAATCTCTTGAAAAGTCCCAGCAAGGTTTTGGGGGGATTGGCGATGACGGTTCCGCTGCGCAGAGGATGTGCCATGGTCCGGCTGACACGCAGCGCAGGAGGAACATAGATCGCACTCATTCTTCAACATCCTTCGCATCCCGCTTAAGACCGCTATTTTTCTTTCCAGGTAGGAGCGTACCGACTAGGGCTTCGCGAACGATTCAGGGGCCGCAAAGCCTCATTTCTCGGGGTCAGTCAACGTAATGCGCGGTCCCGGGGCGTGGGGAGGTTCTGGTTCTCACTTTACTTACCTCCGCCATCCTGTTGAACTCTTTACCCGACACATCATCGGCCTGCTCTGGTCCGGATCCGTTGAACCAGCCAGGCTTTCGCTGTACATCAAAAGCCCTGCTCGGAATACTCGGGTGAAACCGTGCAAATACTCCTGCCCGGATTGCTCCGGTCTCATTGACCGTCAAAGCTCTCACTTCGGCGAGCTGACCCGTCAACAAGTCACGATGCTGCCAAACCCATCGTCGCTGTTCGTTAGTTAGTTGAAATGAACCAAACTCGCCTTAAAGGAAATAGTGTCCTTCGTCTGGGTCACTGGCGAGACCTACTGCCGGTTTTTGAGTCAGAACTGGAGATGTACAAAGGGCTCCTGACATGGAAGAAGAATATGGGGTGGCGAGCAGTTGAGCGCCACACACAAACATCTGCCTACCTCATTGAGGGCGAGAAGTAGATCTGCTCGTGGTCCGCGTCGTCGGATGACCACGGTGCGCAACAATCGCCACAGCTAACATTCTGAAAAGGGCATGCTACGGCGTATTAGCCCAATTCACCAAGTTCTCCGCAAACTTCCTCAGATGCGGGGGCGTCTCTTGCCGCCGGTCAGTGCTCATCCGGAGTTGGGCATGAATCCTCCACACCCCCAACTGGGCAATGATCACGGTCCCCGCGCCATACCTCCGTGCCAGGACCGCCGGCAGGCGGGCTAGGTCCATGATGGATGTCCAGCGCGGTCCGAAAGTCTCCAAATCTCGGGCGAACATGCCCCCGTCGCTATTGGGAACAACCGTATAGGCCAACTCCTCCCAGGATGAGGAGGCCGCGCGCATGCCTGGCATCAGAGAGGCTGTCTGCACAGTGGTGCCTGACAGCCCTTCGAGCAGTGGGTGCGGCGTATCAGCATAGGCGAACTCCTGGCTAGGCCGGTAAGATGGGTCAGCCCAAAACGTAATACCCTCAAGCAGCGGATCTTCGCTTGCCCGGGAAAGCGGATCCCAGATCAGCAGCTTGCCTCCGCCACGAACCCACGCTTCCAGCGCGGGACGTAGCTTCTTGTAAGCCGCCGATGTCGGGTCGTACACAATGGCCAGCTTGGCGCGGGCGAGAAGGTGGTCGTTAAACGCATAGCTCTGGCCGGACCACCCCGCCCTCTTGCGGTATTTCTCCAGGACCCAATAGAACGCGTCCCCAGCGTCATTGACCGGGCCGTCCGGTCCGATGTAGACCACATCGGCGCCATGCTCGGCTACACTGCCCTGCTCGCGATAGAACGCCAGTTCCTCTTCAAAACTCTTCCTGACGCTTTTCCACTGAAACCAATCCGCAATATCGCTTGCCTGCTTGTATGCTGGGGTGGCCAAGTCATCGAGTTTGTCGTACTCGTGGACGCTTTCCTCCAAGCTCGAGAGCATGCGCGAGTAATGCTCGGCTCCACCCGCCCCTTCAAATAGCCCTTTCTCGATGGCAGCGGCGATTTTGGCGTGGTAGAAGCGGCTGACCTGCACCATGCATCGGGCATCGTTTACAAACCTGCGATACTCGACGGATTCGTCATGTACGCTTCCTAAAGCACCTTCCAGGCCCGTCTGAGACTGTTCGGCCATACCCACATACAGTTCACTCAACTTGCTGGGAGGGATTACATCTTCCTTCCGTGACGCAAGCGCGGCGGCGACAAATTCTTTGACCGACTGCGGCGGCTTCTGTCGGGCACTGGCGCTCAGCTTGCCGAACTTGTTCTCGTAGTAATTGAGGGTGACGTCATCCAGGGGACGCGCCAGGTAGTCGCCGACGCCCTCCCAACGGTCTGAATGCAGGATGCCGTTGAGGCTGGCTTCCTTTCCCAAACTCGGTGGGTGCCACCCCATGTTGTACATATTGATTGTATTTTGAATCCCGGGAAGAATTGGGCCGGTCATGACATAGTAATCGTACACGGCGCGTCCCGCCTGCGGCGATCCAAAGCGCCGCGAAAGCTCGTCGGTCCAGTACTTCTCCTCTTGGGCGGCGGGGCGGTCGGGGTTCCAAGTATAACGGCCGAACGCTTCGATCCAGATGCGGTCGCGCTCCACCGTCGAGAGGGGTGGGTCGGTTCGGTCCATGGTCTCCGGCCACGACCAGGATACCAACGGATAGAGATGCAATCCGCTGGCGCCCATCTCCTTCCAGTTCTGAACCATCTGCTGGATGAACAGTGGGGAGCCCCAGCGAAAGGGGACGGCATCCGTGTCCAGATGGACGTTGATGATGTGACTCTGTCCGAAAGAGATCCAGGTCTTGTTCCGCGGGTCGGGGTAGGGGCTCACCAGCATCTCCGTGTTGTGCTTCATCATTGTGAACAGGTTGTCATACGCGGGCTTCACAATGTCGCGATACCGGAAAGGGTCGATGCACCACTGGCGGACAATCAGCGGTGGTTTCTTCCCGCTATCCCGGATGCCCGCAATCACGGCATCGCGAATGAACTCCTCCTGTTTAACCTGCAGCGCCTCGCCCGCCGTAAGCATAATGCCGACATTCGGATACGATTTAACGAATTCGCTCACGCAGTAACGTGTGTAAGCTTCCAGCAAAGGCGTGGACGCCTTATTCTCGACACGCACTCCTTCGTTGGCGTGGGCCTGGGCAAAGGGGGGTGAAACATGAATATTGTAGAAGTGCAGCACCGTCCAGATGCCTCGGCGGTCGGCCTCGGTGGTGAACCATTTCAGTTGTGCAATATTGTCCATCAGGTCAGCATCGCTGAGTTCGCGCGCCTCGGGGTAGCGTGGAAGTTCGAGAAAAAAGGGAAAGGGGTGACCGCTCCAGAAATAAATCGTATTGTAACCGTTTCCGGCAAGCTCATCGAGATAGCTCTCCATCAGCTTGCGGTTGTAAAACCACGGAAAGTTCTCGCGCGTGATGGGCCAGTTATAGGTGCCCTGTTTCATCCAAAACAGGTTCGTGCCGCGGATGCGGAACGCCGGACCGTCCGTCACATCGATTGCCCGGGGCAGCCCGTGCGATGCGGATATCTGCCGTGCCAGCTCCAGACATCCGTATAAAACTCCGGAGGGATCGCTGCCCTCGACAACCCAGTGCTTGCCAACCTTTCCAAGATGAAACGATTCCGTCTTCCCCGCGAGGTCAGGCAATCCTGTCATCCCGGCAAACAGGTTCGATGATTTCACTCCAACCAGGATCGTCGCTGCCGCATTCGCACCGGGAACGGTGTGCTCAAGCGCCTCACGGAGGCGCGTAGCGCCGTAGAGCTCGCGCGACGTGGCTTGCGGATCCGTAGAAACTGTGGCACCGCCCGCCTGGGCGGTCCCTACAAGCAACAAAATGAAAATCGGTACCACTGACCGCATGATGGGCTCTCCTTGCGTGCTTCCTGAAGGCAGTTACACTGTGCACAGTGTCTGCACCGATTTATACGGGCATTCCGGCAAATTCGTGAACCGCATCGACCATCGCCACGATGTTTGCCACCGGTGTTCCCGCCTGCACGTTATGAATGCTGTTAAAAACAAATCCCCCGCCATGAGCGAAGATCTCGCACCGCCGCAACACCTGCTCCCGCACTTCCGTTATGGTGCCGAAGGGGAGCACTTGCTGGGTATCTACGCCGCCGCCCCAAAAGACCAGACGATCCCCATATTTGTCTTTAAGGGACTTGGCATCCATCCCCGTAGCGGAGCACTGTACGGGGTTTAGAATGTCGAAACCACACTCCAGGAACGCGTCGATAAATTTCTCAACAGCGCCGCAGGAGTGCTTGAAGACGCGCCATTTCGTGTGGCGGTGAATCCATTCGTTGAGTTGGCGATAGTAAGGCGCCCACAGCTCGCGAAATGTCGCCAAGGAACAAAAGGATGAGGTTTGCGTTCCGAAATCCGTCCCGCAAAGCATGATCACATGAACTTGCCCGCCCACGCGCGCGGCAATCTTTTCAAGGTTCTTTAAGGCGATCTCACACTGGCCCTCGAACACTTTGTGGATATATGGGCGACGGGTGTGCGTGGAGATGTACCATTCCGTCAGGTCACGAATGCCCTTGGGGTGCTGGAGTGCCGGTGCAGGCACAGCATTGACGTCGCCGAACGAGGTTCCACCGAAATTCCCGATCACCGCACGCCCCGTGCCACTGGCGCGCCGCGCCTCGGCTTCCAGGTGGTCCAACTCCGCCTGCTCGATCGCTCCAAATTCTTCCAGGTTGTCCTCGGGGTTGAGGTGGTCTTCGTCGAAAGGATCCTGCCGGATTATGTTGTCGAAAAAGTGCCCCCCTCTTGGCATGCGCGCGCTTGGCGGAGCGGTTGGGTCTCCTCGCGGGTGCATGAGGGTATCACCGTTGGAGTCGATGGTCACATTGAAGTCTCCGGGGATTAGGACCTCTAGGCCGTCGTATGTGCGCCAGCACTTCCAATTGTCGTTCGGGAATCCAAAGCGCGTGCGACGACGGAAGACGCCCTCCGTATCAACTCCGAGGAGCACTTTCAGGTCCTCCTCGATAAGACCCAGCATCTGGCCGGGATCGATCACCTTGACGGGGCGTTTTTCCAGACCGTACCAATCGCGCAAGGCGGCGATACAACTGACATGCATGCCGCTAACGAAGGTGCCGCCGAAGTCGAGTGGCAATCGGTCCGGTTCCCGGTGGCCAAGAGAAGCGAGGATGCGCTCAGCCGAATTCATTTTAGTTAGCAAAGTATCAGGCCGCGTAATGGCGTTGTCAATCGAAAAGTAAATTTCTTAGATCTGTGAAATAATTTCACGTGACATAGAGTCCCTCCTGGCGTATTCTGACAGCGTAATTCTTGGCCGTGGAGAATCACATTGTCAATCTTGACCCCCGTGGGGGGGGAACCTGCGGAATCCCTGGTAGTCAAGCTCATGGTGCATGGCAAGGCACCACAAGCACCCCTTCCTGTGGGCCCAGAAGCCAGCAGTCCTTTACCCGAAGTGATAATTGGCATTAATCGGGCCTTATGATAGCGTGACCACTCGCAAATACTATTTCTTTGAATTATGAATATTTTCAAGCGTCAAGCAGTTCCTCCAAGCGTATTCGGGTAGTGTTATGGACTTAAGGGGAAGGTTATTTGCCGATTACGATGACCGCGGGGCTTGGGAAAGGCCTGAACGCCAGGCCCCTGAACCAGGGCAGGCCTATATCGAGGTACTTATCCGGTGTCCCAGAGGCCCCCGCCAGCCACTATTCACCCAAGGAAGCGCGCAATGACCCCACATAGCTCCACCATCCCGGTCGAGGTGATCTTCAATCCCAATTGGTGGTTTCGCAATTACGGGATCTCCTTCGACGAATCCTTCTACCTGGGTACTGACCAGCGGATCAATAATGATGTTGCAATGCGCCGTGCCCTGCACGAGCGGTTCGGAATTGGTGAGGCGAACCCGCAACCGCGCCCCATAATCGGGTCGCAGCACATCGCAGGGGGATTCGTACTTCCAGCCTTGCTAGGGGTGGAGATTCGTTTTTCGCAGCAAGAGGCGGCGTGGCCGGTCCCCATAAATCTGACGCGGGAGAAAATCCTGGCGCTGCGCGTCCCGGATCTTCAGACCACCTGGCCCATGAACCGCCTGATCGCCGACATGGACGCGCTTGAGAAGAGGTTTGGGCAGGTTATCGGCGATTTCAACACCGCCGGCGTATTCAACACCGCGCTGGAATTGCGGGGGCAACAACTGTTCATGGATCTGCTGGACGACGAAGATATGGTAAAGCATCTTTTTGCAGTCGTCGCGGAAACGGAAGCGGCGCTGGCGGAGTATGTCCGGGCGCGAACAGGAACCTCCTCGGTTGCTGTAAATCGATCGATTCTAAACGTAAACCCGCGTATCCACATCGAGGGGAACTGCTCGGGTCAGATGATTTCACCCGCAGTTTACCGAAGATGTTTGCTGCCCTGGCACTCCTATCTTGCACAGCGCCTGGCCCCTTTCGGCATCCACCATTGTGGCGATAATCTGCACATCTTCGGGTCGGCGTATGCGGAAACCCACGCGGTCTTCTACGACGTAGGCTGGGGAAGCGACGTGGCCCGATGCAGTGCCGATTTGCCAGACGCGTTCCTGAACCTGCGGCTCAACCCGGTGCGCCTGCTGCACTGCACGGCAGAGGAGGCACGCAACGATGCACTTGCGCTACTGCGGGCTGCCGGGCGCGAATCGCATGTCGGCCTGTGCTGCATCAACATGGATTACGCCACCCCGGACGAAAACGTTGGAGCCATTCTTGCTGCCGCAGGCGAATTCCAGCTCTGACGCCTGAGCAGGGTGTCCGCATGAATCATGGCACCTTATCATGATAGTCCCATCCACATCTCCCAAGCTGGGAACCGATCGACCGCATTGCCCCCCAAACGGTCGTCCTCCTGCACACGGCACCTCGGACGCCGGCGCTTTGCAGCAGCACTTGGCAAATCGGATTGAAGGCCTGAGTATTTACAAGCCCTCTCAAGGAGTCGATTGATGCGGAAGAGAACGAGTGGATGCTTCGTTCTTTCACTTGTATTGTTGGGATCATCGGCTTTTTGCCAATCCCCCGGTGAGCACTCGCCGCTAAGAATCGTCAGGAATCCTGATTCTGCGCCGCCGGTTCAATTTGCCGTAGCAGAGTTGGTCAAGTATCTCAGACTGATGGGCAACCCGCAGCCGACAGTGTTGGAAGGCCCCAACGTAGGCGACATTTACGTTGGGGTGATTCCCCTCAAGGCTTCTTCCGAACAGAGACGAGCTATTGAATCCAGTGTGCGTGACAACCCCGACAGCTTTGTCATTTGCACGTTGAGAGATGCACTGCTTATCTATGGTGGGTCGCCACGGGCAGATCTTTATGGAGCTTATCACTACCTGGAATCGCTCGGGGTTCGATGGTATTTCCCCGGGGTAGGAAACGAATTCTTTCCCCATGTTCCGGCCAAGTTGCAGGGGTATAACATCATCCAGTCTCCCTCATTTAGGAAACGGGGAATTATCGTTTTTTCCACCACGCCCGGTTTTAACGAAATCGTCGATTTCGCGGCCAAGATGAAATTGAACACGATCGGGCTGCATGCCATTCCGTTCGGTCCGCAGTCTGAGGACGTTGGATTGGCGGATGCCCAAAAAGCGGCTGAGCCCCGCGGATTGACCGTCGATATTGAACGCCACCTGTTTGGCGAGAGCTACTGCCCTGACGATTTGCCGGCATCCGAGCGTGAAAAGAAGACCTTGAGGGATTACGTCTCGACGTTGCCCCTCACGATGAAGGACTTTTTCTTGTGGCCAGCGGATAGGTTCCTGTCGCCATGCAACTCGCCCGCGTTCCGGGATTATTCGGTCTCGGATCTCGTGATGTCGTTTGCCAACCAGATGGTGGCCACTCTGCACACCATGCGTCCGGAGGCACGCTTCGCTTTTCTATCCTACTTGAGCACCTGGGACCCGCCGAAACAAGTGAAACCCGAGCCGGGACTGATACTTGAGTGGGCCCCGATGTTCCAATCATTTGCGCACAGCATGGATGACCCCCTGTCGCCCGCAAATGTTGAATACCGGCGTGACTTCGAAGCTCTCTTAAGGCTCTTCGGGCCGCAGAACTCGCAGGTATTGGGGTACTGGTTGGATGACACTTTATTCAGCCGGACTTATTACGGGCGCCTCCCATATGTTCCGGATGCGCTGAAAGGTGATCTCACCTACTACCACCGCATGGGCGTGTCTGCGGTCACCACCTTTGGAGTAATAACTGGTCGCGACTACTTCCTGACGCATGCTTCCCCGGCGGTTTTCCTGTATCCCCGGTTACTTTGGGATGTTAAGAGCGATCCCCAGGGAATCATGCAAGAGTTTTGCCGGAATTATTTCGGCTCGGAGCGCGTATTAGATATATACGACAACCTGGCT
This sequence comes from Terriglobia bacterium, assembly GCA_049522495.1. GTDB lineage: Bacteria > Acidobacteriota > Terriglobia > UBA7540 > UBA7540 > Bog-366. The sequence continues at coordinate 18,389 of JBEKNU010000104.1, forward strand.
GAGGCAGACCGGCTCGTCTACGTTGAGCGTCACCGGCTCCGCTCCGATGGCCTGAGCGACCCGAGATTCGTTGCCGTCACGTCCCGAGCTTTGAAGTTGACCAGCGACATATTGCGTGCAGAATCCGACCCAGAACGAAGGGCCCGATTGGCTCGACTTTTGCAGGAAGTATCCACCCGATTCATAGACCCGAAGATGCTTACACCTTGGGATTAGCACTATCCCATCGCCACCTCCGGGTACCAAGGAAGGAGGATGTAAAACCATGATGAGAACTAAGGCAATGAAATCCATTCAACGGTGCAGGGACTACTTCGGAGAGAAGAAGGCCGCCATTCTTTATTTGGTCGCTCTATTTGTGGTGCTGCTGGCCGCGCCATCACCCATCGTCTTTGGCCAGAGTTGGAATTTCGAGGCAGAGCAGAATCTCCATCAAGTCCCTGCTTGGGCCCGTGTGGGCAAGATTCGCTTCGGGCTCTGGTACGGTGGCATCCTGGATCTGGCAAAGGGGGTCGCCAGCGGATGGGATTACTACTATCCTGCGGACCCCGACATGGTGGAGGCTTCCAGCCATTGGTACGACCCCGAAACCGTTGAGCACCTCCGCGCGATGAACATCGACTGGGTGTGGGTCTGCTGGAGCAATGGGTTTTCCATCAAACAGGAAGAAATTCAGTGGGCGAAGCTGAAACCCTATATCGCTGCCTGCCATCGCCAGGGGATCCACGTCACCGGGTATATGTCCATTGGCAACATGTTCTGGAAGGAGATGTTCAGAGACGAGCCGAGATCGGTCAACTGGGTACTCAAAAATGAGAAAGGCGACCCCAATCTGTACCTTGGCTCTCCTAACCGCTACATGGCGGATATCAATAATCCTGAATGGCAGGATTACTTGAAGAAGAGAATTGACGCCGGTTTGGCCGCGGGGCTGGACGGCTTGATGTATGACAACACGCTCGGGATTTACGATCGCGAAACCGCCGAACGCGTCGCTGGCATGATGCTTGAACACGCACAGAAGCAGAAACCGGATGTTTTATTCTGCTCGAACTACAACCGCAGCCAACTCACCTACGGGAGAGCTCAGAATATGATCACCACGGAAGACGGATCGGTGCCAGGTTTTTATGCGGCCGATCCGCTGCCGGGAACTGGCTACACTTACAAAACCTCTGGCCGCCCGTCGTTTGCCAAGTTCGGAAGCTCCCACGTTTCCGCTGATGGCCAGACGGGGTGGCTGGTCAACAACGCTGGTCTGGCCAGGTATTTGATGGGAGTCAGCCTGGGCTGGCGGCCAACCATTATCGAGGAAGGGGCCTGGAACGGTTCAAATCGAATGACCTCCATCCTGCCGCCAGATCAGTACAAGCTTTCTATCGCGGAAAGCGCCGCCTTCGGCTTTGGCTTCGAAACCCAATTCCTGGGGGCATTTCAACGAGATCTTTACTTCCACAGGCCGGAAGCAATCCGGGGGGCGGAGGCGATTGGACAGTACAACGGCTTCTTCGCCAAGAACGAAAGCCTCTTCACCGCGCCGGAATCAGTGGCTCAGACTGCCTTGCTCTGCGACGATACAGATGCGGCGCTGGAGATGCTGAGCCAGTTGGCGGGAAAAAGCCTTATCTTCGATGTGCTCTTCTCCAGCACGCTATCGGCAATTCAGCTTGAACACTACCCCATGGTCGCGCTGGCCAACACTCATCGCATCAGCGACGCGAGCCTGTCATTGCTGCAAGCGTATGTCAAGAACGGCGGCACGTTATTGATTGCAGGTCAGTCCGCAATCGAAGACGAAGATGGCAATAAACGATTCCAGCCGGGTTTTGCCGGCCTCGTCAATACCAACTGCAAGGATCCCGGGCAAGTGAAATGTGATTTCACTCTGGGCAACGGGAAGATTATCTACTCAGCGTCCGGCAGCAACGAGGCCATCCACGACGCTCTCGCGTCCAATGCCGCAAGTCAGGTGCTTTCCGTGGAAGGCCCGGGATATGTGATTTGCAATTTGATTCATCAACCTCAACAGAATCGTCATGTTTTGTATGTTCTTAATTACTCCCAGACCCCGGTGCGTGACCTTAACGTGCGAATCAAAGGCTCGTTCAGCAATGCAGAGTTGGTTTCGCCCGACAAGGTTTCAACACAGGTGAAGGTGACTGAAGAAGGAGCAGGTTTCGTAAAAGTCGCCATTCCAGATCTAGATATCTTTGATGTAGTCGTACTGCGGTAGATTCCTAATGTCGACTTAATGATTTTCGCCCGAGGCCAACCGCCCCCAAGGCTAGCCGGGAGAGTGCCCAGGCGGGGTGCATTTGAAACCTGGAAAAAGATTGTCTCTCCCCGTGGGTTGTGGCGTCAGCGGGCCAACACACCCTGGACGCGCACGGCCCCGGCGGGCACGGCATTCCCTTCGTCAACTGCCTTTTCCGCCTGGTCTAAATCATTGCCCGCCACCAGAATTGCGGCCGATTTCGGGCCATCTACGCGCAGGAAGGTCTGTGTGCCCTTCGGCGCCCGGCACGATTGAATGAAGGCACCGTTGACATCCCGAAGCCATATGACGGGGGATGGGGTGTTCGCACTGTCGGAGCCTGAGTCAAAGATCTTCAAGTCCGCAGCGTCATCCACAACCAATGCCGGCCGGGCGTCGGGCTTCGAAGTGCGAAGGTCGACGCCGCGCAATGTGAGGCCAGCGGCGTGGCGCACGTACAGGCCGTGCGCGGGTAAACACCCCGCCTTTTCTTCCCTCGGCCCGCTGGGCCCTGGCGCTACGAACATGTTATATTCCGGATACGCGTCCGGGACTTCGGGCACCTCACGCTTGGCTTGTTCTTGCGTTCCCCCACCGGACGAAATGATTCGGATGTTCTCCAGCACCACGTCCTCTACCGCGAATCCGGGCAGCCCGGTGATTGACGATCCGGTGTCACCAGCCCCCATTGCCTCGACGTTGCTGATTCTCACCCTCCGCAAGTGACCAGGGCGAGGCTGCTGCATGCCCCGTCCGCGGTTGCCGAGGCGCAGAAAAATGGCGCACCCCACATTGCTCATCGCGATGTTTGAAACCACCACTCGCTCCAGGGTCCCACCGTCCACACATTGCAGAGCGATTCCAGCCATCCCCGTATCGTACACGGCGCAGTTGGTCACCGTGATGTTCTCGAAACCGCCTGTCGAATCGGTGCCGAGCTTCAACGCATTGCTTTGCGAACTAATGGTGCAGTTGGCCACCACCACATTGCGGCAACCATGATGGGAGGTGCTTTTCAGGCAGACCGCATCGTCCCCGCTCCAGATATCGCAGTTCACGATGCGGACGTTTGAGCAGTCATCGATGTCGATGCCATCATTGTTGGAGTTTACGCGGCTCACCACGGAAATGCCGTCGATCAGCACGTTGTCGCAGGCCAGATAGTTTTGCACCCACATCGGGGAATCGCGCAGCGTGATGTCCTTGAGCCGAACGTTGCGGCACTCGCTGAACCGCAGCAGGTGCGGCCGGTAGCCCTCCGACATGTGGGGCTTGCGGAAAGCCGGGCTGCCCCCCTGTCCGTCAATCACACCGCCGCCTTCGATGGCAACGTTTTCCGTTCTCTCACCAAAAATCAAGCTTCGCCGGGTGTAGACCTCAGCGGAGCGAGAAGGATATGCCTCGAGGTCTTCCGGGTAATCCTCAATCCTGGGGCTGCCCAGCAGGACGGCGCCCGCCTCAATGTGTAGCGTGACGTTGCTTTTCAGGCGGAGCGCTCCGCTGAGGAAGGTCCCATGGTTGAAGTGGAGCCGACCGCCACCGGCGTTCGTTGCGGCATCGATGGCTGCCTGGATCGCCTTCGTATCAAGGTGGGAGCCGTCTCCAATAGCGCCATAGTCGCGGGGATTGAACAGACCCGAGGGCAGACGGGAAACTGAAACTGGCTCTGCGGCAGCCCACCCCCCAGTGAGAACGAAGGGGAACATCTTAAGAAAGTCAGACCGGTGCAGTTTCATGACTGGCCTCTCGCAGAGATAATAGGTTTAGGAGTTTCGCGAGTCAATCGCCTCTGCATGAGCTTGCGTGGCTCTCAGGGAATAGGATCTCGCTTAGCCCCTCGCGGTCCCTGGTTTCACTCTAAACAAAACAACTACCCCTAGAGCCCGATTCTTTTGGGCATGTCGGGCCGTGTGCACTTGACTCCTTTTGCCAGGTTAGAACTCCTCTACAGGAGGGTGTCGCTTGGCCAAGGATTCCAGCCCTCGCTGGAAGCTGTCCCGCGATGCGCAACCCTTGAAGAGGTAAAGATGAGACCGACAATCGCAATCTGACGCTCCGAACCCAAGGAGTGGGACTTTCGCACCACTCATCGCCTCCACCACGCCGGCCCATTGGTGCTCACGTCGCCGCGCATCGTAACTAAACCAAACACAATGAATCTGGGTGTGCGCTCGCAAGTAGTCGATGTGCCAGCGGGGCCGGAGGGACAGCTTTTGATGGTGGGCGATCCGGGCACGCAGGCCACCCGGCCCCAATGCGCTCCCCAGGTAAACGTAATACCCGTGCTGAAGCTGCATCATTCCCAAGCGCCCGAGCTGAATACAGGCATTACTCACACAGGAGAGGATCCGCGCGTATGTCCCGGGCTTTGGCGCAAGACCCACATGGCTGAATTTCCTGCATTACTCCAATGTCCGCCAATGGTTCCCCAGGAGCCCCAACCGGGATCACAACGATCAACCAACGGATCTTGATTTTAGTATCCCCGAGGTTAATGGTGGCTCCAACTGCTGACAAACTAATCTACCAGGCAGGTTCACGAATCTCCGGCACTCCAGCGTCTATCAATACTTCCTTGGTTAGCGCATAGCACGCTTCGTTTCGCTTACGGGAAATCCGAAGTATGTCCACTTTCCAGCCCATGCTGCGCAAGCGGCCTAGTTACTCTCGTGCCTCAAGGGCAATGGAGACATAGACCGCATAGTCTACGTCCAAGTTGCGACTGAGTTCGTCAATCACTAACTTTGAGTCCCCTTGGACAACTACGAGCCCCGGTGAGCGAGATAGCAGGTATTCGAACACACGGGTTATAGCGACGTACTGGGGTTGTCCCCTGGGGTGAGACAAACAGTTAAGACACTCCTTACCGTTCGCTGGAATTGCATTGTACCTCGAAAGCCCTTTCTTGCAAGATGGGCGCCGGCTGGTGAAGCGGCGGCAGGCTCTGCGGGAGCGCAACCTGCCAAGGAATAGCCAGCTGGAAACTCATCGTTTCGATGAGCGAGGGCGTGGTCCGCAGGGAT
>JBEKNU010000105.1:0-23529 GCA_049522495.1 Terriglobia bacterium
GTCATGAACAACGGTATGCGCTACGGGTTGGTGTGGGCCGTGCAACCTCGCCACTATAACGATTCCATGGACGAGCGGCTCACGCGGCCGCTTTCCCGGTACGTGCAGGAACTGATTCGCATCCGCTCCCAACACAAGGATGTCCTCTTCTTCGGGCGATATCGCGATACTCTCGGCGCGGAAGTGAAGGGAGGCGCGAACGTGCGGTACTCGGTATTTGAGGGAATGGATAAGCCCGGAAAGGCGTGTGTGGTGGTGAACTTTGGCGACGAAGAGGCAGCCGCCGACGTGACATGGCCGGGAGGGGAGGGAAGCCAGGTTGAGATTCTGGCGCCCTTCAAACCCGATGCGGTGCAGAGCCTCCCTGTCACGGTACGTCTGGCGCCTCGCACGTGCGCCGTGATTGCGCAGAGAGGTTAAGCTACTCCGCAAGTCGGGTGAGAGGAAGAGAAAAGCCCGGGAATAGGGGAGAGGTGAGCGATTGGCATAAGAGGTTTATTCCGCCTTCGCGGTGGCGAAGGCCAGCGCGAGCAAGGTCTTTTGCTGGACCTCGTGTCCTTTGCCGGAGCCGGTGGCAGGGCTGGGGCTCGCCGAGAGCTTTACGGAGCGCACTGAGCGCGGCTTGGCCAGACGCCGCAGGCGCGGCATCATGAAAGAGAGCGCGCCCATGTTGGCGGGCTCTTCCTGCACCCACACGATCTCATGCGCCGTGGCGTGCTGATTGATCGCCGCATTGAGCTCTTTCTCCGGGAACGGAAAAAGCTGTTCGAGCGCGAGGATGGCGGTCTGCGTATCGCCGCACTTCTTACGTTCCGCCCGCAACTCGTGGACGATCTTGCCCGTGGCCACCAGCACGCGGCTGGCGTCAACCCCTTCGTTTTCAGGAATCACCGTCTGAAAGCGGCCGCTGGTGAACTCCGGCAAGGGCGAGGCGGCGGCCGGATGGCGCAGCATGCTTTTGGGAGTGAAGACCACCAGGGGTTTGCGCCAGCGTCGCAATGCCTGCCGGCGCAGCATGTGGAAGTACTGGGCAGCGGTGGTGGGCTGGCAAATCTGCAAGTTGTCGCGCGCGGCAAGCTGCAAGAAGCGCTCCAGGCGCGCGCTGGAGTGCTCCGGCCCCTGCCCCTCATAGCCGTGCGGCAGCAGCAGGACCAGCCCCGAGAGCAATCCCCACTTGTCTTCACCCGCGGCGATGAACTGGTCGATATAAACCTGCGCGCCGTTGGCGAAGTCTCCGAACTGCGCTTCCCACAGCACCAGCGTCTCGGGATAATCGCGGCTGTACCCATACTCAAAACCCACCACCGCAGCTTCCGAGAGCGGCGAGTCGTAAATTTCAAATGCCGGTTGCTGAAGAGCCATATTCGCGAGCGGGGTGAACGCGGCCTCCGTCTGGGTGTCAAACAGCGTGGCGTGCCGCTGGTTGAAAGTGCCGCGGCGGCTGTCCTGGCCGGACAGGCGCACGGGCGTTCCTTGCCGCAGAAGCGATCCGTAAGCCAACAACTCCGCCGTGCCGTAATCAATGGTCTGGCGGCCCTGGGTCATCTGCACCCGCTGGTCCAGCAGTTTTTTCACTTTCGGATGAATGGAGAAGCCTGCCGGAACGCGTACCATCAATTCGCCAATGGCGCTTAGTTCTTCGGCGCGCACCGCTGTGTCAACTTCCATTGCCGGGTCGTAGGCGCCACCCTGAAATGCATCCCAATAGGGGGGAAGCTGGCTGAGCCGCGGATTCTTGCGGATGGCGCGCGCGCGCTTGAGCGCTGCATCCAGCTCGCCCCGGATTTCCGCCGCGCGCGGCGCAGCGTCAGTCTGGTGGCGGCGCGCGTAGGATTCCCACAACGGAGGCAGCTCGGCGATGCGGCGGTAACGCACGGGCTGGGTAGTGGTGGGGTCGTCAATCTCGCTGTGGCCGTGACGGCGGTAGCCGATCAGGTCCAGCACCACGTCGCTGTGGAACTGGTAGCGGTACTCCACTGCCCAGCGCGCGGCGCGTACGGCGGCGTCAGGATCCTCGGCATTTACATGGAAGATGGGGATGGGGAGTCGCTTGGCCACGTCGGAGGCGAAACGCGAGGAAGACGTGTCCTCAGGATTGGCGGTAAATCCAATCAGGTTGTTCACGACGATGTGCAGCGCGCCCCCCACCGAGTAGCCATCCAGGTTGGCCAGGTTGAGCGTTTCCGCCGCCGTGCCCTGGCCGGCGAAAGCCGCGTCGCCATGCAGCAGCACGGGCAGCACGCACGTTGTCCCCCGCGCGCACAGGCGCGCCTGCTTGGCGCGCGCGCGTCCCAACGCTACGGGATCAACGGCCTCCAGGTGGGAGGGATTCGAAACCAGGTGAATCCCCAAGATGTCGCCCTGGGCCGTCCTGTAATCTCCGGTGGCGCCCAGGTGATATTTCACGTCGCCGCCGCCCAGGAAGCTCCGGGGGTCAACGTCCTCGAAGCGTGCGAAAACATCCTCCGGGGTCTTGCCCACGATGTGAACCATTACATTCAGCCGCCCGCGATGGCTCATGCCCAGCACCATCTGCTCGGCGCCCAGAGCCGCGGCGGAATCCAGCGCTTCATCCATCACCGGAATCAAAGCGACGATGCCTTCCAGGGAGAAGCGCTTGGTTCCAATGTAACGCGATTGCAATACCTGCTCGAAGAGTCCGGCGCGAATCAGGCGGTCGAGCACGCGCGCGGAATCCACCGGCGGCGGGTCGGCTTCCATGCGCTCGGCGATCCATTGGTGGCGGTCAGCATCGGGGATGTGCATGAATTCCACGCCGATCGACCCGCAATAGCAGCGGCGCGCCCGTGCCGCGGCCTCCCCGTCAAGGGCGAGCTCGGGGGGCTTTAACGGTTGCAGGTAACCCACGGGGTCAAGATCCGCTGCGAGATAACCCCAACGGCGAAATGCATCGAGTATTGCTTCATCTGTTTGGGAGGTCATAGCATTTCAGTATAACCGGACTCGGCGTTTTCAGGAGAGGGGGGTGATTGTGGCGCCGACCGGAACCTGTCCCGACTTGGTCGGGAGGTCGATATGTGGGGGAACACTTCCGAAGAACCAAAAACGGCGACTGGACGTATACTGAGAGGCGCCCAGAATGAAATTGGAAATTGTGGATTTGCGGGGATTCGCCAATCAGGAGATTCGTTCATGCAGAGTCGAAGGCAATTTCTCGGAGGCCTGGCAAGCCTGACCGCAATTCCCAAATTGCTGAATGTAGCAGCAGGCGCATCAAAGTCGCCGAACATAGTTCTGTTCCTGGTCGACGATTTGGGATGGGGCGATTTTGGCTGCTATGGCGATACCTTTCATGAGACGCCGAATATCGATCGCCTGGCGTCGGAAGGTATGAAATTCACCAATGCCTATGCCGGCGCTCCGGTTTGTTCCCCCAGCCGCGCCTCGCTCCTGACCGGAAAATGGCCGGCGCGCTTGCATTTGACTCAATGGATCCCCGGAAATATCTATCCGCACAAGAAATTGTTGGAGCCGTCCCAGACCCAACATCTCGACCACAGCATTCCGACGATCGCGGAACAATTGAAGCAAGTTGGATATCAGACGGCGGCAATCGGCAAGTGGCACCTCGGCGGGGATGGCTATCTGCCGGAGAATTTCGGTTTCGATACCAACATCGCCGGGGATATTCACGGCAGCCCGCCTCCGCCCAATCACTATTTTGGTCCATTTCAGTTTCATAACCTCACGGGATATACGAAGGAGGACTACCTTACGGAAGTCCTGACCAAGAAAATGGACGAGTTCCTGGAGCAGGCAGCGCGCCGGGGACCGTTCTTCTTGTACATGGCCGAGTATGCGGTGCACATACCGCTGGAGGAGCGGCAAACGCTGATTGAGAAATATCGTCGCAAGAATGGCGGCAAGGACGAGCCCGATCCTGTCTATGCCGCCATGGTCGAGAGCGTGGATACGGCGCTGGGCAATCTGCGCGCGAATTTGGAGCGCTTGGGAGTTGCCGACAATACGGCGATCATCCTCACTTCCGATAATGGTGGGGTCGGGTTCCAGGGAAGACGCCTGCACCGGATTGCCGACAACGGACCGCTGCGGGCCGGCAAAGGGTTTCTGTACGAAGGCGGCATTCGCGAGCCCCTGATCGCCCACTGGCCCGGGGTTACGAAACCGGGAAGCGTGTGCGATCTTCCGGTGACCGCAACCGACGTCATGCCCACACTCCTGAGCATGGTCAATGCGGGTACGGCGCCGCAGCCCAGCGATGGTATTGATATCAGCGGCTTGTTCCGAGGCGAGACCTCGCTCGGAAGGGATGCGCTCTATTGGCACTATCCCCATTACAGCGATCAAGGTGGCACGCCCAGCGGCGCGATTCGCGAGGGAGACTGGAAGCTGATAGAGTTTTATGAAGACGGGCATGTGGAGCTTTACAATCTCGCGCTTGATCCCGGAGAACAATACAACTTTGCTTCGAGTTTTTCGGATAAGGCTACGGATCTGCTGGGCAAGCTGCAGAGTTGGCGCGAGAGATTGAACGCCAGCATGCCCAGGCCTAATCCGGAGTACAACGCCGCGCTGGCGGAGTTGAGATTGGGGCCGCCGGGATGCAGTTGGAACCCGGAAGCAGGCTGCCGGGAGGACTGAGCTTTCGGCTCCGGCCATTGAAAGCATCATGTATTCTCAAACCCTCCTCGATCACTTTCACCAACCCCGCAACGTGGGTGAAATCGCGAACGCGTCAGTGGTGGTGGAAGCCTCGAACCCCGTCTGTGGCGATCTGATGAAGCTGTGGGCCATTGTTCGCGAGGGCAGGATTCGGGAAGTGAAATTCAAAGCCGCGGGCTGTGTGCCCTCCGTGGCCTGCGGCTCTTGGTTGACGGAAGCGATCCTGAGCAAACCGCTCGCGGAACTCTCCGCGCTTTCTCCCGAGGCGGTGGCTTCCGGGCTTGGGGGTTTGCCGCCTGCCTCACGTCATGCGGCAGTACTCGCCGTGGACGCCCTGAAGCGTCTGCTGGAGCAAATTCGCAATTCGACGTAAGGTGGAATTCTCACCCCGGATAAGGTGAATCAACCGATGATGCACACTCCTTTTGCTTTTGTACGAACGGTTCATAAACACATTTTCTTTGGGTGGTTGACCGTATGCCTGATTGCGCCGCGGGCGGTTGCGGCACAACCTGCCGGGCCCACGCCCAACCGCGCGCCGCTTCAGGCCAACGCCTTCAACCCGCTGCCCCTCACTTCCGTCAAGCCGAAAGGCTGGCTGTTGCGCGAGTTGCAAATTCAGGCGAATGGTTTGAGCGGCCACCTTGACGAGTTCTGGCCGGACGTTGGCCCCAACAGCGGCTGGTTGGGCGGCACGGGCGAAAGCTGGGAACGTGGACCCTACTTCCTGGACGGGTTGGTGCCCTTGGCCTATTTGACCGGCGATGAGCGATTGATTGCCAAGGCAAAAAATTGGGTGGACTGGACGCTGGAAAACCAGCAACCCGACGGCTGGATCGGCCCCGCGCGCATGACGGACTGGTGGCCGAACTACGTCATGCTGAAAGTGCTCACGCAGTATCAGGAGGCCACCGGCGATCCGCGCGTCATTCCGCTGATGCAAAAGTATTTTGCTTTCCAGGCCCGGCATCTGAACGATCGGCCGCTCAAGGAGTGGGCGATCTTTCGCTGGCACGACGAGGTGCTCAGCATTCTCTGGCTCTACAATCGCACCGGCGACCCGAGCTTGCTGGATCTGGCGCGCCGGCTGCACGATCTGGGACACGATTGGGAAGCGCAGTTCGCCGACTTCCGTTACACCGGCAAGACGGCGAAGACCGATGGCACGCTCGCCAACCATGGCGTCAACAACGGCATGGCGATGAAGGCTGCCGCCGTCTGGTGGCTGTTGACCGGCGAGAAGAAGGATCGGGAAGGCCTCTCTCAAATGCTTACCGCGCTCGACCGCTATCACGGCCTGCCGAACGGAATTTTCTCCGCCGACGAGCACTACGCGGGGCTTGATCCTTCGCAAGGCACGGAGCTGTGCGCAGTGGTGGAGGCGATGTTCTCGCTGGAGACCGACATTTCCATTCTCGGTGATCCCTCGCTGGGGGACCGTCTGGAAAAGATCGCCTACAACGCCCTCCCCGGAACCCTGACGCCCGATCTGTGGGGTCACCAGTATGACCAGCAGCCAAACCAAGTCATGGTGAGTGTGGCGAACCGCCGCTGGTCGACGAACGGTCCCGATTCGAACCTCTTTGGTCTCGAACCGAATTACGGTTGCTGCACCGCCAATATGCACCAAGGGTGGCCCAAGTTCGCCGCTAATTTGTGGATGGCGACGGCGGATGGCGGTCTCGCGGCGGTCGCCTATGGCCCCAGCGAAGTGTCCACGCGGGTTGCCGATGGAGTGCCTGTGAGCATTGCGGAGACCACGGATTATCCCTTCCGGGAAACCGTAAACCTTGAGGTGAAGACCCCTCAGCCCGTGAAGTTTCCACTTATGCTGCGGATTCCCGGCTGGGCGGCGGGCGCCACCGTGGCCGCGAATGGCGCAGCGCTCGAGGGTGTGAAATCCGGGGAGTTCTATCGTGTGGAGAGGGAATGGAAGACCGGCGACACGGTGGAACTCCATTTTCCCATGCATGTGGTCAACTCCACTTGGTATAACAACTCCATAGCCCTGGAGCGCGGGCCGCTGGTCTTTTCACTGAAGATCGGTGAGAGTTGGTCGCGTCTGCGGCAATCGGGGCCCGCCACAGATTGGGAAGTCTACCCCACTACACCCTGGAACTACGCGCTGGTAGTCGACCAGAAAAACGCGGCGCCGTCCTTCACTGTCACGGAACTTCCAGTGGGCGATCAACCTTTCAGCTTGGAGGGCGCGCCCGTGGAGATTGCCGTAAAAGCGCGGCGGCTGCCCGAATGGCAAATCGAGGACGACTCGGCGGGACCTCTGCCCGTGAGTCCCGTAACCAGTAAGCGACCGGTGGAGACCATCTCGCTTGTTCCCTACGGCGCCGCCAAGCTGCGGATTACGGCATTTCCGATTACGCAGAACTAAACCGACTGCCCTTCGTCGTCGTTCGTTTCGGCCGTGACTCCATCCATCGCATCCGCCGTTGGGGCGGTGGTGGACTTGCTGCCCCGCCGCATGGCCACAATACCGGTGCGCACCATTTCCAACACGCCAAAGGGGCGCAGCACTTCCAGCAGGCCATCGATTTTGTCTTCGCCGCCGGTGATTTCCAGGATGAGCGACTCCGGCGCGACGTCGACCACGCGCGCCCGGAAGACGTTCGCCAACTGAAGCACGTGGGATCGCTGGTCGTGCTGGGCGGCCACCTTGATCATGGCCAAGTCGCGGGTGATGGCGGGCTCGTCGGTGACGTCTTCCACCAGGAGGGTGTTCACCAACTTGTAAAGGCTTGCTTCAATCCGGCGCGCCTGGTCCTGGTCCGCCTCCACGGTAATGGTCATGCGGGAGACTTCCGGCTTTTCCGTGCGTCCCACCGTCAGCGAGTCGATGTTGAAGGCGCGGCGGCGGAAGAGCGATGCCACCCGCGTCAGGACGCCGGGCTTGTTCTCGACATGTACAACAAAAGTTTTGAGCATAGGAACCGCGTGTAACCTGCGAATTCAAGATTCGAGACGAAAAAGTCAAAATCTAAAATTCAAAATCCTATTCATCCTCGCCGGTCTCCACCAGCGGGTTGGGGCGGCGGATCATCTCGTGCAGCCCCGCTCCGGCCGCCACCATGGGATAGACGGAATCTTCCTGCTCGACCTGAAAATCAATCAGCATCGGTCCTTCGTGCCGGCGCGCTGACTGCACCGCGGGCACCACTTGCGCGCGCTCGGTCACCGCGGTACTGCGGATTCCATAGGCATCCGCCAGCTTGCAAAAGTCGGGGCTCAACAACGGCGTGGATTCATAATTGCGCTCGTAGAAGAACTCCTGCCACTGCCGCACCATTCCCAGGTAGCCGTTGTTGATGATGGCAATGTGGATTTTCAGGTTTTCCTGAACCATCGTGGCCAGCTCGGCCATGGTCATCTGGAAACCGCCGTCGCCCACCACCACCCACACTTCCGCCTCGGGGCGCGCCACCTTGACTCCGATGGCGGCGGGCAGCGCGAACCCCATGGTGCCGAGGCCGCCGGAAGTGATCAACGAGAGGGGTGCTTCGTGCTTGAAGTACTGCGCTTCCCACATCTGGTGCTGGCCAACGTCGGTGACCACCACGACGTCGCCGCCCCGGGTCTCCTGCCACAAGTCGTTGATCACGTGCGCAGCGTAGAGGTGTCCGCTGTCGGGCAGGTTCTGGATGTCCCGCACCGCGGCATCGCCTTTCAGGCCATCGATGTAACTCCGCCACTCACTACAGTCGATGGGCTGGAGACGGGGCAGCAGTTCGCGCAAGACTTCCCGCACATCGCCGATGAGGGCCACATCGACTTTTACGTTCTTGTTGATTTCCGAGGGATCGATCTCCACTTGGATTTTGCGCGCCTTGGGCGCGTAGGTCTTCAGGTTGCCGGTAACGCGGTCGTCAAAGCGCATGCCCAGGGCGATCAGCAAGTCGGCATCCTGGATGGTGTGGTTCACCCAAGCCTCGCCGTGCATCCCCATCATCCCGAGATTCAGCGGGTGGGATGCCGGGAACGCGCCGAGGCCGAGCAGCGTCAGCGTGACGGGAATCCCCGTGCGCTCGGCCAGCTCGCGAACCTCGGCCATGGCGCCGGAGAGCAGCACCCCGTGCCCGGCGAAGATTACGGGCCGCTTCGCTTCCTGAATCAGTTTGAGAGCCTTGGAATAATCCTCCGAAGTGGGCGACAGATCGGGACGGTAGCCCGGCAATTGCGGTTTCGCCGCTTCCCAATCGAATTCACACGAGGACTGTTGCGCGTCCTTGGTGATGTCCACCAGCACCGGACCGGGACGTCCAGAAGCGGCCACATAAAAGGCTTCCCGCAGCGTGCGCGCCAGTTCACTCGCATGGGTCACCAGGTAGTTGTGCTTGGTGATGGGGAGAGTCACACCCGTGATGTCCGTTTCCTGAAAGGCATCGGAGCCGATCAGCTTGCTGCCCACCTGGCCGGTAATGCAGACTACCGGGGAAGAGTCCATCATGGCCGTGGCGATGCCTGTAACCATGTTCGTAGCGCCGGGGCCGGAGGTCGCCACCGCCACCCCCACCCGCCCGCTGGCGCGCGCGTAGCCGTCCGCCATGTGGGTGGCGCCTTGCTCGTGCCGCACCAGGATGTGGTGGATCTTGCTGCGCGTTAGCGCGTCATAGGCAGGAAGAATCGCCCCGCCCGGATAGCCAAAGACGTGCGTCACGCCTTCCCGCTCCAGGCATTCCCAAAGGATTGCCGCTCCTGTCTTGGTCATGTTTCCCACTTCCTTATTATGCTGTGTGGCTGCGGTTGCCCGAGCCAAGCCCCTTAGTGCATTGTACCTTAAGCTGGGTTTACAGAGTGAAACTCCTCGCCATGACGGTTACAGGCGGGATCCCGATGAATCGGGGCAGGCTGCCGGTGCCACCTCATGCTTTTCTCGGCCCGTCACAGCCGTGCAGGGTAAGGTCTAGAGGCCCTCCCTCCTTCGCTACGATCTATCGCGTAATTTTTGTATTTTCGGCCAAGAAGTCCGAGCGATTTTTGTTGATCATCGCGAATTGGTGCATTTTCGTGTAAAGAGCCGTGTTTTTATCAGGACATTTTGTCACTTCGCCTTTGTTTTCATATACATCCCCGGTGGTTCCTTCATTTCTAACATCTCTAAGGGCTTGCGCCCCGTTCCGGACCTTGATTAGCGTGCTCGCGAGCCACAACACTTGGTGAAAATCCGAAGCTGCCCTGCTTACAGTGGGTGATTGACAGCAAGTCCATAGCCCCCAGTCCCTAGCCGCTAGCACCTGACACCAGACACCTAGCCGCACGGCGCGATTTCGCGCGAAACAGCCCTCCATCTCATACCCCAGCACGATGCATTCCATTATCAGAGGCGATAATTGACCTACGGGTAAGCAATTTGGCGGACGAGCGACAACTTGTCCTGGCCACTCTTAACAGGCAGGACAAGCGTACCGTGGAATTCCTGCCTTCGCTAATTCCCCTCCTGGTTCAGGAGGTCCGATTTGCGGTCCGTTTCGTGGAATGCATGTGCCAAAGGCACCTTGGAGTGCGGCGGCTCGACGCCGCCTTGGTCATCGTCCTCGGCGTTATCTCAAGCTGGCGTCGAGCGGCCTCAATCCAAGGGGCTTCACACATTTTCATGTAAAGTGGCGAGCCGCAGGCTCATGGCAATGTGCTGGATTGCGCAGAGCGCAACTCTGCGATTGGCGCCCATCCCCCCGCGCTAAAACGCAGAGCTGCGCTCTGCGCAAGCCGGTCCGCTGGCAACACTCCCACGGCGTGGTTTGGTTGCGGCCAGAGGGCGCACGGCGGGGCGGACAACTGAAAACTGATAACCGATAACCGAAAGACTTATTTTCAGCGGCGTGCCCCATCCCAATTGACGAACTGCGCTTGCCACTGGGGTATCGGGCATGAGAATATCCCCCCGTCACAACTGCGCCGACCGTGGCCCGCACGGCGGTTCTATGAGGAGGAAAGCGGCTCCGTTCGAAGGCTGCAACTAACCGCCCTAATGGCGTGCAGGATTGCGCTCAAAGGGGAGAGGAAGGATGTCGATGATTCGCCGCTCGTTCAGATCACTCATGTTGCTGGGATTTTTTTCAGGGATTGGGTTGTTTGGCCAGACGCCGCAGCCCCCCGTTGCGCCGGTAATTGAGCATCGCGAAACGCGCCACGGGGCCACGGTGGTGGACAACTATTTCTGGCTTCGTGAGAAGTCGAATCCCGAAGTCATCAAGTACCTCGAGGCGGAGAACGCCTATACCGAGGCAATGACTAAAGACCTGAAACCGTTCCAGGACGCGCTCTATGCCGAGATGTTGAACCACATCAAGCAAACCGATTTGAGCGTCCCCGTCCGGCAGGACGGCTACTACTATTACACGCGCACCGAGGAAGGCAAACAGTATCCCATCCATTGCCGCAAGAAAGGCAGCCTGGATGCGCAGGAAGAAGTGCTGCTTGATCTTAACGAGCTAGGGAAGGGGAGGAAGTTCGTCGGGCTCGGAGCGTTTGTGGTGAGCGACGATCAGAATCTGCTTGCCTATACGATCGACTACGTGGGTTACCGCCAATATAGTCTGCAAGTCAAAGACCTGCGGTCGGGCGCTACGCTCCCGGATACGATGGAGCGCGTTGACAGCGTTGCCTGGGCCGCCGACAATCGCACCCTGTTCCTGACCACCGAGGACGCGGTAACCAAACGCGCCAACCGCGCGTGGCGCCATACACTCGGCCAAAAGGAATTCGAACCGCTTTACGAAGAAAAGGACGAGGTCTTCAGTATCGGCGTGCACAAGACCCGCGACAAGAAATATCTGTTGCTTGCCAGCGGAAGCACCGATACCACCGAGTTCCGCTACCTTCGGGCCGATCAGCCGAACTCTGATTTCACCGTTTTCCTCCCGCGGGAAAAGCAGCACCGCTATTTCCTCGATCATCGCGAGAATCTTTTCTACATTCGCAGCGACAAAGGTGCGAAGAATTATCAGGTTTTCACCGCGCCTGAAAATGATCCCAGTCCGAGCAACTGGAAAATCTTCATTCCCCACGACAAGGACGTTCTGATCGACCACCTCGACCTGTTCCAGGATTTTGCCGTCTCGGTCGAGAAGTCGCAAGCGCTCAATCGCATGCGCATCCTCGACTTTAAGACGGGGAAGTGGAGCGCAATCTCCTTTCCTGAACCGGTGTATGCGGCGTCTCCAGGTGACACGCCCGACTATTCCTCCCAGACGTATCGCTATACCTACCAAAGCCTGATAACCCCTTCGAGCGTCATTGACTACGATACTCGGACCGGCAAGTCGACACTTCTGAAGCAGCAGGAAGTGCCGGGTGGCTATGTTCCCTCACAGTATGTCTCGGAACGCCGGTGGGTAACCGCGCGGGACGGCGGTAAGGTGCCGCTCTCGATCGTCTACAAAAAAGGTTTCAAGCGCGACGGCAAAGGGCCGCTCTTTCTTTACGCCTATGGCTCTTATGGTCTCGGCATGTCTGCTTCGTTTTCGAGTTCACGGCTGGTCTTGCTCGACCGCGGCCTGGCTTACGTGATCGCTCACATCCGCGGCGGCAACGACATGGGTGAGCAGTGGCACGACGACGGCAAGCTGATGAACAAAAAGAATACGTTTAACGATTTCATTGACTGCGCTGAATACCTCATCCAGGAGAAGTGGACTTCCCGGGATCGTCTGCTCATCGAAGGGGGCAGCGCCGGTGGACTGCTGATGGGCACGGTGGTCAACATGCGTCCGGATTTGTTCCGAGCAGTACATCTGGCCGTGCCTTTCCTCGATGTCATGAATGACATGATGGACCCGTCGCTGCCGCTGACCACCACCGACTACCCGGAGTGGGGCAACCCGAACGACCCGGCCGCTTACGAATATATCCTTTCGTATAGTCCTTACGACAACCTGCACAAAGCGGCGTATCCTCCGATGCTGCTCACGGAAAGCCTGCATGATAGCCAGGTCGCGTACTGGGAGTCGGCGAAGTTCGTCGCCAAGGCGCGCACTCTCAAGACTGACAATAACCCGATCCTGCTTAAGATGAAAATGAACCCCGCCGGCCACGGCGGTGCCTCGGGGCGTTACGACCAACTGAAAGACCACGCCTTCGAATATGCCTGGCTGCTCAGCCAAGTCGGCATTACTAAATAGGCTGAACGGGCTGGGGGCTGGAATTGAGCCCTTGGAGCATTGTCTGGCTGGCGCCGCCCCACCCGCCTTCTTTAGACTTGAACAAGTCCTTTTCCTTTTCCAACCCAGTGGTATTATCGCCCTGCACGGAGGGAGGGAAGCATGACCAGTCTGCATCGACCTACGAGAAGGCAATTTGTTTCAACCGCCGCGGCAGCAGCGGGGGCGGCCCTTTTGCCGAAAGCCGCCTTAGCGAATCCCGTACCTAACGCCGCGGCAGGCGAGGCCGAGAAGGACCAGAGGCTGAGCAGCCGGGAGAAAATTCCCTGGAAGGTCGAACCATTTCTCTTGAAGCAAGTCCGCTTGCGCAAGGGGGCGTTTTTGGATGCGCTGGAGGCGGACCGGCGCTACCTGCACCTGCTTCCTTCCGAACGCCTGCTCCATACTTTTCGCTTGAACGCCGGACTTCCTTCCTCGGCGCAGCCCCTGGGAGGGTGGGAGAAGCCCGACTGCGAACTGCGGGGTCATTTTGCCGGAGGCCACTACTTGTCGGCCTGCGCCTTGATGTATGCCAGTGCGGGTGATGGTGATTTGAAAGACAAGGCCGACGAGATTGTGACCCAACTGGCCGCTTGCCAGAAGGCGCAGCAGAACGGCTATCTCAGCGCGTTCCCGGAGGAGTTTTTCGATCGCCTACGCGAGGAGCGCCCGGTCTGGGCTCCTTTTTACACTTATCACAAAATTATGGCAGGCCTTATGGATATGTACGTCTACTGCGGGAACGAGCAGGCGCTCACCGTGGCCGAAGGGATGGCGGGATGGGTCGACCGTTGGCAGGAGAGCATCAGCGACGAGCACATGCAGCGCATCCTGCAAACCGAGTTTGGCGGCATGAATGAAGCGCTCTGCAACCTCTATGCCCTGACTGGAAAGTACGATTACCTGGACCTGGCGGGGCGATTTGAAAAAAGCATGTTTTTTGATCCCCTGGCCGCGCATCGCGACGAGCTGAAGGGAATTCACGCCAATACCCATATCCCCCAGGTTATCAGCGCTGCCCGCCGCTTTGAGCTGACCGGCCAAGAACGCTACCGCGAGATCGCCGCCTTTTTCCTGCGCACCGTCACCACCGACCGAATCTACTGCACCGGCGGCACCAGCAACGGCGAATACTGGCGAACACCTCCCGGAAACCTCTCGACGGAATTGGGAAAAACCACCGAGGAGTGTTGCTGCGGGTACAACATGCTCAAGCTGGCGCGCCACATTTACGGGTGGACGGCTGACCCGCGCGTGTTGGACTACTACGAACGCACGCTATTCAACAGCCGGTTGGGCACGCAAAATCTCGCGGATGGCGGCATGAGTTACTTCCTGCCGCTCGGTTCAGGATATTGGAAATACTTCAATTCGACCTATGACTCATTCTGGTGTTGCACGGGCACGGGAGTCGAGGAGTTCGCCAAAACCGCTGATACCATTTACTTTCGCGGCGATCAGGGTATCTTCGTCAATCTCTTCATCGCTTCCGAGGTGGCCTGGCCCGAAAAGGGCTTGCGGCTGGAACAACAAACCAACTTTCCTGAGGAAGAAGGCACGGCGCTGTTGATTCACTCCGAGCGGCCCATTGACATGGCTCTCAATATCAGAATTCCGTGGTGGGCCGCGAGCGGCGGCACCATTAAGCTGAATGGAACGGCGCTGCCCGCGTTCGCAAGCCCCGGCAGCTATTTGACGCTAAATCGGACTTGGAAGGAAGGCGACCGCGTGGAGGTCCGCCTGCCCATGAGCCTCCGCATGGAAACTCTGGCGGGCGACGAGACTCAGCAGGCCGCGATGTATGGTCCCCTGGTTCTGGCGGGGCGGCTGGGCACGGAGGGCCTTATGAAAGAGATGTTCTACACGGAGTATTCACCCACACCTCCCGGTGAGCAGATATTTGCTCCCGTCATCAAAACCAGCTCTAAGGATCCGGTGGGCTGGCTGAAACCCGCCTTGACCCAACCATTGACTTTCCAAACCGTGGGGCAGGAAAGGCCAATTACCTTGATCCCGCTCTATAAACTGTTCGGCGAGCGCTACGCGGTGTATTGGAAAACGGCGTCCAAGGCGGTGTGAGACTGCGGGGAAATGTGGCGTTGATCTCCGATCGACGGTTCGGCGGTCGGAGACCGCCGATTCAACGTACCTTAACAGGAGGACTGGCGGCATGAATTGGCTCCTTTCTGTGCTGATTGCAGTTTCGTGCGCGATGGCTGTAGTGGCGCAAGCGCCGAATGAAAACTCCACGGAGGCGCGCCGGGACCGGCTAAAGGCCGCGCTCCAGGAGGAGTGGGAATACCAATTGCGCGCTCACCCCGAGTTTGCCACGGCGGTCGGCGACAATCGCTATAACGACCGCCTCAGCGAGCACTCGCCGGAATTTTTCGCCGGGGAAGTGGAACACGCGCGGCAGGCGCTCCAGACTTTCGAGTCGATTGACCCTACCGGCTTTCCGGAGCAGGAGCGCCTGAGCAAGGCCCTGATGATCCGGGATTTGCGCGAGCAAATCGAAGCGGCGCGGTTCAAGGGCTGGGAAATGCCGGTTAACCAGATGTATGGAATCCACCTGGGACTGGCGAGTTTGCCCTCTGACACAACTTTCCGCTCCGTGAAAGACTATCAGGATTACATTGCCCGCTTGCATCAAATCCCCCGCGTTCTTCAGCAGGCCACCGCGAACATGCGAACCGGCCTGGACGAGCATCTGGTTCCGCCCCGTTACCTGCTGGAAAAGACTGTCCTCCAGGCGCAGGACATCGCGGGGAAGTCTGCGCAGGACAGCCCATTCACCCAGCCCACGCGGAAATTTCCCGCCGGCATTTCCGAAGCGGAGCGAAAACCTTTGCGCGAGGCGATCTTCGCCGCGGTCACACAGGAGATATCGCCGGCCTATGCGCGGCTGGCGGAATTCTTGCGCACTGAGTACGCACCGCAGGGCCGCACAGAATATGGCGTCTGGGCGCTACCTGACGGAGAGGCCCGCTATCGCCTCGACGTAAAACAAATGACGACGACGGACATGAGCCCGGAGGCCATCCACCAACTGGGGCTCAAGCAGGTGGCGGAGATTGAAGCGGAAATGCTGAAGCTCGCTCGCCAGCAGGGATATAACGATTTGCCCAGCTTCAATGAGCACATTCGAAAAGGGGCGCAATTCTACGGGAGCTCGGGTGAGCAGCTTTTGGGTTTGTACAAGCATTACGCCGACCAGATGTACGCCAAGCTTCCGCAACTCTTCGGCCGTTTGCCCAAGAACAAACTGGAAGTGATCCCCATGGAGGCCTTCCGCGCGGCGAATGCGGTACCCGCCGATTATTCGATTGGCGCCGGTGATGGCTCGCGTCCCGGACGTATCAACGTGAACGAATACGATCCGCGCCATCGCTTGCTGCTCAATGTGGAAGCCATCGCATACCATGAGGGCATCCCCGGCCACCATCTGCAATTCTCCATCGCCCAGGAGCAGACGGACCTGCCCAACTTCCGCCGTTTCTCCTCGTATACCGCTTACTCCGAGGGGTGGGCGTTTTATGCGGAGCGGCTGGGGAAGGAGGTGGGCTTTTACCAGGACCCCTATAGCGAGTACGGGCGATTGGAAAATGAAATGTGGCGCTCCGTCCGCCTGGTGGTGGATACGGGTGTGCACGCCAAACATTGGTCGCGCCAGCAGATGGTGGACTTCTTCCGCCAACATACCGCCATGGACGAGCCGAATATCGAAACCGAAGTGGACCGCTACATCGCCTGGCCGGGACAGGCCTTGGGCTATAAGCTCGGGCAGATGAAAATCATCGAGTTGCGTGAGCGCGCCCGGCAACAACTCGGCGAGCGCTTCGACTTGCGAGCATTCCACGATGCGCTGCTCGGCGATGGCCCGTTGCCCTTGGATGTGCTGGAAGCAAACATGGACCAGTGGATCGCCGCGCAAAAGACCGGCGGATCGCACTAGCGATCGGTCCGAGAAAGGGTAGCGCGGACCTGTTCTGTGGGTCCGCGGCTTGTCCCACACAGGCAAGGAAAACCGGCGGACCTGTAGACCGAGTCCGCGCTACACCCTCATACCTCTTACCAAGATCGGAGAAGAAAGATGAAACAAGATTCGCACGGGATCCCACTCAATCGACGCCAATTTCTGGGAGGGATCGCCGCAACTGCCGTGGGGTTGACCTCCGGCAGGGGGGCGGAGCTGTCTGCAGATGCGGTGGCGGAAGTCTTCCTGGTGCCCAACTTTCACCCTGCCAGCTGCGGGTGGCTGGCGAATTTCTACACCGAACGCCTCTATTGCTCGAACAGCTATCTCGATCACCTCGACCGCGTGCGCGACGATCCCAGTTATAAATTCGTGCTTTCCGAAGTCAATAATATGATTGCAATTATGAACTTTCACCCGGAAAGGGTCGAAGAGATCAAACAGCGGGCAAAGGAAGGCCGAGTGGAGCTGGTCAATGCGAACTTCCTCGAGATGACGGTCAACCTGGCCGGTGGCGAGGCGCTGATCAAGCAAGGTGTGGAAGGATCGCGCTGGCAGGAGCAGGTGATGGGAGTTCATCCGCGTTTCATGTGGATCATCGACACCTGTGGGTTCCACGATCAGATGGGCCAAATCACTGCGGGTTTGGGCTTGGACGCCATGGTTTATGAGCGCAAAAACAAAACCCAAGACAAGATGCATTGGGTGGAGTCGCCCGACGGCTCACGCATCCTCGCCCTTGCGCCGGATGGTTACGCTGCCTTCGGTGAATTCTTCAAAACGCGGGACCCCATGACGGTGGAGGAGCTAAAGAAACTGGGTGAAGAGGCAGACCGGTGGGCGAAGAAGCCACCCAGCGGCGCTCCAGGGCTGATTTTAGGGGGGGATGGGGACTACAGCCTGGCCCCTCTCAGAAAGGAATATCCGAAAGAGTTCTACGGGCCGTGGAATGCCGCTAATCCTGGAATCAAGATTCGCATCGCCACGTTGAGCGAATACGTGGACGCGGTTATGCCGGGAATCAAATCCGGCAAGATTGAACTCCAGACGACGAAAGGTGGAACGGGTTACACTTTTGATTCATTCTGGATCGAATGCCCGAAAATCAAGACCTGGTTTCGCAAGAATGAACATGCGCTACAGGCGGCGGAAACACTTTCCACCATCGCTAGTCTCCAAAACGGCTTTGCCTATCCAGCCCAGGACCTCTACGAATCCTGGATCCTGATGTTGCTGAGTATGGATCGCAATACGCTGTGGGGCTCGGCAGGCGGAATGGTATTTGAGGACGAGATTTCGTGGGATGTCCGCGACCGCTTGCAATATGTCGAGGAAAAGAACCAGCGCGTTCTCGCCGCGGCATTGAACGCGATCAGTCCCGCCGGCCATGAGACTGTCCTGTTCAATCCCCTTAATTGGGAACGTCATGATCCCGTGTTCCTGGAACTGCCAACCGCAGCGACACCTCGAGGGGGCTTGTGCCAAACCACTCCTGATGGCAGGACTGTGTACAGCGTCTCCCTGCCTTCCGTGGGGATTGAGGGATTGACGCCGCAATCCAAAGCCCCGGCGCGCTCCAGGAAAATTGCAGCCCCGCAGACCATCGAATCCCGCCACTACTCCGCACGTGTCGACTGGAAAACCGGTGCGCTCGTGAGCTTGAAACTCAAACCTTCAGGGCGAGAAGTTTTGGGCGGACCTGCAAACGTCATTGTGGCGGAGAAACCCAAGCCGCAGAAGGGCGAGTACGGCGATTTCATGAGTTGGCGACCGGACCGCACACGATTGGCCTCATCCAGCGATTTTCCTCCTACGATTGCCGTATACGAGGGCCCACTGGCGACCATCGTCGAGGTTACCGCCAACTTTTACGGTGGCGCCCTCTCCCGCCGGGTGATGCGTTTCTATGAAAACTACCCGCGAATCGACTTTGAAACCGAGGTGCAGGATATTCCGGATATCACTGTCGTCGTGGCGGAGTTCCCACTGGGGGAAGAGATTACCGAAGTTCGTCGCGGCATTCCCGGCGGTTTTTCACATGGAGCCTGGTCCAAGCCCAATCTTGACCTGGTGGGCTGGGCGAAGGGAATTGTACCGACGATCCGCTGGATCGATTACAGTTTGGCAGGCGGAGGAGGTGTGGCGATCTTTGACCGCGGCCTTACCGGGCGTGAGCTTAATGAAAAGACTCCTATTATTTACCTGCTGAATGCTGTGGATAAGTATTACGGGTATCCAAATGCCTGGCTGAGCGGCAAAGGCAAACATCTTTCGGGATACGCGCTGTATGCACATGAGGCAGAGTGGGCCGAAAGCCGGATTCCACAAATGGCGTGGGAATACAATTGCCCTCCTTTGCTGGCGGTGGGAAGGAAGGCGGCGGCTGTTCAGTCGTTCGTCCAAACTTCAGACAACGTGATCATTGAGGTGATTCGCCGGGAAGGGAATGAGATCGAGATGCGCCTAGTCGAGTGCCGGGGTGTGGCGGGCATGGCCGAAGTGATCCTGAACCTTCCCCACCAAGGCGCCGCGCTGACCAACCTGCGGGGCAAATATCCGCAAGCCCTCGAAGGTAGCGGCCCGCGTTATCGGTTTCCGGTCCGCCCTCAGCAGATTGCGACCATCCGCTTCGGAGCCGCATCGTCAGTGGGCGAGATCAATCCTGTAACGTCGTGGGACAAGTTCGTGCCGGAACCGAAGCGCGCGGCGCTTCATGTCTATCGGCCGTTCAAGGGGCACCCACCCCGGGGTGATGAGCCACAAACTTAGCCACCCAGCAGCGCCGATTCGCTGCCCGCGCCGGACGGTCAAATCGCGCCTACATGCCCGAGCGCGCTCCAGCTTTCAGATCGATGACGAATAGTTTGCCGTCCGTGTGCCATGCTCCGCCAGTAGCCGTCATCCCGCTACTGAGCGGGTTGGGAGGGGCGATGAATTCTGTGGCCTGGACAGCGCCGCCCAGGTAAAGGTCAGACCCCACTTGCGCGCGCTCGTCATCGAGATTGGGATCGGTGGCGTGCGAAATCACCCCGGGGTGAACATCAATGCCCACATCGTGCGTGGCGGCGGCCAGCCAGATGGGGCGGCCATCAGGCGCGTTCGCAGATGTCTGCCACAATCGCAGATGGTGCCGCTTGTTGAAGGTGTTCAGCGTCTTCTCAAAAGCCAAATCTTCCTTTCGGCCGAATACGTAGAGGTCGGAAACGGGAGCGGCGCTGTAACCATCGTCATTAATAACCGCTTGGGCGGTCTTCCAAATCGATTGCTGGTTCTTTTTCTTAGGCTCGCTCCACCCCGCTTGGCGAAATGCTTGCTCAACCTCCTGTGCGGTCCCGACAAAAACCAAGTTGATGGGGTCTCCCGGCTTGTTAGTTCTGCTCATCGCGCGTTGGGGCGCGTTTGACAAAACGCCTGCCACGGAATCACGCAGGTCTCCCGGAACTTGAGGGGGACCGGCGGAGGCGACGAAGCGTTTTACGACGAGCGGCTTTGTAAGCGTGAACTGCATGTCGGCACCGGCCGGCAATTCAATTGCGGTATTCACCTGGCCGATCTTTTGCTTCTGGATTTGGTCGTTGACGGAGGAATCCATTTGGCCCAGCTTTTGCAATACTCCGCCCAGCAGCGAGGCCGGCGCTTCTGATTCGAGCACTCCCACGATTGTTCCATCCGCCAGCAGAGTTTCCCGCGCGTTGCTGACCCCGCTCAAGTTTCCTTCCACGGTGAAATTCCCCTCGCCAGGGATGGCAAGCTGATGGAATCTCAGGAGAAGGGCCGCCCGCTGATCCGAGGCGGTGGGCTGATCACATTTCTCGATAGTGCCCGTCAGGATCGAACCGAAAGGGATGGCAATGCCACCTTTGACCTCCGCTTCCCGGGCCAGATTCGCGGTGACTGCTTGCCCTTGCTGGGAAGTCTTGGTGCTGACGGCAGTTTGGAGATGCAGATACAAAATCGTTCCTGCGGGAAGGGTGGGCGCGCCCGTCAGGGCTTTGGGTGCTTTGGCAGAAGCGCCGGCACGCGGTAAGAGCAAAATCATGGTAAGAAGTGCAACGGTCCCCGGCACAGGGAACCGCTTCGCGCGGGTTTTCCTCGCCCACCTTGTCGAGCCGCTTGGGATCGCCATGCCGCGCCCTCCTGAAGCCACCGAAAAATCCGTCATCAACGTCTTAAAATCCTCGCCACAAGCCGAGGAGCTTTTCAGGTTTGATTTCTCCACCCGGCGCTGGGTTGCTTATCCCGCCGCGCTGTTTGCTCAACTCCCGCCGCGCCACAGGCCGCTCCTTCGCTCGTTCATCTTTACTCTAGCGATTTATGAAAGCGCAGGACGCTGATCGTCAGCAGGAAAACCGCAATACTCGCAAGGGCCGCGATCTCCGGCCAAAGCACGTCGAAACCAACCCCCTTCAAGTAAACGCTGCGCAGAAGCACCATGACGTGGCGCAACGGGTTGAGGTAACTCATTTTTTGAAGCAGGGGAGGCATGCTGGCGATGGGAGTGCCAAAGCCTGAGAGCGTGATCATCGGCATGGTGAAGAAGAAGGATAGGATCATCGCTTGCTGCTGGTTCGCGGAGACCGTGGAGAGAAATAGCCCCAAACCTAACCCCGCGAGGATAAAGGCCACTAACCCGGCCGCCAGCACCCCCAGGTTTCCGCGGAAGGGCACCCCGAACCAAAATGTTCCGACCAGGGCAATGAGCGTGGCGTCGACGCAGCCGACCAGGAAGAAGGGAATGGTCTTACCCAGGATAAATTCCCAGCGGCGAATGGGCGTGACCATGATCTGCTCGAGCGTACCGATCTCCCGCTCACGCACCACCGCAAAGGCGGTGAGCATCATGACCAGGATCAACATGACGTTGCCGATGACTCCAGGAACGAAATACCACTGGCTCTCCAGCCCCTCGTTAAACCACGGCCGAACCTCCAGGTCCACTTGCGGCAGAGTTGACATTCGTTGCGGGGCCGTCCTCAGCATCCGGTCGAGTTGGTAGTCACGGCTGAACGCGGCGCCAATCTGGTTGAGATAGCCCAGAGCCACCAAAGCGGTGTTGGAGTTGGAACAATCCACCAGCACCTGGACTGTCGCCCCTTGGCCGTTGCGCAAGCGTTGGGCAAAGCCGGAATCGATTTCCATCGCCGCCAGAATATCGCCACGATCAAGCCCTTCGCGGAGGTCCGCGCGCTGGGCGGCGTAGGGGTTCAGGTGAAAATAACGGCTGGCGGAAAAGTGTGCCACCAACTCTCGACTTTCCAGCGTATTGTCCAAATCGAGCACGGCCAGTTCCACGTTTCTTACATCCAGCGTCGCCGCGTAACCAAACACGAGCATTTGAATGAGCGGCGGGCCAAAGAGCAGCCAGCGCATGTGGGTGTCCCGCAGCGTCTGAATAAACTCCTTCTTCACCATGTGGCCGATGCGTCGGAGCGAGTACACAAATTTCATTCCAGCCTCTTTTGAAACGCGCGTGTAGCCCTTATGATCAGCACCCCGGCAATAATCCCTAATCCGAGGATGTTCCCTGCCAAAAGCCGCATCGGCGTGCCCTTGAGAAAAATGCTGCGCAGAAGGGAAACGTAATAACGCGCGGGCAAGATGCGCGTGATCCACTGCACGAGGACGGGCATTTGATCGATGGGGAAAATAAAGCCGGAAAGAAGAAATGTGGGTAGCAGCGTTACCAGCAGAGCCAACTGGCTGGCCCCGAGTTGTGACTTGGCGGTGACCGAGAAAAAATACCCCAGCGATAACACCACAATCAGGAACAGCGCCGAGCAGGCAAACAGCACCGGCCAGCTTCCCCGAAAGGGAACCCCAAACCACCAGACCGCCGCCGCGGCGCAGAGCGCCGTATCCATCATCCCGATGACAAAATAGGGGATCAACTTCCCCATCTGAATCTCCAGCTTGCGCACGGGTGTGGCGATGAGCTGTTCCATGGTCCCGCGCTCCCACTCGCGCGCAATCGTGAGCGAGGTCAGGAATGCGCCCACCACAGCCATTACCATCGCCACCACGCCGGGCACAATATTGGCCATGCTTTCCAGGTCTTCATTGAACCACGTCCGCGGCTGGAAGGTGACGTTTGGGGGTACCGTTGGCATGCCGTTGCGCTGCTGCCATTCGATCTGTATATCCTGGGAGTAGGCTTGGATTATGCTCAGCGCGTATCCCATGCCGATGCTGGCGGTGTTGCTGTCGCTGGCGTCGAGCAGCGCTTGCACCGGGGCCTGCCCGCGTGAGTGGAGATTTTCGGAAAATTGTGGCGGCACCACGATGGCCACAGTGCAGGCCCCCCCGTCAATCTGCTGGATGACGTCGGGATAATTTTCCGCGACATGGACGATCGTGAAATAGTCAGTGGCCTGGAAGTGCTTCAGCAGGTCCTGGCTGGTTTGGGTCGCGTCACGGTCGTACACGCAGAGGGGGATGTGCTGGATGTCCAGATTCACCCCGTAGCCGTAAATGACCAACTGTACGAGCGGCATGGCGAAGATGACCAGAAGGCTGCGCGGATCGCGCCAGATCTGGATGACTTCCTTGCGCATCATGGCGAGGATGCGGCGCAGGCTCATGCGGCTCTCCCCGGCTGGGATTCACGGGAGGCGGTCAGATTGACGAAGACGTCCTCGAGACTGGGCGGAATCTGTTCCAGCCTTCCCACTTTTATCCCGCGAGCCCCAAGGGCGGCGCTGATTCCGGGCATCGCTGCCTGGGCGTCGGCCACAACCGCATGTAGGCTGCTGCCAAATACCGCCG
>JBEKNU010000106.1:0-29355 GCA_049522495.1 Terriglobia bacterium
AAGATCATGGTGGTGGCGCCGACCACGGCGGTGCCGACCAGCACCGGCTTGGCCGTAGCCTTGAAGGTGTTGCCCGCGCCGTCGCCTTCTTCCAGCATGTCCTTGGCACGATCGAAGTTCGGCTCAAAGCCGAAGTATTTTTTGATTTCTTCCTTGATGTTGGGCACTTGCTCAATCAGGGAAAGTTCATAGACCGACTGGGCGTTGTCGGTTACCGGGCCGTAAGAATCCACGGCAATGGTTACCGGTCCCATCCCCAGGAAGCCGAAAGCCACCAGGCCGAAGGCAAAGACCGCCGGTGCCAGCATCAGGCTGCTGAGCCCCAGAGTGCTGACCAGGAAACCTAGGGACATCAAGAACACCATGGCTAGGCCCAGGTAATAGGCGGCATAATTTCCGGCCACGAAGCCGGAAAGAATACCCAGGGAGGCCCCACCTTCGGAGGCGGAGGTTACCACCTCGCGGACATGCCGCGATTCCGTGGAAGTGAAGACCTTGACGAGTTCGGGGATGAGCGCTCCCGCGAGCGTTCCGCAGGAAATGATGGTCGCGAGCTTCCACCACTGCGAGGTGTCGCCACCCAGGCTGGGAACAATCAGCTTCGAGGTCACGTAGGTGAAGGCAATGGAAACGAAGGAGGTGATCCAGACCAGCGAAGTGAGCGGGATCTCGAAGTTAAACCTGTCGGCGTTTCCATAGAGGGCTTTGGCAATGGCGCCGTTGAGGAAATAAGCCACGGCGCTGGCCACCAGCATGATGACGCGCATCACGAAGATCCAAACCAGCAGTTGCACTTGGACGGTCGGGTCTTTAACCGCCAGCAGGATGAAGGTGATGAGCGCCACGCCGGTTACGCCGTAGGTCTCAAAACCATCGGCAGTGGGTCCTACGGAATCGCCCGCGTTGTCGCCCGTGCAGTCCGCAATCACGCCAGGGTTGCGCGCATCGTCTTCCTTGATCTTGAAGATGATCTTCATGAGGTCGGAGCCGATATCGGCGATCTTAGTAAAGATGCCGCCCGCGATGCGTAACACGGCCGCACCCAGGGATTCCCCGATGGCGAACCCGATGAAGCAGGGCCCGGCATAATCGCCCGGAATGAAGAGAAGGATGATGAGCATCATCAGGAGCTCGACGCTGATCAACATCATGCCGATGCTCATGCCGGAGCGCAGGGGAATCTGGAAAATGGGGAAGGGCCTGCCGCGCAGGCTGGCGAACGCCGTGCGTGAGTTGGCAAACGTATTGACGCGAATGCCGAACCACGCTACTCCGTAACTGCCGGCCATTCCTACCAGACTAAAGAAGAGGATGATCATGACGCGGAGGGCTGGATATTTCAGAAGCACCCCAAAATAGACCAGGATGATGATGGCAATGAATACCCAGAGGATCAGCAGGAATTCCCCTTGCGTAAACAGGTAGGTTTTGCAGGTCTCCCAAATCAACTGGGAGATCTCTCCCATAGCGCGATGAACCGGCAAGTTCTTCAAGTTGCTGTAGATGACCATTCCAAATAGCAGCCCGAAGATGCAAAAGAGAATGCCAATCATCAACAGCTTGTGCCCGTCTACGCCCAAAAACTGTACCTGGGAAAGATCGGGGACCTTGAGGTTGGCTTCGCCTGCGGCGGCCTCATCGCCACCGGCGGCAAACGCGGTGGTGCTGGCCAGAGCCAGGTAGGCAGCGCCCGCCGCGAACACCTTGACCATTGAGCCGCGCCGTGCCCAAGCGCCGGAAAACAACCTCCGCATGCCTTTTTGAGTAATAGCAGACAGAATGAAGGTAAGTACACTTAGACTCGCCATAATGAAAAAGTACATTGGGTTCCCTCCCACCGAAACTTCCTCTTTGCGCCTCCCAAGGTGGGTGTGCTGGGCTTCTTCCAAATTCCATCTCCGGGAGAACTTTCTAGGATAGCTTCAGGGTAAATAGATAAGAGCCGTGCATGATAGCACGCAGAAAAATTTGACGTCAAGCAAACCTATCGATTGGGACTGGACAAGGTTCCGGTGGACACCTGCCGCGTAAATGTCCTGGCGGGTGTTGAGACCCACGCGGCCCGCACACTGAAAAATCTGCTCGCGATAGGAAACTTTTACAGGCACAGATTGCCGTGCACGCCAGCCCTGGGATCCAATTCATAGACGCCTTGACAGTTAAGGTCGTGCGCCTCTGGCAACCAACGTGCTGCCTATCCCGTCTCAGGCGCAGGCCACACTCCGCAGAGTAAGAGTTCGGGAACAAACGGTACCGAGCATCAGCGCTGGGGCAGAAGTATCCCGAATAGGTTGGGGTTCGTGCGCGAGGGGCGGAACACGTTATGTTATGGGAAAAGAAGCCAGTGACCCCCGACAGGCATACGCCGGCGCCGGTCTGGGTTCCGCCTGAGAAACCCATCGAGGAGAAGCTTATGGCGGAACCAGCAAAGCCTTCTGTGGTCGCTCCGGTCGACCCGGGTCGGACCCAATTCGGCCGGTCTCTGGCGGTCAAAGGGGATGTTTCGGGAAATGAGGACCTGACGATCTTTGGCCAGTTTGAAGGCACGGTCAACGTGCAGGGCCATTGCCTGACGATCGGACCGGAGGGCAAGGTGAAAGCGGAAATCCAGGCAGCCCGGGTGGTGATCCACGGCTCCGTACACGGGAATATTTCCGTGCGGGAACGTGTGGAAATTTACAAATCGGGTCACGTGGTGGGTGACCTGATCGCGCCAGGAATCTCCATCGAAGACGGCGCATATTTCAAGGGCAAGATCGAGATCCTGAGAGAGGGAGAGCACGAATCCGTACCTCCCCCGCCCCTCCCAAGCCTGAAGCCAGCCGTGGCTCTGCCACCGCGTGTGGCGAGCTAAGGGTTTGGTGGGTGAGTAAACCGCCAATCGACGGGCCGTAGTGTGGCTGTGGCAGGCAGGAACAACCAGCTCTCGCGCTGTTCAATCCGCGCTGATCATGGAGGCGGCGCGGCGATCCATTTCCGAAGCCGATTTGACGTGGTCCGGGTAATTGACAACTTGGATATCGACGGTATATCGGTTGCTGGCGCCGGAGGCGTCAGCCAATCCTTCCGAAAGACGATTAGCAGCTTGCTGGGCGAACGCCTCTGTGGCGCCAGGCAGAACAATTCCGAAAACCTCCGAAGAGATCCGGAAAAGCGAATCTTCCATGCGCAGCTTGCGGCTGAGGACTTTGGCGGCGTCTCCCAAAGCTACCTCCGCTTGCGGACCTTGGGCGAATATCTTGGAAGGGTTGACGCGCACCAGGAGGATGGAAAGCGGCTCGTTCGTCTGGGCAGCGCGGCGGAAGTCCATCGAAAGCCGGTCCTGAAAGTGGCTGAATCCCATCAAGGTTCCCAGCAACTCAGCGCTGGACTGTTGCAGGACCTGCGCCAATTGCTCGCGTTCTTCGATGAGGCTCGTTCGGAGGTTCCGGACCACGGACATCCGGTTGACCAGATACACCACCATAAGGATGCACAGCGCGCAAAAGCCGAAGAAGAGGGTCTTCGAAGGCGCCACCGGAATCACCGCCGCTTTGCCGAAAACCGTGGGGTACATCAGCAGGGCCATCCCTCCTCCCAGGATAATGACCATGACCAATGCCAGAATGGACAACTGCCGGTCTCGACGGTCGAGTGTGTGCTGGCTGACCTTGTCAAAAACTTCCATCGTGTGCTCCGTTCAACGGGAATTGGAAGCAGCCTCCATCGGCAGCCTTCCGTTTACACTTCGCGCCCCCAGTGCCTTCGACGCCTCCTAATAACATCCCTCGGCTGTAGAGTCAACCACAACATGCGGTCGCGACGGGAAGTATGTCACCTCCGTTTCTAGTTTGCTAGAGCCTCCACTCGGCGCAGAATCCCCGCTGGCAGAGGACGGGCCTTAGTGGGCAGCCTGGGCGGGGGCGACCACGTAGACGTACTCCAAAATTCCCTTGCAGGTGTTGGCGACATTGTGCTTCAGGGCGGGGGGAATATAAACCAGAGCTGGCGCTGAAAAGGCGCGCGCGGGTTGGCCCTCCAGGCGTGCTTCTCCGCGCCCGGTTAGGATCACCAACGTCTCCTCGTTTTTCCCTGTTGTGTGCCAGCCCACGGTCTCGCCTGGCTTCAGCCGTACATACCCGCTGCGCATGCCCGCCGTCTGGGGCGCACCCTTTAGCAGCGGGCAATCTCCTCCCGGGCATTGGAGCGCCAAGGTCAGTGGCTGGGGCTTGGCCGTCTGAGAGGAAACCGGCGACAACGCGACCACAAGAATCAGGCCCATGAGGACAGAGGTAACGAGCACCAGGCGTTTCATTGTAAATCTCCTGTGTGATTTGTAAGACTCGTGTATCTTATCATCTGCTTCATATCCGAAAAGGAGTGCGTTGCTCTGATCTATGGCGAATGAAAACTTTTTCTCCTTACAGGGACAAGTTGCGGTGGTTACCGGCGCAGGACAGGGAATCGGCGAAGGCATCGCCGCCCGGCTGGGTCAGGCGGGGGCGCGCGTTGCGGTCCTCGACACGAATCGCGCCGCCGCAGAAGAGGTGGCGGGTCGCTTAAAAGGCGTAGGCCTGCTCTGCGATGTCAGTTCCGCTCCTTCCGTCCAACAGGCCATCGAAGAAGTTCAGCGGCAGCTTGGCCCTATTCAAATCCTGGTGAATAACGCGGGGATTTCCGGGCGGACGCTGCCCCTATGGGAGCTCGAGGAGAGCGATCTTGACCAGGTATACGCCGTCAACCTCAAGGGAGTGTTCCTGATGTGCCGCGCGGTGATTCCCGGGATGCTGGCCCAGGGCTACGGGCGAATTCTGAACGTCGCTTCCATTGCCGGCAAAGAAGGGAACCCCACGCTGATTCCCTACTCCAGCACCAAGGCCGCGGTCATCGGCCTCACCAAAGCGCTCGCCAAGGAAGTGGCGGGCAAAGCCAATATCACCGTCAATGCCATTTCCCCCGCGGTCATCAAAACCAAAATCCTGGACGGCATTGCCAAGGAAACCGTTCAGTATATGGTGAGCCGCATCCCCATGGGCCGCACGGGGACCATCGAAGAAATCGCCGCGCTGGTCCACTTCCTGGTTTCCCGAGAGGCGTCGTTCACCACCGGCCAGTGCTACGACATCTCCGGCGGAAGAGCGACCTACTGATTGGTGGCACAGGCACTCCTGCCTGTGCGGGGTCAAGGGCGCTGTCTATCTGGCACAGGCAGGAGTGCCTGTGCCACCGCCGCTTAAGATTGGGCCTCGTGACTTCGCAGGAAGGGTACAGCTCCGAGCAAGAGCCCGACCGCCGGCAACAGTACCCAGCTTGCCAGCATAAGGAAAACCCCGATCATTGGAGGCGCGTGGAGTGGGAATCGGGTTCTTCTGTGTCCAGCTCCGTCCGAGAACAAAGGAATGAGCAAATAGATGAGCAAACCGATAAACGGGCCGATCAAGAAAGTCCCCAGCATACCGATAGGTGGAGCCAAAGCAGCAAGCAACCGATGAACAGCTTTCCCCCCGGCGCGCTGCGACCAGAAGGCCGCGACCGCGCCAATCGCGGGCAGCGCGATGAGCCACGGAAGATAGAATGGAATACCAATTCCGCTCAGCCAATAAAAGCGCGGCACAAGGCCGAGGAATTGGAAAAGGGCCAGCAGGCCGCTTCTCAAGGTGAGAGCACCCAATGCGGGCAGCCATAAGACTTTGGTACGGTAGGTCACCTGATAGTTCATCGTTGCCTCCTCAGTTTCCGCGCGGTGAATCTCCTCGCGGAATTTGGGCCAATCCCCAACGCCGCTAAGCGCTTCTTGGAAGGCTTGCTCGTCCGTAATCCCGCGCGCTTCGAGCGCGGTGGCGTGGTCTTCGAGGTGGTCGGCAAGTTCGCGGAGAATTTCTTCTTCCCGGTGGGGCGCCAACCCCAGTTCCCCCAAACACTTTTTAAGAAGCCCGCGAGTATCCGGCATTTGCGACTCCCCTGCAGTGGCGCGGGCGCTAGGCGCGGGTGGGGACACCCGCGCTAAAGGCAATGTTCCTTTCGGCCAGCCTCCTTAGGACTGTGGCTGGGGCTTCCGCAGGAATGGTGCGGCGCCGATTAGGAGCGGGACTGAGGGCAACAGCACCCAGGTCGCGGTCAAAACCAAGAAAGCGGTCAGTCGAATGTTGTGCGCCACGTGCTTATCCAGAATAATTGAAAACGGAATGATCAGGACGAACAGACCCAACAGCGCAATCGCCGGCGCCAGCGCGGCGAGAAGCTGGTGCAGCACGGCGCCGCCCACACGGCGCGACCAATATGCCGCCACCGCACCAACCACGGGCTGCGAGATGAGCCAGGGAACAAAAAACGTAAAGTAGGGGCGCATACTCATGTCTCGGCTCAGCCAATAGAAGTGCGGGAGGGGGCCGAAAACCTCCATGAGTGCCAGAAATACATTACTCAAAGTGAGGGCGCACATCGCGGGCAGCCATAAGGCCTTGGAGCGGTAATTCAAGCGGTAATCCATGGTCACCTCCTCAGTTTCCGCGCGAAGGATCTCCTCGCGGAATTCGGGCCAGTCGGACACGGAATCGAGAGCTTCTCGGGCGGCTGCGTCACTCGACATCCCGCGCGCTTCGAGGGCCGCGGCATAGTCCTCCACATGATCGCGCAGTTCGTGAACGATCGCTTCTTCCCGGCAAGTTTCGAGCCCCAGCCTGCCCAGGCGTGCTTTGATCAATTCTCGCCCATCCGTCATGCGCTGCTCCCGCGATGCAATGAAAACGCTGCGTAGGGGCAGGCCTCGTGCCTGCCCTGGGCCGAGTCGGCCCCCATTGGGCGCCCACGAGGGGTGCCCCTACGGTTAGTCGGCATGGGCGACTCCGGCGATGCGATGAAGCGCCTGGAAGAACATGGCCCATTCCAGGCGCAGCGGAGCCAGTTGCTTCTTGCCATTTCGCGTCAGGTGGTAGTAGCGGCGCTGGCGGCCGCTCTTCGCTTCTTCCCATTTTCCCTTCACCCAACCGCGCTTTTCCATTCGATAGAGCAGCGGATAGAGTGAGGCCAGGTTGAACTGGAGGACGCCGGCGGTTTGCTGCGCGATGCGCTTGGAGATTTCATATCCGTGCAACGGTTCCTGGTCGAGCAGCGCCAGGATGGCCAGCTCACCGCTGCCGCGCTTGATTTTGGTGTCGATTCCAATCATTGTGACTCCTATAGGTTGTTATCCTATATATAGGGGAAAGCTTTGTCAAGGGGAAAGTTTCGGGCACGGAAAAAGACGGGGCACGGGATACGGGAGGGAAGTTCCCGCAACCGAATCCCTTGTCCCGTGTCGATTGACTTAGGTCAGAACTTAGCCCATCGTAGGGGATATGGAAGTCAAAATCCGTCAGGCCAAGACGCATCTTTCCAAGTTGCTCCGGCGCACGATGGCGGGAGAGGAAATTATTATCGCTCGCGCCGGCGTGCCTATTGCTCGGTTAGTTTCCATTGAGCGCGGAACGGCGCCCTTTCCCCTGGGTCTCGACCGTGGAACGTACGAAGTCCCGGAAGATTTTGACGCTCCACTTCCCCCCGAAGTTATCGCTGCGTTTGAAGGAAAGGCCATATCGATACGAAAAAGGGCCAAGCGGGGAGGCAAACGGTGTCGCGCGTGAAATACCTCTTGGACACTACCGCAGACCGCGCCTTTCAGTCCTACGCTGTAGAGATCGTCTGGTGCGGAGGGTAAACACTTTGGTCCCCATGAGCCTGCCTGTGTCAACATCACAACCGTGCCGGCGTACTACGCTTCCTGTTCGGTTTGCAGGGAGCGCAGGCGAGCCGCTTTGCCACGCAACTTGCGCAGGTAATAGAGCTTGGCGCGCCGCACGCGGCCGGAGCGCACAACCTCAATCTTGTCGACCACGGGCGAGTGCAAGGGGAAGATGCGTTCCACGCCGTGGCCGAAGGAAATCTTGCGGACCGTAAACGAGGAGTGATTGCGAGCGCGGCGAAGGCCGATCACGGTGCCTTCAAAGATCTGAATTCTTTCCTTTTCGCCTTCCTTGATCTTGACGTGTACCTTCACGGTATCGCCGGGGCGAAACGGCGTGACTTCCTTCTTCATCTGTGCTTGTTCAACTTTTTCGAGCGCATTCATATTTCCATTCTCCCAAACCTTTCGAGAGCACTTTACAGGGGCAGTATTTAGCCTTGCTGCTCCGGCCTCGAAATAAAATGTCAAATACTGTAGCGGCGGTCTCCGACCGCCGACCAGCGGTCAGAGACCGCCGCGACAATTGCCGGCCTAAAGGCCGGCGCTACACTTTCTCGAGCGATTCCAGCCACCGGCGGTCTTCCTCGCTCAGAGGGACGTGGGCGAGCAAGTCGGGCCGGCGCCTCCAGGTTTTTTCCAGCGCGCGGCGTCGCCGCCACTGGCGAATCTGCTCGTGGTTACCGGAAAGCAAAACTTCCGGCACTTTCCAATCCTGAAATTCCGCCGGACGCGTGTAATGCGGGCAATCGAGCAGCCCGTGCCTGACTTCCGCCGGCGCGCCCTGCGGGACCGCGAAAGAATCCTGCTGGCGCGACTCTTCGTTGCCGAGCACCCCCGGCAGGAGGCGAAGGGTGGCTTCCATCACCACCGCCGCCGCCAATTCACCGCCGCTCAGGACGAAGTCGCCGATGGAAATCTCATCGGTGGCAAGGTTTTCCGCCACGCGTTCATCCACGCCTTCATAGCGGCCGCAAATCAAAACCAGGCGCGCGGCATGCGAAAGTTCTTCCGCCACGGCCTGAGTCAACAAGCGTCCCTGGGGCGATAGCAGAATCACCGGCAGGCGATTATCGGGCGCTTCGCTCCGGAGCGCTTCCACCGCCCGGAAAATCGGTTCCGGCTTGAAGACCATGCCCGGCCCGCCCCCGAAAGGCCGATCGTCCACGGTTCGATGGCGGTCCTCGGTATATTCCCGCAAGTCGTGCAGCCGGATCGTCGCGTGGCCTGATGCCATGGCCCTCTTCAGTAGCCCGTGCTCCAAGATGCTGTCAAAAAATTCCGGGAATATCGTGATGACATCGAAGACCATGGGCCTAGGCGCTCCCGCACGAAACGGAGGAAATAGTGAATGGTGAATAGTAAATGGTCAGCAATCGTCCCCAAATCGCCATTCACAATTCACTATTCACCATTTTTCTGTCCTTGCGCCCACCCTCAGGAATTCAACTCGAGTAGCTCCTCCGGCGGGTCGATCACGATGGTCTGGGAGGCGATATCGATCCGCGTACAAATTTCCTGCGCCAGGGGAATAAGCACTTCACTTTTTCCGTCCGGGCGTCGGACGTGGAGCACATCCACGCCGCCCGTGCGTTCGACCTCGGTCACCGTCCCAATTTCCTGCCCCTGGCGTTCCCAAATAACCCGGCAGCCGTGTAATTCGTACAAGTAATATTGGTGCGGGGGAAGCGGCGCACGTTGCTCCCACGGGATAAGAACTTGCAGCCCGCGCAGACCCGAGGCACTCTCGATGGAGTCGATTCCTGAAAACTTCAGGATGATCCGGCCCTTATGCGGCCAACCGCGTTCCAGGGTGACGCGCTTGGGAGCCTGGCCGGGAACTTCCAGGAACACTGATTGGAGTTGCTGGAAACGCTCCGGGAAATCGGTAAGGATTTCCGCCGCAACCTCTCCCTTGCGTCCTTGTGGCCGAAGAATGCGTGCGATGGCCAAGAATTGCCCGGCTGCGTTTTGCGCCAATGCCGCTCCCGGCCGCAGGTGAGACGACGGCCCCTATTCCAGGATCTCCAGCGTAAAGCGCTTTTTGAGCTTCATGCCGGAGGCGTTGAGGATGGTGCGAATGGAGCGCGCCGTTCGCCCCTGCTTCCCGATCACCTTCCCCAAATCGGAGGGATGCACCCGCAATTCCAGGACGGTTACCTGTTCCCCCTCCACGGCCCGCACAGAAACCTGTTCGGGATTATCCACTAGCGCTTTGGCGATGGCTTCGATCAAGTCCCTCATCTGGCCCTCCCGCGCACTTGAGTTGATGTGTCAAGGTCAGTCGGAATCAGTGTGTTTGAGAACCCATAATCGCCACTCGTGCGGGCGCCGCGTTTGGTGCAGGGGTCGGCCTCATCGTTCAGGCCGCTGGCGCCGGCGCCGGAGGCTTCTTCAAGAAACTCTGTACCGTTTCTGAAGGTTGCGCCCCTCGTCCGATCCAATAATCAACGCGTTCGCGATTCAGCACGATCTCCGGCGGCGTTCGTCGGGGATTATAATGGCCGAGAATTTCCACAAAGCGTCCGTCGCGGGCCCGCTCGCGATCGATCACTACCACTCGGTAACTGCTTTTCTTTTTGGCCCCCGTTCGAGCCAAGCGTATTCTTAACAATCTTCCCCCTTTTGATGTTCGATTGCCGTTGACAATGGTTCATTGGCCTTTATTAATCGTCAATCGGCTATCTACAACCTAATATTCATTTCGTCGTCATTCATTTCGCCTCACGGAGACGATCACGCCCCCGGCCCTACCGGCATGCCCAGCCGGCTGAGTCCCCGTCCCAGCAGGTTCTGACTCATGGACTTCATCATTTTGCGCATTTGGAAGTATTGTTTCAAGACCTGATTTACCTGTTGGACGGAAGTACCGCTGCCCCTGGCGATGCGCTTTCGCCGCTTGCCATTGATGATCTCGTGATTGCGGCGCTCCTGGGGAGTCATGGAATTGATAATCGCCTCGATGTGAATCAGCTCTTTCTCTTCCACTTTGACCTTGCTGGCATCCTTGAAAATACCCACTTTGGGAAGCATGCCCAGCATCTGCTCCATCGGCCCCATCTTGCGTACCTGGTTAAGTTGGTCGCGGAAGTCTTCCAACGAAAAAGTATCGGTCTGAAGCTTGCGATGAACTTCGATCGCCTTTTGCTTGTCGATCTTCTGCTCGGCTTTTTCGATGAGCGAAAGGATGTCGCCCATGCCGAGGATGCGGGAGACAATCCGCTCCGGATAGAAGACTTCCAGTTGATCGTATTTTTCGCCGGTGCCCATGAACTTGATGGGCTGGCCGGTGACGTGATGAATGGAAAGCGCGGCGCCGCCGCGGGCGTCACCGTCCAGCTTGGTCAAGATCACGCCGGTTGTACCCAGGCGCTCGTGGAATTCCTGCGCGCTGCGCACGGCGTCCTGGCCGATCATGGCATCGGCCACCAGCAGGACTTCACTGGGCCGCAGTTTGGTGCGCAATTCACTGACTTCGTTCATCAACTCCTGATCGATGTGCAGGCGACCGGCGGTGTCAACAATCAACACGTCGTGACCACGGTCCGCGGCGTCCTTGCGCGCGGCCGTGGCCAGTTCAATGGGCGAGTTGATGCCCTCGCCCGCAAAAATCGGAATCTGCACGGCTTTGGCGATTATCGCCAACTGCTCCCGCGCGGCGGGGCGGTATACGTCGGTCGATACCAACATCGGGCGGCGCTTCCGTCCGGCAAGCCAAAGCGCCAACTTGCCGGAAGTGGTGGTCTTGCCGGAACCCTGCAGACCAACCATAAGGAAGACCGTGGGGTAATCCTTGGAAAAAGTCAGCAGCGAGGCTTCGCGACCGAGGATCGCAATCAACTCGTCGCGAACGATGCGGATTACTTCCTGCACCGGCGAAAGGCTGGAGCGAACTTCTTCGCCCAAGGCCTTGACTCGAACACGTTCAAGCAACTCCTTTACAACATTGAGGTTAACGTCGGCATCGAGAAGCGCTAGGCGCACCTCGCGTAAGGTTTGGTCCACGACCTCGTCGGTCAGGACTCCCTGGATCCGGAGGGTCTTGAATACCTTTTGCAGCCGGTCTTGGAGTGCGTCAAACATTGATGTCAGCCAACTGGGGAAACATATCCCCTCCACCGGTCCCAGCCCGATGCAGAGTTGCAAAACAATCTATGCTATTTTACGCCCTTTTACTAATCTCGAGCAAAGCGCGTGCTATCAATATATCACCAGAATCGAGCCGAGGGAATGACGAAACCTCCGGCAGGTCAGGGAACAATTAGATCAGCCCGCCGTCCTTGTGGTGAGTTCGCCAACAAATAAGTTGCTCGACGGCAACCGACAGCACGCACACCCCCCCGGCAATAGAGACGCTTACCTCCAGCAGGTACTGAAGCATGTCTTCGTGGCTGGGGGCGCTGACCGTCGCCGCCAGGGCAAACCCATGTACTACGGCCCAAAGGCCTATAATGGCGCACAACCCAAGGGTCACAACTCGAAGGGCGGTTTTGATCATAGCCACCTCCCTTTTCCGCCTGAAGCGCACACGCCTCGGCTGCCATGATTAATACACCCGGAGGAGCGTAGGGTCAACTCAAAGTGAATCAGGAGGTGAGGAGGGCCAAGACGCCAGGATAATGCCGTCATGTCGTAGTTTGATCCCTGTAACGGCCGTCCTGGGCGGTCCAGCCTGAGTTCACAGGGAATTCCGGCGCTTCAAGCGCGTGGCTAAAGCAAACTGAATTGGCACTAAGGGTTCGAATAAAAAAGACAGGAGTTCCCCGGTTTCCTTAGGGGGAAGGGGCAATTAGAGGTTCAGGAGATAGTCGGAAGCCGTCAGGTTTCCGAATCTCACCGTATTCACGCGCTCTCCCACCACGTTGGCAAAGTATTCGAGGATGGCAGTCAACTTCAAGGCGGCCGGCGTTTCGCGCAATTTCAGCCAGTGCCGCGTAATCAGAGAAGCGAAGACCAACTTGAAGTAAACAATTAAAAGACGCTCTTCGTAGCTATAGCGCTGATTGACGTTGGCAGCATTCTTGAGGAGATAGGTGAGCGCCAGGAAATCACATTTGAGCGTCAGGGTCAGCCGTGGGTATTCCACGGGAGAGCCAAATTCCTCGATGGCCTTCCGAACTGACGGGAACTCCAGGCGATTGGCGTTGACGATCGATTGGAAAAACTCTTGCGTGAACTGCCGGCGCAAGATCTTTTGACAGACTGCCTGGAGATAAAAGAAAAAAAGCCCCGTAGATAGGATTAAGATCAGGGCCGCCATGATCATGCTTCACCTCACTGCAACGTGCTAGTCCGCAACGGCCTCCGCCATGGCTGGTTGTTTCCCCACCGGCGCCCGCACCGGAACTGCCTGGGGCGTCCTCACGACGGCATAAGTCCAAATCAACAACATTCCCAGCGTGCAGGCCGGGTTTAAGAAGCTGAAGATGGTCTGCACGAAGGGCTCGGCAAGAGTCAAGTGATACAAGGCCAAGCCGGCCGCCTCGCCGGCGAACTGGACACCCATCCCACAGACCAACAGTCCGAGCTCGTCGTCTTCAATCGCGAGTTGCTGGATCATTACAAAAAGCATGGTATTCAGAACCAGGCAACTAAAGTACAGGTTCTGGCTGAACTCAACAATGAACCTTATGTAGAGTTGGGTATAATGGCGGGTAAGGGCAAAGGCCGAAATTGCCACGACTAGCGCGATGACGAAAACCAGCATCAGGCGAACGAGGCGCCACAACCTTTCCTCTCGAGCGCAAGCACGCCGGAAGAAAGCGCAAATCAATAGGAACGCGCCCAGGGCCAACGCGACGTCCGTCCACCAATAGAAATTGCGGTACTGGTTGGAATTAAATCCGAAATAATGGAGGACCGCAGGGCGCGCGACGCCGTCCAGACCAAACAGGAGGATTACGTACAGGCATAGGCCTTTGAGGCGCCGCCACCTTCCTCTTGAAG
The DNA here is from genome assembly GCA_049522495.1 of Terriglobia bacterium. GTDB lineage: Bacteria > Acidobacteriota > Terriglobia > UBA7540 > UBA7540 > Bog-366. The sequence goes on from JBEKNU010000106.1 coordinate 13,646, forward strand.
CAAGCAGCACACACACTGTCGCTTCCAGAGCGTAGATTCCGTATTGAAGGCCGTGGATTATGATCTGGTCACTCATGAGCGTCGCGGAGCTACCTGTCGTCCTCGGTTGCTTCCGAGTCGCTCATCTCGACCGGAAGCATCTTATCTCATCGGCGGCATCGGCGCCGGGCTTCCCCCAATGCCTAGTGCGTTCATCGGCGGCATTGGTGCCGGGCTTCCCCCAATCCCCGCAGCACTCCGCCGAACTGAAACACTGCTCAATACTACCAGCAACGCGAGCAGAAACGCTAGAAAGTAATTTTTCACGGCTTTCCTCCAGTTAGTCAATCAGTATAATTGCTATCTGGCGGAAAGCCTATGCGATCAGCTACTCCGAGTCAATATGTTTTTAGACACTTCGCCTATATTTTTCACTTTGACCTAATCGGACAAAATGTCAAGCGATGTCCGCACCTTCAAGACAACGCAGTTTGCTTACACGCGGCACTCTAGTGCCCTCCCAAAACCTTGGCAATAGTACTATGGTACCATATGTACGGGCAATAAAAATCAGGCAACCGACTCTAGTGGACGCCGTTGATCCGTGTGGGCAACAAGCGGTGGGGCCTATAAACTTCTGCTGCCCATGAGTTGACCCAAGTGGGCGCCAATGGCATCATACATAATATTAACTCGAGGCGTTGCGGAGAGTGCTGCATGAAGAACAAGAAACGGTATTTGCCAATTACTCTGGTGGTGGGAGTTGTCGGGGTACTGGTCTTGGCGAGCTTTCCGCCCAAGTGGTTTGCCCAGTCCCAAGAGCCATCGCCAACCGGGCAACAGCAAACCTCGGGACCGCAGCCGGACGTGGGCGAAACAGTTCTGGTTCCAAAGAAAACTCAGCCGGGTCCCGCACAGCCGACCACCGTGCCGCCGGAGAAGAAGCCCGAGAAGATCAATCCCAACGATATCTATACGCTCTCGACAACCACCAACCTGGTCAACGTGGATGTGATGGTCGTCGACACCAATGGCAGCCCTCTCCAGAACCTGGGAAAAAAGAATTTCCAGCTATATGACGACGGGGTCCCGCAAGCCGTCACGAACTTCGGAACCGGTGAAGCCCCCATGACTATCTGTATGCTGGTTGAGTTCGCCAACCGCTGGTGGCCCTTCCTATATATAGCCCTTCGCTACAGCTACGATTTCTTGAATGTCGTACAACCCAAAGATTGGGTGGCGGTCGTCTCATTTGACTTGAAAACGCAGATCCTCACCGATTTCACCCAAGACCGCTCCGAGGTGCGCGCGGGGCTGGATCAGTTGCGTATCCCCGGTTTTATGGAATCCAACCTTTACGACGCTCTGGCTTTTGTCCTGGACCGGATGAAAGAGGTGCACGGGCGCAAAGCGGTGGTGGCCGTTGTCACCGGCATAGATACCTTCAGCAAGCTGACCTACGACCAGTGCCTGAAAATCGTGAAGGCATCGGATACCCCCATCTACCCCATCAGCATCATGGAATTCATGTCCGTTCGCAACCCCAGAGGCGACAACATCACGACCTTGCAGGCCGAAAATGCGCTCAAAACCATGGCCTCCTATTCCGGCGGTCAGGCCTACTTCCCGCGCTTCGAGCAGGAGGTGCCGCAGGATTACCAACAAATCGCGGAGCAACTTCGCCGGCAATATAGTTTGGGTTTCGTTCCCACCAATGCGACCAAAGACGGCCGGTTCCACAAGCTCAAAGTTGCGGTGGTAGACGACCAGGGAAATCCCCTCGAGATTTTCAATGAGAAGGGCAAGAAGGTGAAGTACCACGTTGTGGCGCGCGACGGCTATTACGCCCCGAAATCTTAATGCGAGAAGTGACGCACTCCGGTTAAGACCATCGCCAAGTGGTGCTGGTTGGCCGCGGCGATGACTTCGTTGTCGCGAACCGACCCGCCGGGCTGCACAATCGCCGTGACCCCGACTCGCGCCGCTTCTTCCACTCCATCGGCAAAGGGAAAAAAGGCATCGGAAGCAAGCACCGTGCCTTCCAACGCGTGCTTTAAATCGCGCGCCTTAGTGGCTCCCAGCTTGACAGAGTCCACGCGGCTCATTTGGCCGGCCCCCACACCCACCAGGATTCCTGGCCGCGCATAGACGATGGCGTTCGATTTGACATGCTTCACCACTCGCCAGGCAAAGATCATGGCCTCGGTCTCTTCCGGCGAAGGCTGGCGCTCCGTGAGGCATTTCCACAAGTGGGGCTGTGCGGACAGAGAATCGGGGGTTTGGACGAGCAACCCTCCCCCCACGGCCTTGAACTGGAGCCCGAAGTCGTCGCCGGCCGTCGCCGACATATCGAGGAGGCGGAGGTTTTTCTTGCCGGCCAACCGCTCGAGGGCGGGCGCCTCATAGCCCGGTGACACGACGGCTTCCACAAAGAGCTTTGACAACTCCTCCGCCGTGGGTCCATTCACCGGGCGGTTGAAGGCGATCACGGACCCGAAGGCCGACACCGGGTCGACTTCCACGGCGCGCTGGTAACTTTCCACCAGCGTCGCACCCGTGGCCACTCCACAGGGGTTGGTGTGTTTGATGATGACCGTAACCGGTTCTGCAAATTCCTGCGCCAGACGCCAGCCAGCCTCCAAGTCCACCAGGTTGTTATAGGAAAGTTCCTTGCCCTGGAGTTGCGGAGCCGCCGCCAAGCCCCGCCCGGCCGTGGTGGGGCTGCGATAGAGCGCAGCTTTCTGATGCGGATTCTCGCCATACCTCAAATCCATCACTTTCCGGTAGTTCAGATGGAGCGTTTCAGGTAATTCTACATTGGCCATTTTCTGCAAGGTGGTGGAGATAGCACTGTCGTAAGCCGCCGTCGTCGCGAACGCTTTGCGCGCCAGCCGGGCACGCGTCTCCCGCGAAATACTTCCGCCATTTGTCTGTAGTTCCTCCAGAACCCCGGGATAATCGGCGGCGTCCACAAGAACCGTGACATCCTCGAAATTTTTCGCGGCGGAGCGCAGCATCGAGGGACCACCAATGTCGATGTTCTCGATTAACTCTTCCAAGCTCACCCCAGGCTTCATTGCGGTTTTTTCGAAAGGATAAAGATTTACCACAATCATGTCGATCAACTCGATGCCGTGTTCCTTTACCTGTGCCTGGTGCTGAGGGTTTGAACGGATGGCCAGCAGGCCGCCATGGACCTTGGGATGAAGGGTTTTTACCCGGCCGTCGAGCATCTCCGGGAATCCCGTCAAATCCGAAACATCCCGCACCTTCAGGCCCTTCTCGCGGAGGAGTTTCGCGGTGCCGCCTGTGGAAAGCAACTCAACCTCCAGCGACATAAGTCCGGAGGCCAGTTCAAGGATGCCGCTTTTGTCGCTGACGCTAATCAGCGCCCGAGAAATTCTGCGCATGGAAACCTCTTTGGAAGGAGTCAGGAGCCATATGTTAGGAGCTAGAAATCAGGAGTTAGAAGCTATAAGTCAAAAGGAAGGCCTTTTCACCCATCTCTTTACTGTCCAAACCATTGCCATACCGATGGCATCGATCATTCATAATTCGCAGTGAATTCCATCCTGTCTTTTGATCGCCGCAGGGGTTAGAGTTCTGACTTCTGACTCCTAGCTCCTAACTTCTGTCCCCTGACTCCTGATATGCTCATTCCGCTTTCGTGGCCTTGAACTTAACTTTGCCTCCCTCCACCGAAACGGAGAACTGCACCTTGTCGCAGCCCAGCGTTTCCTTTATCTGCTTGGTCTTTTCTATGATGAATCTGTGGAAGGTGGCGGCGTCAAGGCTGCTGGCCGTCTCCCCGGCCTGCCTCCTGGCCTCCTTCATCGCTTGCAGAAGTTGGTCGACCTTTTCCCTTTCCGCCTCCGGATTCGAACAGACTACGCGCACAGCGCCATCCTCCACCGGCGCTTCGATCGGGCGTTTCTGCGGGCCGCCGAGGCTGCGGCCCTCTTCCTTCTCCTGAAGTTTGCGCCGCCAAAGTTGAGCGTTGACGGCGTATTTCTGCACCAGATTCGTAAAGCGGAAGCGCTGGCCAAAACTCAATTTGGATTGGTCGCTGGTATATCGTTTTATCGTGGTTTCTACGCGGTAGAGGGTATCGTGCGGAGGGCGGGGAGTCCCACCACTAAAAAATACTTCGTATTCAATCTTGAGACGGCGAATATCGTCATCGAGCTTGTTGAACTCTTCGTCAACTGTCACGGGAGCGCCTCAAGTCCAGTTCGGGAGTCGGAATTATACCCTGATTGAAACGCGTTGAGTCAACGGAAAGTTGACGGGCATAGCCGACTATGTTGAAATGTCGCGGGGAGGGCCGGGGGCTCACCCTGCCCTTGTTCCCTCTTGAGTTATAGACCGAAACGTATATGGACTCCCCCAAGAGTGGTCCCGAACTCGCAGCCGGCAGCTTACTCCGCCAGATTCCCGCGGTGGATGAACTGTTGAATCGCCAAAGCTTGCGCGAGCTCGAAGGACGCATAGGCCATCGATTGGTGGTGGAGGCGACGCGGAAGGTTCTTCAGGGCCTGCGCGAAAGCATCGCCCGCGGCGGTCTGGCCAACCTCTCGGCCGAATGGCTGGAAGAAGAAATCCTCCGGGAAGCGGAAACAGGGCTTTCGCTCCAGCCCGTCATTAACGCCACGGGGGTCATCCTCCACACCAACCTGGGACGCGCGCCGCTGGCGCCGGAGGCGCTCGCTCACCTGGTCCAGACCGCCGCGGGCTATTCCAACCTGGAGTATGACCTGGAGCGCGGCGAGCGCGGCCAACGCGATGTCCACACGAACGAGCTCTTCGGCCGGCTGCTGGGCGCCGAGCAGGCGCTGGTGGTCAACAACAACGCCGCCGCCGTCTTTCTGGCCCTCAACACCCTGGCGGAGGGTTTTGAAGTCATTGTGTCGCGCGGTGAGCTGATCGAAATCGGCGGCTCGTTCCGCATTCCCGACGTTTGCGTGAAAAGCGGGGCGGTGCTGCGCGAAGTCGGCACCACCAACCGCACGCGTGCCGGTGATTACGCCGCGGCGATCAACGAGCGCACCCGCGTGTTGTTGCGAGTGCACCCGAGCAATTTCCGCATGGTGGGTTTTACGGAACGGCCCCGATTGAATGAACTGGGGGAATTGGCCCGCCGGCACAAGCTGCTTCTGATGGAGGACCTGGGCAGCGGCTGCTTGGTCGATCTCACTCCCTGCGGCGTGCGGGATGAACTGCCTGCCGGCCTGAGCTTGCAAGGCGGCGCCGACGTCGTAACCTTCAGCGGCGACAAGCTGCTGGGGGGCCCGCAGGCGGGTATCCTGGTAGGGAAACGCGAACCGCTCGAACGCATCCGGAGGAATCCGCTATTTCGCGCGCTGCGTGTGGATAAGCTGACCATTGCCGCGCTGGAAGCAACTGTCTCCCTTTATTTGCAGGGGCGCCTGGATTCCATCCCGGCGCTTCGAATGATGCGCCTTTCCAAGAAGGAAATTGGGATGCGGGCCGACCGGCTGGCCAAGAGCATCTCCGCCCGGCCGGGTTTCACGGCGGTCCTCCGGGACGGTGAATCCGTTATCGGCGGCGGCTCCACCCCCGGCCAGACGCTCGAGACTTCGCTTGTAGCGATCCGGCACAGCCAGCACAGTGCGGCAAAGCTGGAGGAAATGCTCCGTCGCCATAAGCCCGCCATCCTCGGCCGCGTCGAGCAGGACGAGTTCATCATCGACCTGCGAACGGTTGGGGAAGACCAGGACGATTTAATCGCCAAAGCCTTTGAAAAAGCTGTCAGTGGTCCGTAGTCAGTTGTCCGTTGTTGGTTCTTGAAAGCCGCCGTGAATGCAACCGGGAACCGCGATATTGTACTGTTACATCATTGCATTGTGCTATGCGTAACGAAGCACCTTTGCCTGACCACGGACTACTGACTACGGACCACTGACAGCCCTACTATGAAAGCACTCTATTTCGACGGCAAACTCACCCTGCGCGAAGTCGCCAAGCCGCAACGCGCGCCCGGCGAGGCGTTGATAAAAGTGTTGCTGGCGGGCATCTGCGGCACCGACCGGGAAATCCTGAAAGGCTATTCGGGTTTTCACGGTATTCCTGGCCATGAGTTCGTCGGGCGCGTGGTGGAATGTGACGACTCGCAGTGGATTGGCCATCGCGTGGTGGGAGAAATCAATCTCGCCTGCGGCCATTGCCCCTGGTGTGCAAAGGGTCTGGGCCGGCATTGCCCCAACCGATCGGTTCTGGGGATCGTGAATCGCCCCGGAGCATTCGCGGAGTATGTGGCTCTGCCGGTCGAGAATCTGCACAAAGTTCCCGAGGAGATTTCTGACCAAACCGCGACCTTTACCGAGCCCGTGGCGGCGGCATGTGAAATCCTGGAACAAATGACCCTCCCACCTGGGACGCGGGTGGCCATTATCGGCGACGGACGCCTGGGGTTACTGGTAGCTCAGGTGCTGAAGCATGCCGGAGCGCAGGTGACACTGATTGGCCGGCATGGATGGAAATTGGATCTGGCGCGCGCCTGGGGCGTCCAGGTTTTGAGCGAAGGCGCCGAGGAGCTTACCTCCAGCAGCTTTCCCGTGACGGTGGAGGCAACGGGCTCGCCGCGCGGCATTGGCGAGGCGCTGCGCCTGGTGGAGCCGCGCGGTACGGTGGTGATGAAATCGACCTTTCACGGGGCCGCGAATTTTGATGCCACCAAACTGGTGGTGGATGAGGTTACCCTGCTCGGTTCCCGTTGCGGGGTCTTTGCGCCGGCCCTCGAATTGCTCCGGCGGGAACACGTAAAGGTTCACCATCTTATTACCAAAACGTTTCCCTTGGAGCTGGGACTTGAGGCCTTTGAGTTCTTGGACCAGACTTCGGCTTTGAAGGTCCTGTTGGAAATGCGGGGAAATTAGAAACTCGAAAATCGAAACTCGAAACCCAACATCGAGTTTCGAGTTTCGAATTGCAATCCCAAGAGGGTAAACGGCATGCGTGCATTATCGGGTCGAAAATCCGTTCTTTTCCACATCCAGATGCTGGCACTCCTAACCGTGGTATTTGGCGTGGGGGGAGCCACAGGGAAAAAGAAGGCGCCACCGCCTCCGCCCACCGGCGTGCCCGCGCGCGTCAACGATTTGGCGAAGCAGCTTCCCGGAGTAATGCTGGAAGATGCCGGACCCATCACCGACCAGATTCAAAAGTTGGTGGTGGATCACATGGCGGAGTGGATGGCCAATCGCACGCCGACGGACGTGGAAACGCGTCGCGAACTGGAAAACGTGTTCTCCCTCCTGCACTATCCCCTGGTGGGTCTGCCGGCGGCTTTCGCGCAGCCGTGGAAGGGCCAAATGGTGGTGGGCGCGGGGTACACCTTCGGCTGGAACGACTTTGACCGCCAGAATGTGGTGGCGATCTTTGCCAGCAGCGCGGGCAAGAGCCATCTTGTGACCCTCACGAACTTCGTTCCTCGCACCGACCTGCACTATGAAATGTTGCCCCAGCTTGCCTGGGACGACCTGCGGTTCTTCATTTACGGTTTCCGCCCCGGCAAGAGCCAGCCGCGCCTCTCCATGATTCTATACTCCTTTGACGGACAGAAGCTGAAAGCGCTCTGGCAGACCCTGGACGTCTATGACGGAAAGATGGACGTCTTGAAGGATAAAGTCACCATCAGCTATTTGAAAGAGGATGAGTACGTGAAAGCAGTCGAGGCAAGGCACATACCTCCGCGCCACATGGCCACCTACAAGCTTACCCCCGCAGGGATTCAACTGCTGGACGACCACGAGATCCCTTTTTAAGGGTCGTCAGTGGTGTGCCATCAGTTCTCAGTCGGCCTAAGCAAGGGCCGCTTTTATCGACAACCATGCACTGATGACTGATGACCATTGTTCGACCCTTTACCAATGCTTGCTACCTGCCCGTTCGCGCCGTATACTCTCGCCATAATTTTGCAGTTTTGAAGGAGGAATTATGGTTTTCATTTCACGACGTGACGCAGGGAAGCTCCTCTTGGCGGGATGTGCGGGCGCGCTCGTCCCGGCCGGGAGACTTCGCGGCGCCACCATGATCAATTCGGTTATTCGGGGAGTGCAGATTGGCGCGCAAAGCTACTCCTTCCCCGACCTCCAAACTCCGGAGGCCATCCTCAAGGCGTTCCAAACCGTGGGATTGGGCGAGTGCGAACTCTCCAGTGGTGCGGAACCCGCGAACCTCCGAGGCCCGGAACGGGCCAAATGGGATCGCGAAGCACCGCTCGATTATTTTAAAGAACTCCGCAAGAAGTACGATGATGCGGGAGTTCTGATCTACGCCTACACCTACGGCTTTCGCAAGGATTTCACGGATGAACAAATTGAGCAGGGCTTTCGGATCGCGCAGGCGTTAGGGGTCAAATATATCACCTCCTCCGCCAACGTGAGCGTGGCGCCGCGCGTGGATAAGGTCGCCCAGAAATACAAAATTATGGTGGGCTTCCATGGGCATGATTCGACCAAACCCGATGAGTTCTCCACCCCGGAAACTTTCGCGCGGGCCATGAAGGGCGCATCACCCTACATCGGCGTCAATCTCGACATTGGCCACTTCGTGGCCGCGGGAGGGGACCCCGTCGCGTACATCACGGAGCACCACACAAGAATCGTCACTCTGCACATTAAGGATCGAAAGAAGGATCATGGTGCGAATCTGCCCTTCGGCCAGGGTGACACGCCCATCGTGGCCGTGCTGCAATTGCTGCGCGATAAAGGTTGGAAGATTCCCGCCAACATCGAGTACGAGTACGGCAAGCCGGGCATGGACACGATCGCCGAAATGAAGAAGTGTTTCGAGTACTGCAAGAAGGCGCTGGAAAGCTGAGAATATCTCCGTCCCCATGCTCCAAACTGTTATACGCCGGGCGCGAACAGTTTGTTCATGACGGTTACGTCCTTTCAAACTGGACGATGAAACTCGTCCGCGTGCTGGTCGTCGCCAATTCGCTCTGCCATCCGCCGAGCGAATTGGCAGCCGCGTGGAAGGTACTCCGGGAGGCGAACTTCCATCCATTTCCGCTGCTCCCGAACAGAACCACGCGCAGGCCCGGTTTGGTAACCAGCACGCCTTTCAATGCCGCCGAGGCCGCGTCGAACTCTGCACTCTCAATGATATAGCCACCGGTAAAGTGATGGGACACCGAAACCAGAGAGGGAACATCCTTCACCGGCTGCGCGTGGAGCACCGCCACGTCCCCGGCCGGAACCTCGATTTCAAACTCTTTCTCAAAGCGCCCGAGCCACCGGTATTGCCACCATTCCAGCGCCAGAAATGTCTTTCCGCTTTCCAGACCCAGCATCTTGGGGGCGATCTGGTACTTCCGGGTATCGTGGGTCAAGTTGAAAACCGCCAGCGCGGTCATGGGCCCAAAGCCGGTCGGCAACGACAAGGACCACAACGCCGGGTAGCCCTGCGGAAACGGGTGCTCGAAAAGATCGAGTGGGCGCGCGGCGTGCGGGTATACGGGCAGCAGGCGCCGCACCAGTTCGAGGCGCTCCGGATCTACCGAACGCAGGTCCTCGCTCAACATCAAGTGCCCACCGCTCATCGCCACCACCGTGGCGCGGACGCGCGCTTCCCCCAGCGAACAACCCTTGGCAATCTGAATCGAATCAGGGTCGTTGATGAAGAACTTGCGGTGTTTGTACCACAGCGCGGCGATGGTGCCCATGCCGTGGCGAAAACCCTCGATGGTTCCGCTCCAGTCACCCGCTTGGCCCATGTCGGCGCTGATGCGGGTGGAGTCGCAGTAGCCGACCTGCAAGTTGTTGTCGCAGGAGCAAGGGTTTAACGTCGCGTCGCCCGCCGCGGCTTTGAACGTCTTGTACGTCTGCGCGTAGAGTTCGCCGTCCCCAAGCTTGCGCCGGTTGCTGGAACTTGTCCGGAGCGAGAAGAAGTCGAGCTTCCAGTAAACCGTTCCCCACGCTTTCATCCGCGCCAGCGTGTCACCCCACATCTTCTGCACCGCCGGCAGGCCGCCGTCGAAAAAGGTGATGGGCAGGCAAGGCGGCTGGCCAGGGAGGTGCCCCCACACGCACGCTTCAGAACTCTGCGGCTTCCCCTGCGCGTTCAGGGATTCAAGCGCCTCCAACTGCGCGTGATGGGGTGCGTTGGGGCTAATGCAAAACGGCGTGTACCAGAGCCCCATCGACACTCCGTAAGTCTCCAGTTGCTCGGCCAGCCACTTCATCCCATGGGGGAATCGCCTCTTGTCCGGTTCCCAGTCGCCCCAGTTCGCATCCTGCTGCCAGCCGTGGTCGCAAAGCATCAGCAACTGCATTTTCTGCGGATACCCGCGGAAGAGGCTGGCGATGAGCCGGGCATTCTCGAGAACGATTTTCTCGTCGATCGCCGTCCCGTATCCGTACCACGTCATCATGCCGACGATGGGAGGGGCGTCAAGTTTTTTCCCGTGATAGCTTGCCACCGTCCTTCCATAGGTTTCCAGCAGAGCATAGGGATCGCCTCCCCATGACGTCACCAGCGGATCGAGCGGCTGCTCGCCGCCGGCAGCAATTTCAAAGCCCAATTCCTGCACGGCTTCCACGCGCGCAATGTCCGTGGCCCCCTCGTTGGGGATGACCCGAATAAAGTTCCGCCCGTGCCGCTGGCGCAAAAAGCCGGCCAGCAAGCTCGCGCCGGTGGTGGCATCCCAAACCACCGAGTCCATGTCGCTCTGGTGAAAGGTCTCAGTGCCGCCCCCAGGCTTTTTTTCGTTAACGGGCTGGAAATACTTGTCCGGCCCAAGGTTTTCGAGCGGCTTGACTCCGCTCCAGCCGGAGTGGCCGTTGTCAAGATACACGCGCCATTGCCTTTTCTCCGCTTGCGGCTTGGGCGGCAGAACCAAACCGGCGATGTCAAGCAGCCGGTTCTGGCGGGCGGTGTTTTTGATTCCCAGCCGATACCTCTTTCCGTCGGGATATTCTTCGCCCGCGAGGGTGAATTGCCATCCGTTGGCGGCTAAGTCACGAGTTCCCGCGATGCGTGTCCCTCCCACCTGCACAAACGGCTCGAAACCGGTGTCCCCCCATGCCGCTGATTCCCCCGCCTTGAGCGAATGCACGGGAGACGTTGCGGCGATGAATGCGAGCCCGGCGCCCTTGAGAAAGCCCCTTCTACTGGTGGTCATGGTGATTGCCTCGAACCCTCGGGTTTAGTGCCGTTGACGCGCGCGTTCCATTCCTTTGTCTCCGGGCTTGATTGCCCATGCTCATTCGCATTTTTGTTTCTGTGGCGGCAGTTTTGATTGGAGTATACACCTACTCACGTCCGAGCAAGACCTGCAAGAAGCGCTGGCTGGCTGTGAGCGCTATTCTGCGCGATTCCGCGCGCAACAAGAGATGTAGCGCACGGCCTTGCGCCGTAGGGGGAGGCGCCGCGGCGACCCGCCCCCTGGTTCCGCATTGACCCTGCGGAACGCCGGGTAGGGCAAGCCCGGCATCTCGTGATTGCATTCACCCGTTCGAACGGCGCCTGAGGTTGTGTGACCCGGAGGTCGCCACGGTCAATTCGCCTTGGGAATTGATGGCGGGCCGCTTCACGTAGGGCTTGTGCTAGCATGTTGGAATGTCAGAAGGTATGAAATCGGCCAAATTTAAGCTCCTCAGGGCAGCGAAACATCTCCGCGCTATCAAGCGATGCATCTCCGCTTATGGCGCTAGTGAGCCGCACAAAATCATCGCAAAGTCGAAGGGTAAAAAGAAATTGAATATTCCTGCCCCGCCCCCCAAAGAGGTCAGCCTTATTGCCGGAGAGATGGTCTACCAGATGAGGTCGGCGCTGGATCATTTGGCATTCGAGGTTATCAAGCTCAATCCGCGTATTGCGACCATTTCTCCCAAATGGGATACTCATTGCGAATTTCCTCTTAGGGTTTTGCTTCCTAAAAATTGCAGTTCACCGATTGCGAAGAGTGCATTCTCCAGGGAGCTTCCGGGGATTTCCGATAAGGCGTTTGCATTCATTGAGAGTGTTCAGCCTTACTATAGCTCGGGTGGCATCAATAACTGTTTGAGATTTCTTTTTCATCTCTCCAACATCGACAAGCACCGGCGCATGAATCTTGTTCGCACCCGAGTCAGAAAAAATGAGATTATTCGATTTAGCAGCGGACTTACCAGTAGAAGCACGCAGGCACTGGACCATGGCACAATGATCGAACCCTCGTCGGGTTGGAATGAATCGGATAAACCCGTGTATGTGAATCGCCGCTTCAGACCGTTTGTCGCCTTCAATGAGAGGCATTACCTGGGGGATGCGACCGACTTGCCTGTTGATTACCTCCTGAAACTTATTCTTGACCAGATTAATTTGGTTATTGTCCCGGCATTCGAGAGGTTCATCAAGGACTCTTAAATCTTCAGGGAGTAGAGAAACCCTGCCATTCAGATAACCCCATGAGCGAGTAAACCGGACTTGTTTTCCGCGGAGCTTGGGAACGGTCAATGAGAAAAGCCTTGTCATGCCCGACTACTATTTAAGCAATGGGTCTCCTTGCTGAGCCTGCTTCAATATCAGCCCCGGCTTGCCGACATGGGGAGCTAGCTTCTTCTTCCATCCTGATCTAATAATGCCGGGGGATCCGTTAGCCCAAGGGCTCGTGGCCTTCTCTTCCCACAAAAGCCTTCCGGCGGAATCAAAGCACTGCATATAGATTGTTGTTACCCCTTGCCATTCGTTACGTTCTGTTTTCACATAGAGCAAACTGTCAGCCCCGGCCTTTGACGCTACTTCCAATATGGCTGACAAGGGCATGAATCCAGTCTCGTTAGGGTTCGTAAATTTCTGAGCACCCCTGTTAGCAATCGCCACTCGGCTGGAGCTCAGAAAGTCAACCAATCCCATATAGACGGACTGAAATGACCCGGCGGGATAGCCATATCCCGAAACCCAAACGCCCGGATGTTTATCGGTCTGGGGCGTAGGGCCGGCAATCGGAGACGACGGCTGTAGCAGGCGCTCGTAATTCTGCTTATAGGTCGCGTTCTTGGGGTCAACCATGTAGGCCGCGCGATATTCCTCCAGAGCGCCCGGCTGGTTGCCTTTCTTCTCCAGTGCATCTCCGAGGGCGGCGTGCGCCAAGGCATTACTAGGATCCAAGCGCAACGCCTCACGATATTCCGAAATCGCTCCATCCGCGTCGCCCATGACAGCAAGCGCATGACCGAGGTTACCGTGCGCGAATGCGTCGTTGGGGTTCAAGCTCAATGCCTCGCGCTCTTCGGCAATCTCTCCGTCAAAGTCGCCCTTGGTCCCAAGCACTAGGCCGAGGCTGGCGTGCGCGGCCGCATTCTTGGGGTTCAGCCGGAGTGCATCACGGAATTCTGCGCTTGCTCCGTCCCAATCGCGCTTGGCCCCAAGCGCCAGCCCGAGGTCGACGTGCGCCTTTTCGTCGTTGGGATTTAGGCGTAGAGCCTCACGTTCCTCAACGATTTCGCCATCCCAATCACCCCTCATCCCAAGCGCCGCTCCGAGGGCGAGATGCGCGATTTCGTTGTCGGGGTCAAGACGGAGTACCTCGCGCTCTTCTGCAATCTGACCATTCCAATCGTGCTTGCCCCCTAGCGCCGCCCCGAGGGTGAGGTGCGCCACTTCGTTGTTGGGGTTAAGGCGCAACGCCTCGTGCTCTTCGGAGATCTCGCCATCCCAATCGCCCCTGTTCCCAAGCGCCATTCCTAAGTTCACATGCGCCATTTCATTGTTGGGGTTAAGACGCAATGCCTCGCGCTGTTCTACGATATCGCCATCCCAGTCATGCTTGCCGCCAAGCGCCGCCCCGAGGTGGGCGTGTGCAATTTCGTTCTTGGGGTTGAGCCGCAATGCCTCGCGCTGTTCTGCGATATCGCCACCCCAATCGCCCTTGGCCGCAAGCGCACGACCGAGGTTGACGTGCGCCACGTCGAAATTGGGGGCCAAGCGTAGCGCTGCGCGTTCTTCAGCGATTGACCCATCCCAGTCGCCCTTTTCCCCCAGCGCGCGGCCGAGATTGACGTGCGCTTCTGCAAGATTTGGGTTCTGGCGGAGCGCCTCGCGCTCTTCAAAGATCTCCCCTTCCCAATCGCCGTTTTCTCCAAGTACCGCGCCGAGAGCGTCGTGTAATTCCGCGTCCTCAGGGGCTAAGCGAACCGCCGCGCGAAGCTCGGCCTCGGCGTCAGCGTACCGTTTGGCCCGGTAAGATTCCCCCGCGCGGGCGAGGTGTTGCCGAACCTCGGCCTGCCGAGCTTGCGCCATCGGATCAACGGTCACGGGCTTCGTCACTTTGGCGCTCTTGAGCGCGCTAATTAGTTCGTCCTCGCCGCCAGCCAAGCGGACTTCCTGAAGGTAATCATCCGTGGGCTCAAAATCGATTCCGCGTTCCTGGACCAGCATGGTGACTCGGTGGCTCGGCACTTGGACTTGTCCCACCAGCAAGGCGAAAATTTGGACCTGATTCAGCGCCTTCTTTGCGCTCGCGGGCACGGGCGGTTTGGCGGCGCGCAGCGCCTTAAGAAAAGCCTCGCTCGCGCCTGTGGCCTTGAGGGTTTGGTAAAAATCCTCAGACGGGGCGAAATCAATTCCGCGCTGCTCGATCAGCTTGGCGCCCGAATCGTCGCCCAACCCGGCGCGCACCATGTTGCTGACCTGCTCCTGGGTAAAGGGCTTCTGCTGCGCCCGTGGGGGCAAGGCTGGCATTGCGGCGGCACACGCAACGTAGGGCCGAACGGCGTTCGGCCTCGGCCCAGCGCCGCTGGGCCCTACGCTCTTCTGTTGCGCCCAGGCAGGCAGGACAGAGACCAACCCCGTCGCCAGGATGAAGAAAGCCTGCGTTTTGCGGAATGTCATAGCCACCTCGTGCGGCTGTCGTGGACTGAGACAAATCTATGGGGAGAGATTCTACTCCAAACGAGGGGAATTGCTACGGTTACCGCAGATTCACATGAGCCTTCGGCTCGCCACTGCACATGAAACTGCGCGAAGCACCTTGGAGTGCGGCGGCTCGACGCCGCCTTGAAATAATGCCGAGGACCATGGCAAAGGCGGCGGCGAGCCGCCGCAGTCCAAGGTGCCTTTGGCACATTCATTTTTATCGCGCGACCATATCAAGCGGGTACGGCAAGCCGTACCCCTACAACCGGCAGAAATCTGTAAATAACGCAAGGAGAATGGCCGCCAACGTGCTAGCCTACTGTGCGGAGGGCGAAAAAGAGCGTGTTATCGCGCAGGATGGCTAGGGGTCAAGCCTCGGGGCGGGATGCTAGGGCTGCGGACGAGGGGCTGGCGGCGGGTCTCGGAATGCCGGACTGGATCGAGCACCCAGGGTTGGGTTCCAGGGAGTCCCTAGCCCTCAGCACCACGCACCTGATGCCGCACCTTGCCATGATGTATCAGAAACAAAAGGAGTTCATTGTTTAGCGCCAGAATGTCTCAACGCCCTATGTCCTTCAAATAATGAGAGTTCGTCCGAAATGCAGGATCGCAACGAAAAAAGGGGAGCGGCTTGCCAAGATGTACTAGAAATAAAAGGGGGTTAGCGACAAATGGCGGAGATTCTTAAAAACCTGATCTTATTGAAAACAGGTAAGTTAAAAAATTATCGCCGTCCAGGGGTCATGAGAAAAAAAGGTTCCTCAGCAGAATCTGTGGGTAGACTGTGGTTCAGGTAGAGCTCCAAGAGTATGGTAGAGAGCGACTTCAGCGGCGCGGAAGGTACGAAAGCCATAGGCTTTTCGCAGCGT
>JBEKNU010000107.1:0-23342 GCA_049522495.1 Terriglobia bacterium
GCCGGAAATCTCCACTACGACGCCCGTGGGGCCGGACCTGGCACGCCGCATGGAGGGCCGCTGCCTGGATAATTGGGGTGAGAGCCGTATGGATCTCGCCGAGCGTAATGGCCGGTTGTTCGTGCTTCCGGCGGGGGGCAGTTACGAGATGGAGCTGCACCGCCTCGGCAACAGCCTGATCATCGATGACCGGCTCCACTACGGAGGGAAGTTTCCGCTGCAAGAGGGTGCGGTACAGGCAGGGCTCCGCGGGTGTCAGCGCATCGATGAGCCGAAACCTCCGCCGGCGCCAAGCGAATGGGCTGGGCTCATTGGTGAGTATGGCTGGGATCATAATATTCTCTACATCCTGGAGAAGGACGGAAAGCTGACGGCGCTGATCGAGTGGTTCGAGTATTACTCGCTCAGCCAGAACTCCGAGAATATCTTCAGCTTCCCCGACTATGGTTCATATGACCATGAGAAAGCCACGTTCGTGCGCGACGCCGAGGGCTACGCCACACAGGTGCGCGTCGGCGGAGTTGTCTTCAAGCGGCGGCCGCTTGCAGGCGAGGCGAGCCCCATTTTCTTCATTAAGCCTCTGAAACCGGTGGAGGAGTTGCGGCGTGAAGCCCTGGCTGCCCACCCGCCGCACGAATCCGGCGAAATCTTGAATCCGGACCTCGTGGAGCTGGTGAAGCTCGATCCCAGCATCAAGCTGGATATTCGCTATGCCTCCACTCGCAATTTCCTGAACACGCCGATGTACCAGCAGGCGCGCGCCTTTATGCAGCGGCCAGCGGCGGAGGCGGTGGTCCGAGCCAATAGCAGGCTCAAGGAGCTCGGCTTCGGTCTGCTCATTCTCGATGCCTACCGGCCATGGTACGTCACCAAAATGTTTTGGGACGCGACACCCGACCAGGATCACATCTTCGTCGCCAACCCGCAGGAGGGCTCGCGCCACAATCGCGGCTGCGCCGTTGACCTCACGCTCTACGACCTTAAAACCGGCGAGCCGGCCCCCATGGTGGGCGGCTACGACGAGATGTCCGAGCGGTCGTACCCGTTTTACCCCGGCGGCACTTCCCTCCAGCGCTGGGACCGCCACCTGCTGCGCCATACCATGGAGGCTGAAGGCTTCGCAGTGAACGATTTTGAGTGGTGGCACTTCGACTACAAGGACTGGCGGAAGTATCCGATTCTGAACCTGGCGTTCGACGAGATTCGGAGTAGGTAGCGCCAAGGTAGGCGGCGTTTGCCTTCCCCTGCGGTTCGTAAAATCGAAATCTCGACCTATTCATCGCCGCGCGATGAGAAAGGGCGGCAGAGTAATCCGGCTCGCAGCCAGATGACCCGGTGCTTCCCTACTTCATATTCGGATCCTGTCCCCCGTACTAATACATACGTTATGCGCGCGCTTTGCGTCCGCGGCGATCACTAGCCCCTTTTATTATGGAGGACATCCTGGGCGACGTCTGGGAATCAGTGAACAACTGGTACGCAAAGAACCACTGTCCGGCCAGCCCGCGCTTCCTTGGCGGAGGATCAAAATCTAAGGCTGTTTAGACCAATCCTGCCAGGCCAGCCCTTTGACTCTCGCGAACTCCGTAACATTGGCGGTCACCAAGGTAAACTTTCGCTGCAGCGCCTGGCCGGCAATCAACAAATCATACGCGCCAATCGGTTTGCCCAGAACCTCCAAGGCCGCCCGAATCGCGCCCGCAGACTGGGCGTCCTCGTCGTCAAAATCCAAAGCCGCAATGGGCCCGGCAAAAAACACTTCGAGGCGCTGGCGATTGGCTTCTGGCTGCGAACTTTTGGTAACACCATACCAAAGTTCGAAAGCCACGATCGAAGAAACAAACACTTTACCACCGATAGCGATGGCCGTTCGGAATCGGGTGCGCACGGAGGCGGGCTGGCCATTGATCAGGGCGATGCAGGCGTTCGTATCGAGCAAATAGTTCACTTGAAGATCTCGCGGCGGGGGGTCCCGGGCTGCTGACGCTCGCTTACCATGAAAGGTTCCGAAGCCCATCGGTCCAAATCCTCAAACCACTTTGCGGTGTCGGCGACGAGCGGTTCCAGGAGAATCCCTCCTGAGACCTTCCGCACCCGCACCCGATCCCCCTCAAAGCGGAACTCCTTGGGAAGCCGAACGGCCTGGCTTCGTCCATTGCGAAACAACTTGGCAACTCCCCTCTTGGCCATGGTCATTTTCCTTTCAGACTGAGTATAGATCACAAGACTATACCATGCAAGGGTAAAGACCGCCCCTGGACATGCCATTTAGATTGGCGGACTTTCAGCCACGCTCGTGCAATCCGAACCCCGAGCCGCTAACCCCTAATCCCGAGCAGCGCAGAGTTTCGCCCTCCAGGAGCTCTGCGGCTTTTCGTTCTTTCGCATAAGCAAGCATGTGGACGTTTATCGTGTTTAGAGCCGCATAATAAGGCGAATAGCGCCTAACTCTGCCCCACTGCTCTACTTCATATTCGGGTCCTGTCCCGGGCCGCCGGTGATCTTGAACTTTGGTATGCGGTCCTCGATGCGGGGCAAAGCGGGCAAGGGTGCGTGGGGTTCCACCTGGTACCAGTAAGCTACGGAATAGATGTTGTCGGAGCGCAAGTTCGCCTGGCCGTCTTCGATCGTGACCTTGATGTCATGCTTGAACCGGATCGGCCCCTCCAGGTGCCAGCGATACAGAGAGAAGCGCGCGCCCGGTTCCCAGCCCGTGAACTCCGTCAGGCCCACCAGGGAAGTGGAAAACAACTTGCTGAATCCCCAGGCGAAGTTAAAGTAATCCTCACCCCCCGTGCCGTGGATGCGTGGCTCTCTCTCGCCATCGATCCAGATCATCTCGTCGCCCTCGTTCCAGCCGCCCCACTGGTTTTCAAAGACGGAAAAAGCCACGCCCACGAACTGCCCATCGCCCTTTGCTTCCAGAATGACATAATTGTCCTTGCCGGATTTGTTGAGCCAGCGCGGGTCCTTGCGGGCTTCTTCAAAATTGTTTCCATAGAAGTTACCCTTGTACCAGCCCTGGCAGGGCGCGCACTGGCGATATTCGGCATGGAAATAGCCGGTGGACGAGGCGAGTGATGGAAGCCTGACCCAATCGATGTTCCAGTAATAGTCGCTCACCTCTTTGCTGCCCTCGTTGGTGACCGTGATCCGTCCATGCTGGCGAAAGGGCATGGGGAAATAGGAGTTCAGCGCCTGGTCCGGCAGCACGGCCACCAGCGCGGATTGAAAGACCGTGTAGGTCCCCAGGCCGAGGCCAAAGAAATCCCCCATGGGCGTTTCCACACTGGGGCTGGTTTCGTTGTCCCAGTACATGCGCAGAACAATCTTTTTCAAATGGTACGCTTCCGACCAAGGCGGAAGGGTGGTCCAGATGTGGCGAATCTCTCCCGGCCCGTCCTCATTGAAGATCTCGACGGTCTCACCGGGCTTGATGCTGGAGTAGTCGTGATTGCCTCCCGTCCGGTCAAAACTCGAGCTGCGCGCGGATTGGTAGTCACCCAATTGGGACAGGTTGCTGACGGAATACTGGGCCAGCAGCACCGGCGCGCAGAGAACACTGCATGTCAACAGCCAGAGCACTCTCATGACGTTGTTCCTCCCGGCAGGGGTCCTTTTCATGGCGCTGGCCCATTAAATACGCGGGGCCGGAGCTTCGTCAACTATTTGTTCTCTCTCCCGCACGATGCTTCGCGGGTGGCTCCGGCGAAAAGTGGGGTTGATGTCAGGCGCGCAACTTTTGGGTTGACATCTTACCCAAAGCGTGGATACTTGGGTCATATGTCTACCCAAACGGAGAGAGAACGGCTGGAACTCTTGCAAGGCACGCTGGACCTGCTCATCCTGCGGACGCTGATCTTCGGCCCGCAGCACGGGCAGGGCATCGCGTGCGCCATTCAACAAACGTCCGAGGACGAATTGCTGGTGGAGCACGGGGCGCTTTACCCCGCCCTCCAGCGCCTGGAGCAGAGGGGTTGGATCGCGGCTGAGTGGGGAACCTCCACGAACAATCGCAAGGCGCGCTTCTACACGCTCACGCGGCCGGGGCGCAAACAGCTCGTTAAAGAGACCACCAAGTGGCGGCGGCTGGCGGCGGCCATCGGGCGGGTTCTGGGACCCGAAGCTGGGGAGGGTTAAGCCCTTGTAGCGCGGACCTGCTTTGTAGGGCCGAACGGCGTTCGGCCCACGGCCAGCGCCGCTGGCCCCTACACCTTCGGTTGCGGCTCCGCGACGCCGCGCTAAGTTTCTTGGGGGAGGGTAACGACAATGTTCTGGCGAAAACGCAAACCAAGCGACTTTACAGCGGAGATCGAAGCGCATCTCGAACTTGAGACGGAGCGCCTGAGAGAGCAGGGTTTGAGCGAAGAAGAGGCGCGCACGGCCGCGCGGAGGGCTTTCGGTAACGTCACTCAGGCGCAAGAGCGCTTCTACGAATCCGGCCGCTGGCTCTGGTGGGACCACCTCGTGCAAGACCTCCGCTTCGGTTTGCGCATGCTGCGCAAGAACCCCGGATTTACGGCCATCGCCGTTCTCACCCTCGCTCTTGGCATTGGCGCGAACACGGCGATTTTCAGTTCGATCGACGCCGTGATGCTCCGCCCGCTACCGGTTCCCCATCCGCAGGAGCTCGTGGTTTTCAAATGGGATGCCCGCCAATGGCCCCACACAGAGTCCTTTTATGGTTATAGTGGTTGCCCAATTAAAGCCAGTGGTTTGAAAGAGCCCGCCGCTGAGGGTTGCTCGTTTTCTTACCCGATGTTCGAGCAGATGCAAGCCGAGAAGGATACCTTCGCCGCGGTCTTTGCCTTTGTTCCGGCCTCAAATCTGGGGGTAAGCATCGCTGGGAATCCGAGCTTCGCCGATGGCGAATTGGTTTCCGGAGATTTCTTCCCTGCCCTGGGTGTACGCGCCGCATGGGGCCGCGTGCTGGGGGTCTCCGACGAAGGGGCCACCACTCCTCCCGCCGTCGTCCTCAGCTACAGCTACTGGAAGAGACAGTTCGGCGGTTCGCCCTCAGCGGTCGGCAAGTCGATTGTTGTGAACGGCATACCCTTCACCATTGTGGGCATCACGCCGCCCGCCTTTCTCGGCCTTGACCCCGGAATCGTGCACGATATGTGGCTCCCTCTGTCAACCGAGGGCCGTGTGGTCCAGCACGTACGGAAAGTGTCAGATGCGGCTTCCTGGTGGCTCATGGTAGGCGCCCGCCTCCAACCCCGAGTTACCATCGCGCAAGCGCAGACTGCGGCTCAGGTCATTTTCACCCGGAGCGTTACGAGCGGTGGAAATCCTATGTTGAAACCGGCCGACGCGCCACACGTGGAGTTAGTCAGCGCCGCACACGGCTTAGCTACTCTACGACAGAACTTCGGGGACGCGCTTTTTCTGTTGATGGCAGCGGTCGGGCTGGTGCTGCTGGTTGCCTGTGCCAACGTGGCGAGCCTGACCCTGGCGCGGACGGCGGCCCGCGAAAAGGAATTTGCGATGCGCTTTGCACTGGGGGCGGAGCGCTGGCGAATCATTCGCCAACTGCTTACCGAGAGCCTCATCATGGCCGCAGCGGGCGGGTTGCTCGGTTTGGTTTTTGCCTATCTCGGGGCGAGTGCCTTAGCCGCCTTTCTTTCCTCGAACTGGTATTCCCCTCTGGAGATCAACGTTCTTCCCAACTGGAGAGTCCTGGGATTTACGATGGCCATCGCCATGCTCACGGGAATTCTCTTCGGCCTTGCGCCGGCCCTGCGTAGCACTCGGATCAACTTGGCGCCGGCATTGAAGGAAAGCGCCGCCAGCCCCCCGGGGACCGCCCTGATTGGCCGGAGATTCGGTGTGGGCAACGTGCTGGTGGTCGCACAAGTGGCCCTTTCGATTCTTGTCCTCGTCGGCGCGTCGCTGCTGGCGCGCACCCTCATCAACCTTGCCACGATGGATGTGGGCTTTGACGCGCACAACCTCGTGATCTTCAGCGTGCAGCCCGAGTCGAATGGCTACAAAGGCGAGCGGCTCGCGAGTTTGACCGCGGAGTTGCAGAGGCGCCTTCGCGCCGTTCCAGGAGCTACTTCGGTCGGATACTCAGGGGTCCCACTGCTGAGTGGCGCGTACGGCACGCAGGATATTTATTTCGCAACTGAACCCGACCAACCGCAACAGGTCGATGTTCTCTATGTGGGTCCGAACTTCTTTGAGACCATGCGGATCCCCCTGCTAGCCGGGCGGACGTACGACGCGCACGATTTCGAATACGCAGGGGAGAAGCAAGCGAATGTCGTCGTTGTGAAGCAAACCCGCGCGCGGCGTTTCTTTGTCATTGTGAATCACGCCTTCGCTGGGCATTTCTTTGGCAAGCAAAATCCCGTTGGCCAGTTGATCAGCCTGGAGAAAGGAAAATCACCCGGCGTGGAAATTGTCGGCGTGGTGGGAGATACAAAGTATTACAGCCTGCGTAAGGCGATCGAACCGACCCTTTACTTCCCGATGCAACCCGGAGGCGGGACATTTGAAGTCCGGACGGCTTCCGACCCTGAGGCGCTAATTCCTTTCATCCGCGGCGCCGTGAGGAGCGTGGACAGCAACCTGCCGATCTTCCAGCTTAGGACGCAAACGGAGCAAATTAGCCGGGCGATTTTCCAGGAACGGTTAGTAGCATGGCTCTCCGGTGCCTTTGCTCTGCTGGCGCTGGTTGTGGCGTGCATCGGACTCTATGGACTGCTTTCCTTTGAAGTGACGAGCCGGACGCACGAGGTGGGCGTCCGCATGGCACTGGGAGCCTCATCGGCGGAGGTGCTGGGCCTGGTCCTCGGACGGGGTATCCAACTGGTGGCCCTTGGCCTGGTGATTGGAATTGGCGCGGCACTGGGCCTGGCGCGCTATCTCCAAACACTGCTCTATGGAGTTCGCCCCATCGATCCGCTTGCATACGCTACGGTCACCATCTTGCTGCTCATCGTGACCTTCGGCGCATGTTACGTGCCCGCACGCCGGGCCACCAAGGTTAATCCCATGGTGGCGCTGAGATATGAGTAAGCCATTGGCGGAGCCACCCGTCAAGGCGCGGAGCTCAAAGGCGGAGGTCCGCGCTACGCCTGCTACTCAAGCACGTGCACGATTACCCCAGAAGATTTTCCCTTCCCGCGATAGACCCTTTCCGTAGCCTTCCGGAAATCCGACGGTTTGGCGTCCGGGATATTCACAAAGGTTTGGGGATTGCGGTCGGTCAGGGGAAACCACGAGCTCTGCACCTGGATCATGATGCGGTGGTTGCGGCGGAAGGTATGGTTAATGTCGGGCGCGGTAAAGTTCAACTCCTCAACTTGGCCGGGGACCATCGCCTCAGGCTTTTCCCAACTGTTCCGGAACTTGGCGCGCATCGGCCAGCCGCGCAGCAACTGCTGGTAACCGGCCATAATGATGGAGGGTGGGGGAACATCCGTAAACATAGGCGGAGTGCCCGGTGTCCCTCTGGCTTCCGGTTGGGGATAATCGGGCGGATAGACGTCGATGAGCTTCACCACGAAATCGGAATCGGTGCCACTGGTGGAAACGAACAGGCGCGGGGAAACGGGGCCGGCAATCGTTACGTCCTGTTCCAGGGGTTCCGTCTGGTAGACCATAACATCCGTGCGGGTGGAAGCGAAACGCTGATCGGCCACCATGTATTCCTGCGGCACATGTAAGCCGGTGTAGCCAATGAACGGCACAGGGCGGTTCGGGTCGCTCACGTATTCGTCAAACATGTCGTCCTTGGCTTCCGGGGCCGTGAATGAGAGGCCACCCTGGTCCTGAAAGTAGAGCACGCGAGTTTTGGCATTGGCGGGAGGCCAGCTCGAATATTTTCGCCACACGTTGGTTCCCGTTTCGAAAACATAGGCCTTGGGCAAATCCTCAGTTCCCTTCCCCTTTAAATATTTTTCGAAAAAAGGAAACTGAATGTGGTCGCGAAAGTAGGCCCCCGTCTTGGCGGCAAAGCTGACGCTGCCCAGATGATCGCCATCCAGGCGCCCCCAGCCACCGTGCACCCAGGGTCCCTCCACCAATCCATTGTAAATGCCCGGATCGTTTTGCTCGATGGAACGGAAAACCCTGAAAGGACCGTAGAGATCCTCCGCGTCGAACCATCCACCCACCGTCAGCACCGCGCAATGAATGTTCTTCATGTGCGGGGCGAGGTTGCGCGCCTTCCAGTAGTCGTCGTAGGTATCGTGGCTGACCTGATCGGTCCAGAGAAAACTCTGGTCATGGAAATAGCGCGCGTTGGCATTGGCGAGGGGCCCCAGCTTGAGAAAAAACTCGTAGGCGCTCTGCGTGCCGAAATCAAACGGCACACTGGGGCGCGGCGGCGTGGGATTCTCCAGGGGCTTGAAACCGGAATAGAAACCAAAGTTGGCGTCGAGCATGAATGCCCCGCCATGATAGGCGTCGTCTCCCATGAAGAGATCGGTCATGGGAGCCTGCGGCGAGGCGGCCTTGATGGCGGGATGCGAGTCGATAATGCTGGCCGAGGTGAAAAAGCCCGGATAGGAAATTCCCCAAATGCCCACATTGCCATTGTTGTTGGGCACGTTGCGGAGCAGCCACTCCACCGTGTCGTACATGTCGGAACTGTCGTCCACGTCCTGGCTGCTGCGCTTTTCATCGATGTGCGGACGCATCTCAACGAACTTGCCCTCCGACATGTAACGCCCACGCACGTCCTGGTAGACGAAAATATAGCCGGCGCGCTCAAACGCTTCCGAGGGGCCCAGCGACGGGCGATATTGGTCCTCTCCATACGGACCGACGCTGTAAGGCGTGCGATCCACCATGAAGGGATAGGCGACCGACGTGTCCTTGGGCACGTAAACGGACGTGAACAAGTGGACGCCGTCGCGCATGGGGATGCGGTATTCGTACTTGGTGTAATGCTCCCGGACAATGAATTCCTCCGGGGGCTTCGCCTGGGACCACGCTCGCGGCAAGAGGCCCACGGACAAAATCCCGAAAAGCAGGGCAATTCGCAATCGCATCTTTGATCCCTCCTATGCCGCCGGCGTCCATGCGTTCCGCGCGACATCGCCGCCTACTCTATCTGAAGCCGGCTTTCCAAAGCAATCAGCAGCCTTGAAGGGTAGTGGGTCAATTTGAGGTTGTAGCGGCGAGTTTACCTCGCCATACGGCGGCGTAAAGCCGCCTCTACATTAAATTGACTCACCGCCCCTTGCCGCGTTGTTTGCCAAAAAGCGCTGACAAGGTTCCACAGGGTGTGGTATTGTGCCGCGAATTCCTCGCAAGGGCAGCACTATTCGGAATCGACGCGGCGGCTTCTGACCTATGGCTTCCAAGCGAATTCGCTGGTGGATTGTTTGGACCCTCTTCGGTTCCACCGTAGTGAACTACATCGACCGGCAAACTTTTTCCGTCCTGGCCCCGGTCATCTCCCGGGAACTGCATTTCAGCCACACGGATCTTTCCAGAATCTTCTCCGCCTTTCAGCTCTCCTATGCGGGCATGTGGCTGATCGGGGGCGTTCTGCTGGATATCATCGGCACGCGCCTGGGGCTGGCCCTGGCTGTCATCTGGTGGTCGCTCATCAGCATGCTCACCGGCCTGGCTAACTCCGTCGCTACTTTCGGGGCATTTCGTTTTCTCCTGGGAATCGGCGAGGGCTGCAACTGGCCCGGCGCCAGCAAGACTGTCGCAGAGTGGTTTCCGGCCAAAGAGCGAGGCGTGGCCGTCGCCATCTTCGATAGTGGATCGAGTGTGGGCGGGGCGATTGCGGCGCTCGTGGTGCCCTGGCTCGCCATTCTCCTGGGGTGGCGTTATGCTTTTTTCCAATCCGGGCTGTTGGGCTTTCTCTGGCTGATTGCCTGGCTTTTGATTTATCGCCCTCTCGATCGCCATCCGCGAGTGACCGCCGAGGAGCGCGCGCTGATTCTCGCCGGACACGACACCGCCAGGGTTTCCGCGCGAAAAGGCCTGGCCCGCTGGCTGAGCCTGCTGAAGCAACCCAACGTTTGGGGAATTGTTCTCGGACGCTCCCTGACCGACCCCATCTGGTGGTTCTACATTTTTTGGCTGCCACAGTATCTCAGTGACGCACGGGGGTTCAGCCTTAAACAGATTGCGGCCTTCGCGTGGATTCCCTTCGTGGCGGCGGATATCGGTAACTTCACGGGGGGCTTTGCCTCCGGCTTCCTGATCAAGCGCGGCATGGCCGTGGTGCGCGCGCGGAAATGGGTCTGCGTCATCAGCTCCTTGCCGATTCTCGCGGGAATCCCCGCCGCTACGATTCACAACCCTTACTGGGCAGTCATCTTGATTAGTTTTGCCGTGTGGGGTTATGCAAGCTGGTCAACCATGGGGCTTACGTTTCCCTCCGACTTGTTCCCGCAAGACGTAGTCGGTTCCGTCACCGGCTTGAGCGGGTTCGGTGCAGGATTGGCCGGAGGTTCCTTCACCCTGCTGGTGGGTTGGCTGGTGGATAAGTTTTCTTACTACCCCGCGTTTTGTCTGGCGGCAACGATCCCACTTTTGGCTACAATCAGTGTGCTTCTGCTGATTCGTCCGCCGTTGCAAGCAGTAGGCAGTAGGCAGCAGGCAGTAAGTTGACTCACCTTCGCTAACGCATATAATGCCAATGCATGGCCCAAACTAACCAAGGCAGTCCTGTACCTCGTTCCGCCCACCGATTTCTCGTCACGGGCGCTAAAGGATTCATTGGAGCCTGGGTCGTCAAAGAACTGTTGGATCGCGGCGACCAGCCGCTGGTTTTTGACATCGACACGGAATCGGCGCGCCTGAAAGCGCTGCTGACACCGGAGCAGATGGCTTCCGTTCAGTTACTTCAAGGCGACATTACGCAATTCACGGATGTGGATAGCGCCATCGCCGATCACGGCATTACGCACGTGCTGCATTTAGCAGGGATCCAGGTGCCCTTCTGCGCCGCCGACCCGCTGCGCGGCGCGATGATCAACGTGGTGGGAACGCTGAACGTTTTTGAAGTGGCCCGACGACGACGCGACTTGGTCCAAAGCATCGTTTACGCCAGTTCTGTGGCAGTCTTCGGCCCCGAGGAAGCTTACGGCGGCGGCACTGTGCCGGAAGGCGCCCCCCTACTGCCGGCGACGCATTACGGTGTTTATAAACAGTGCAACGAGGGGAATGCGCGCGTTTACTTTTCGAGTGACGGTCTTTCCAGCGTGGGGATCCGCCCCGGGACCGTCTATGGCGTGGGGCGCGATCGGGGAATGACCTCCGGCCCCACCAAGGCCATCAAAGCCGCCGTTATCGGCCAGCCCTATACGATTCGCTATACCGGCGGGGCGGATTTGCAGTATGTGCGCGACACCGCCCGCATTTTTATACGCTGCGCGGAGGCGGGCCTGACCGGCGCAAAGGTCTACACACCGCGTGGCGACGTGATGCAGGCTCATGATTTCCTGGCGATCTTGGAAAAGATTTTGCCGGCTTCCCGAAGGCTGATTAAGGCGGAAGGCAAACCGCTGCCCGTCTCCTACGACTTTGACGATAGCGCTTTGCAGCATGAGTTGCCGGGCTTGCATCGTACCCCGCTTGAAGACGGCATCCGCGAGACCGCCGTAATTTTTGAGCGCCTCCAGCGGGCGGGAACACTTGATACCAAGGATCTGGAGACCTAGGGCGAACTTTCCAGAATAAAATTACAGAGCCTGCTATCCTCGAAATCGGAGCTTTACCTATGCCCACGCGGAATGCCAACGCCAACTCGGAGCAGCACCCTCCCATGTTTGCGGCTGGGAACATGTTGCCATTTTTTCTGGTGACGGCCCTTTTCCTGTTTTGGGGTATTCCCAGCAACATGAATGACATCCTGATCAAACAATTTATGAAGTCGTTTGAGATTACGCGCTTCAAGGCGGGATTGATTCAGTCCGCTTTCTACATGGGATACTTTTTTCTGGCCGTGCCCGCCGCCCTGGTGATGAAAAGATTTGGATACAAAACCGGGCTGGTGATCGGTCTGTTTCTTTACAGCGCCGGGACTTTCCTTTTCTGGCCGGAGGCGCTGGGCCGGCAATATGGATTCTTCCTCTTTGCCCTGTTTGTGATCGCCAGCGGGGCGTCGTTCCTGGAAACCGGAGCAAACTCCTTTATTGCCCTACTCGGCGACCCTCGAACCTCCGAGCGGCGGCTCAACTTTTCCCAAGCCTTTAATCCCGTGGGGGCCGTAATCGCTGTCCTGGTGGGAACCATCTTTATTTTTTCCGGCGTGGAGCTGAACCCCCAGCAAGTGGCAGCCCTGAAAGCCGCAGGCACCTACGATGCCTATCTTCGCGGCGAGACGCTCCGCGTAGTGACGCCTTATCTGGTGGTGGGGACGGTGATTTTTCTCTGGGCCTTGTTGATCCTGAAAACCAAGTTTCCCAAGGTTGCCGAAGAAGCGGATCCCGACCACGGCCAGTCGCACGGCAGAGCGGGCGACCTGGTCCATTATCCGCACTTCGTCCGCGGAGTCGTCGCCCAGTTCCTCTACGTCGGCGCTCAGGTGGGAACCTGGAGTTTCTATATTCAGTACATTCAGGACTATACCCATCGCCCGGAAAAAGTCGCCGGATATTTTCTTACGGGGACCCTGGTGGCCTTTGGAGTCGGCAGATTCACTGCGACTTACCTTATGAAATTCTTCCCGCCCGCGCGGCTGATGGGAATTTATGCCATCATCAACACGATCCTCGTGGCCATTGCCGTACTGTTTCCGGGCTGGCTGGGCGTGGGCGCTGTGTTCATGACCAGTTTCTTCATGTCGCTCATGTTCCCCACGATTTTCGCCCTTGGTATCAAAGAGTTGGGCCCAAACACCAAGC
Organism: Terriglobia bacterium; assembly: GCA_049522495.1. Lineage (GTDB taxonomy): Bacteria > Acidobacteriota > Terriglobia > UBA7540 > UBA7540 > Bog-366. The sequence continues at coordinate 12,822 of JBEKNU010000107.1, forward strand.
TGGGTGGCTCCATCATCATCATGTCGATCATCGGCGGCGCCTGCGCCCCGCCGGCCATGGGCCTGATTTTTCAAGCCACCCACAGCATGGCCGTGGCCATGCTGGTGGTTATGGTTTGCTACATCTTCATTACGTATTATGCTTTCTATGGATCGCGAGTGCGCGTCCCGGCGTTGGCAGCCGTTGACGCTTAGCGCGGATTTTTTCACCACGGTCCGGAAGGGCGGGGTTTTAGCCCCGCCATTACAAGGCCTTTCTGAATCTTCTTGTGTCAGGCGCCCCGCACAGCTTGCAGCCGCAAACCGTGCGGGGCGCCGGACAAACAAAGGAAGGGAGCCGCGATTTCGGCGAGGCTAAAGCCACGCCCTTCCCGCAGACCCATTCAGGCGTGGTGGGAAATGCTGCTTGGCCCGCCACCCGGCTTCGTAATCAAATCGCGCAACGACAGGCCTTGCGCTGCTCCCAGGAAATCTAAGGGGTCATCATGCAACCTCAAGAGCTACAGGAAGTCGCCATCATCATCCGGCCCGAGAAGGATAACGTGGCCGTGGTCACGGCGGACTTTATCGAGAAGGATACGCCCCTGAAACACGCGGGCCAGGTCCTGACGGTTTCCGGCCGAACCCTGCGCGGGCAGAGCTTTGCAATCAAGCCCATTCGCCGTGGCCAGGCGTACATCACGTTGGGTGATCCCATTGGGCTCGCTTCCCGCGCCGTCAAGCCCGGCGAACCGATTGACGCAAGCAACCTGCTTTCCCGCCTTCCCCGTTTGACGCCCCGGTACCGGGACAATCCCCAGCGGGCGCGCCTCGATCCCAAACTTTCTTCCCTGACGTTTGACGGTTTCGTGCGGCCCGACGGCGAAGTGGGGATTCGAAACCTGGTCGGCATCGTGACCTCGGGGATGTGTTCCTCCACCGAGGTGCGGGAGATTGCCACGCGCGCCAACCGCGAAATCTATTCGCGCGAAAAGTTCCCCAACGTCGACGGCGTCGTACCCATCATTCACGAATCCGGATGTGGAATGCCCGACGGCGAGGCCGTCAACATTTTGAATCAGTTACTCGGCAATACCCTGCGCCATCCCAACCTCGGCGCATCCGTTTACATTGACCTGGGCTGTGGAAAGACGTGCGTAGAATGCTCCGCGCCGATATTTCAAAATACCGTCCCTGACTACAAACGCCGCGTCGTGAACCTCACCGTCCAGCAGTTGGGCGGCAGCGAGAAGACCGTCGAACGAGGGATGGAAGTCACGGAAAAGCTGCTTCATTACGCCAACCAATTCCAGCGTCAGCCGGTTTCCATTTCCAAACTCATCGTCGGGACCGAGTGCGGCGGCTCCGATCGTTGGTCCGGTGTTACGGCGAATCCGGCCGTGGGCGTGGCCGCAGATCTGTTTGTGAAAGCCGGGGCTGCAGTCTTCCTCCCGGAGATTCCGGAGTTGCAAGGCGCCGCCATGCTCGACCTCGTCCAGCGCGCTCGCACGAAGAAAGTCGGGCACAAATTGCTGAATGCGCTCAAACGCTATGAGGCCTACGTACGAAAATTCGGCGACTACTTCCGCGATAATCCTTCCCCCGGCAATATCAAGGGCGGGCTTTACAACATTTATCTGAAGTCCAGCGGCGTGAAGGCCAAGGGCGGAACCTCCATTGTGGAAGATCTGATCGAGTACGGCGAGTGGTTGGGTGATCGCAAAGGCCTCTTTGTGCTCTACACTCCTGGTTACGATCACTTATGCACGCCTGCCCTTTTCCTCAGCGGCGCGCAGGTTGCGCTGTTCACCACCGGACGGGGTACCGGCATCGGATGTGCGCTGGGCCCGGTGATGAAAATTGGCAGCAATCCGCAGCTTGCTCGTTCCTACGCCGATCTGGATATCAACGCCGGCACCATTCTGGAACGCACCGAGACTACAGAAGACGTCGGTCGCAAGATTTTCCAGGAAACACTGGACGTGGCTTCCGGGCGCAAGCTTACCCGTACCGAACAGATCGGTTTTCATAACGAATTTAAGATTTGGGAATCCCTCTGGCCGTCGCTATGAGTGCCAGTAGGCAGTAGGCAGAAAGCAGTAGGCAGTAAGCGGCATCCCTTCATCGAGTCATTTGGCAATCTGGCCATCAGAGCAGGAATTGTAGCAGACCTGTTTTGTAGGTCCGCGGCTTTTCCGTGCGCATAGGAGAAGAGCCGCAGGCCTACAGAACAGGTCCGCGCCACGCCGCTTGAGGGTGTATAATCAATTTATGAAAGTTATATTGCTTTACGCTGGTTTCCTGATTATCTGGTTTTTCGTCCTGCCGCGCATTCCGGGAATTTCTCGCTTCACGTGATCTGTCCGCCGCCCTTCCCCGTCGGGGAATGACGATCAAGCAAGTTGCGCAATTAAACCCAAGGAACCCCCAAAATAGCCCATGCCTATCTTTGAATATGCCTGCCCGGTATGTGGGCATGTTTTCGAAAAGCTTGTTATGAACAGGAACCAGGAGGCGCCTCCCTGCCCCCAATGCGGTTCCAAACGAGCGGAGCAGAAGTTTTCCACCTTCGCAACGGCCAGCGCAGGGCCTCGGTCGAACCGTGCCACATGCGCGCCCTCGGGCGTTGGTTGAAGACTCTGAAGCGGAGCCGGCGGCTCCTGCTCATGATAAGCGCTTTTACCCTTACCCCGGCGTAGCGCCGGAATCAATCGCCATTTCCACCCAGACGATTTTTGCCTCCGCCTGGGGCAAAACCTCAATGAGGTTATAGCCACGGTTCATGGCGGGCGGGGGCACCAGGAATTCGAACATAGGGTCGTCGGGCCGGCAATGGTCCGGTTTCACCATGCCGGCGAAACTGCAAACCTCACCGTTCACCCGAACTTCCCAAGCTTTTGCATCCGCTGAGCCTTGGACTCCGAGGCGCGCCACAACACGTCCGGAGGCAGGCCGGGGGCCAGTGGGAACGCGGAAAGCGTTCCATTCCTTCGGGACGCATTGGGCGGGCAGTTGTTGAGTGTGCGGCTCGCCCGGGGCCCAGGTATCAGGATAGGTAATTATGTGGCGGCGTGGCCTCCCGGCAAGCGTGTCGGGGTTCCCCTCTTCGCGCAGGAGGGCGGCGTAATCTTCAAAATCGCTCATGATTCCCGCATAACCCATATAGTTGAAAAGATAGATGCGGTCGGCGCCACGGTCGAGTAAGGTTGCGGCGGCCCCGCGCACGGTCTCCAGCGAGTTGTTCTGGATCTTGAAGTCATGGTAGGGGCGCGCCAACACTTCCAGGCCCGCCGCCAGAGTCACGTTGGTTCCGCGCAGAAGGTTTTTCCACAGCTCCACCGGCATATCGGTTTCAATGGTGCCCCAAAAAGGCGTGATGACGATCATATCCACCAGGCCCCGCTGCGCCCAAGTTGCCGCATCCATCCCCAAACCGACCGCGGTTTGCGGCCGTGAGGGAACGCGCGCACCCAAGCGGATTCTGTGGCCGCGTTTCTTTTGCCATCCGTTCAAAATATCGCGGACTTCCGCCGTGAACTCCGTCAGCAGGCCCACGCCTTCTGCTTCGTGCCCGGGGCGAAAGTGAAAACCGAATCGCATCCAATCCAATTCCAGTCCGTCGAAATCGTAGCGTTCGGCGAGTTCGCGCACCAAGGCCATGTGATATTTCCGTACTTCCGGGTGGCCATAATCAAAAGCCCGATCGGTCCAGGCAGAAAAGCGATAGTTGACCCGTCGAAATTGCGGATTTTCGCGCCAGAAGTCACTGTGGATATAACAGCGCTCGTCGTTGACGCAATGCACATCATTCATGCGCATGGAAATCCAGGGGGAGATGCCCCACTTGCGGGCGCGATTGATCCAGCGCTTATAGACATCAATGCCATCGTGGTCAAGCTTCCAGGCGTTGTGAGGCCACTGCCACGCCGACGGTCGTTGCTCCGTAGGGAGGCTGGCAAAAAGCGGCTGGTCGGGACCAGCCTGCGGGTCAAGGTCTTTCCAGATGGGGGTCCACACCTTGCTGCCATAACTCGTGCGCATGCAGTTGGGGCAAAGCATCAGCTCCCGCACTTGCGTGCGCGCGTATTGGTCCACCCAAGCGTCAACTGCTTGGGCATCAAAGCCATGCCCCTCCGGGTTGAAGTAAAAGTGGCTGTTGTCCTCATTCACACAGAGGCCATGGGCAAGTGCCGACGGCCTTCCTCTACTTACTTTCTCGGCGATCTGTGCTTCCGCAGCAGGCGCGTGCGAAGCAAGCATTGCCGCTCCCCCCGCAGACAACATATTGAGCAAATCCCGACGGTTCAGACGGTCAGCCATGAATTGCTTTCCCCATTTCCCGGATGATGATCTGACTTCGAAGGCCTTCAGTTAAAAACAACGTGTTGGCGCGTTGATGCCTCCAGCTCCCGCGAAGCGGGATACCGTGAGTAGCCGTAGGTGCAACCTACGGAAACCGCAGACCAGAATTGGTTCCGGCCCTGGATGGGCCGAACTCTCGCTGGGTCAACCCCGTGGGGGTTGGGAAGGCCGGGTGGGCTCTGTTTTCCGCCCCGATTGATTTCATCGGGGCGGCCACCCACGGTCGGCCTCTGCCGGGGCCGGGCCGAAGCATCTTGCGATTAGGCCCATGATACAGCGGTGCGCTCTACTCCTGTTCCGCGCGAATCCCTAATTCCCGAAGCTTTTCCTGAAGGCTCTGGCGGTGCAGGCCGATCGCCGCCGCAGTCCGGGTGACATTCCCGCCGTGTTCTCGGAGCTTGCCCTTGATAAAGGCGATTTCAAACTGCCGCCGCGCCTCGCGGTAATCATTGATGTTGAGCAACCCCACGTCGGCAGAAGCCCCATCGCGTCCCACGCCGGCCCCTAGAAAGTCGGTGGAGAAATCCTGGGGGAGCAAAGTATCACCGCGACTCATGACCACCGCACTTTCCAGCACGTTCTTGAGCTCCCGGACGTTTCCCTTCCATTCTGCTCGCTGCAAGAGCTCCATGGCTTCTTTGGAAACCACGGGCGTGGGCCGTCCGTGTCTTTCCCCCAGCATCCGGCAGAACTGCTGGACCATGAGCGGCAGATCTTCCCGATGTTCTCGCAGCGGGGGTACCCGCAACAGCACGACGCGCAACCGGTAATAAAGATCTTCCCGAAATGTCTGTTTGACAATCTCGGCTGCCAGGTCTTTGTTGGTGGCGCTCACAATGCGCACGTCCACTTCCTGCGACTTCGTGCTACCCAGCCTTTCAACCCGGCGTGTTTCCAGGACACGCAGCAGCTTGGCTTGGGTAGAAAGCGACATGTCGCCCACCTCGTCGAGAAAAAGGACGCCGCCGTGCGCCAACTCGAACTTGCCACGCTTCATCGCCGTGGCTCCGGTAAAAGCGCCCTTCTCGTATCCGAACAGCTCACTTTCGATCAAATGCTCGGGAAGCGCCGCGCAATTGAGCGCGATAAACGGACCTTTGCCGCGGTTGCTGCGCCGGTGGATCTCCGTAGCGAGCAGATCCTTTCCGGTTCCACTCTCTCCCTGAATCAGGACGGTCACTTCCGCCTGGGCGATCCGGTCCGCCAAATCGAAAAGCTCCCTCATGACCTTGCTCGCCCCGATCATGGCGCCGAACTGGCCTTCCGAAACCAGTTGGCGTTTGAGGCGCAAGTTCTCTTCCGCCAGTGCCAGGTGATCGAGCGCGCGCTCCACCACCAGACGCAGCTCATCCACTTCAAAGGGCTTGGGCAGGTAATCGTAAGCGCCGCTCTTCATGGCTTCCACTGCGATCTTCTCCGAACCATAGGCCGTGACCATGATGACCGCAGGGCTGTACGCCTGGGCCTTAAGCTCGCGGAGATAATCCAAGCCGCTCTCCTCAGGCATTTCGATATCCAACAACAGCAGGTGGGGATTTTCCTGGGCCATAATCAGCCGGGCGGCTGGAACACTTTCGGCCTCAAGAACTCGATATCGGCCTTCCAGGGCCCGCCGCATGCCATAGCGGGCCGTACTGTCGTCATCGACAATCAGGAGGGTGGGTGATGCTTGCTTCGGGGTTGATGACTGTGAATGGGTCATGTTTCTCACGACCGGAAATCCAAACAGCACGCTTTCAGGCCAAGAGTCTGTAGCGCGGACCTGTTCTGTACGTCCGCAGTTCGTCTCGAGGCCAACGAAAAGCCGCGGACCTACAGAACAGGCCCGCGCTACGACTCCCTAAACCCGTGTCCCGTGTCCTTCGGCGATCCGAAAGCGTACAACAAATCGCGTACCAGGGTGAGAAGAACTTGCGTTCGCCTGGTCCACAGGGCTTTGGCATTCCACCGACCCGCCAATTTCGTCCAATCGACGCCTCACGATGGCGAGACCCAAACCTGTCCCCCCCGCCCGCGTGGTGAAAAACGGCTGGAAAATTTTATCCAGCTTGTCCTTGGGAATACCGCGTCCCTGATCCTGAACCGTGAGTTCAATGTACCCCGGCTGTCCAGGCGGATGCGCCAAGCGCATCCAAATCGCGCTTCCGTCGTCGCTCGCCTCGAGGGCATTCACAAGGAGATTGGAGACAATGTCGCTGGCGGCTTCCTCCCCGCCTTCCACCAGGCAAGGCCCGGCGTCGTTCATCTCCAAGGTGATATGTCGCCGCTCGGCTTCCATCCGCGAGATGGCAGCGACCCGCTTCACGACGGACACCAAATCGGCCGGCCGGTCCGTATCACGCGCGGGCTTGGCGTAACGCAGGACTTGCGAGATGTTCCGGTTCAAACGGTCGATCTCATCCGCCAGCATCCGGCAATCGCGCCGAGCTTTCTCGGGAAGCTCCTTGTCCTCTTCCATAAGCTGCACGATGGTCTTCATGCCGCTGAGCGGATTCTTGACATTGTGCGCAATGCGCGCCGCCATCTCGCCGAGAAAAGCCATTCTCTCCTTCGCGGCCAGCTCGCGCTCCAGATTGATTTTATCCGCGATGAGCCGGCAGAGTTCCAAGGCCGCCCCCAGGCGGTCAGCGAGAATCTCCAGGGCGGCGATTTGCTCGCCGGAAACTTCCCCGCGGACGGGCACGACCTCCAGAAAAGCCACGGTTTCTCCGCCGCGAGAAATGGTCACGCGATGGGCTTTGGGCCCCACTCCTGGATGGGAAGCGTCGCTGGACACCAAGCTGCGCAGAAGGTTTACCCTCTCCAAACCCAGCGCCTGGGGCACACGCTCTTCCACCAGAGCTTGGAGTGAATCCACATCCCCCGTCTGCTTGGCATGTTCCTCAATTTCCAATACGAGTTTCTGGACCTTTTCGAATTCGGAAACGAATTGTCGATGCAGGGCGCGGCTGATCAAACGCTTCAGGGGCTCTACCAGCACAACCAGGATGAAGATCATGACGCCCTCGGTAACCGCAGGCGGGACGTCGTGGACCTCCAGCCATCCGCTTACCCGGCGCATAAAATTCAGATAGATTAAAGATCCGAAGATGGCGGCGACGGCATAAATGAAATTCCGCTGAACGCGCAGGTCGAGGAAGTTGTAGCGAAAAATCGAGTAACCCATCAGGGCGCTGGGGAGAATTCCCACCAGCATTAAACCTGTGGGCAAGTATCCACCCAACCCGTCGCCCGGCGGCGATGCGTGCGGCAAATAGGCGATGGCCCAACCCAATGCCAGCAATCCCTGAAGCCCCGCAAGATAGCCGAGAAATCTCGCCAGTGTCGGGTCAACAGCGCGGCGTTGCACGTTCAAGTATCCGTTGACGCCCGCGGCGAAGAGCAGGGCGGCCGCGGCCCATAGAACCAGCAAGCGCACGGGGGGGCCGAGCGCGACCAGCGGTTCCCAGCCGAGATGACGCAGCAACCTGCCCACCATCCAAGGACCAAACATCACAGGAACGTAAAAGCCCGCCACCAGCAGCCGTTGCCAAAGCCGGATCCGGACGAAACCCGCGCAATATTCAGTTTGCACGTGAACCAGCAGGGGCACAGCGGCCATGAATCCCGCGATGGAAAGGATGCGGGAGAATCCTGATAGAACCACCGGACCTGCCCCGTAGCGAAGGTCGAGGTTAAGGGCCAGCAGATTGCCCGAATACCACATGAACAAAGCGGACATCAAACTGAACACCAGCCATTCCAGCCGGTGTAGCCGTCGGTTCCCCAGAATCAAGACCATCAGGAAGAGGTGGATCAGCGTCCCGAAGGTATAAACCACGAGCTTGCTGACAACCAGAGGTGTTAGTCCGTAAGCGACATCCACGCGGAACTCTCAGACGGAAAGGTGGTCGCCTCACGCGCCAGGCAAAAAAGTGATACGCGGGGTCATTGTAAGGCAGCACGTAGATGCAAGCAAATGCGCTCCGCTTTAAGCAAGCGCGGACCTGTTTGGTGGGCCCGCGTCACTCGGGTGCGATCCGTGAGCCGAACCAGGAAGCGTAGAGGCACTCCTCGTGGGTGCCCGTGCGGAGGGCAGGCACGAGGCCTGCCCCTACGTCGCGATCGAGCAAATGTAGCGCTGACCTTCAGGTCGGCATTTTCCTGGTGAGCGAGTTGCGTAAGGCGTAGGGGGATCCGTCAACCGACGGACCGTCCCCTCGTTCCGCATTCACCCTGCGGAACGCCGGGTAGGGCAAGCCCGGCATCTCGTGATTGCATTCACCCCTTCAAACGGCATCTGAGGTTGTGTGACCCGGAGGTCGCCACGGCCATTTCGTCTTGGAAATGGACCGTGGGTTCGTCATCGGAGGAAAAGCCCAGGGTTCCAAAAGCAGTGACCGTGATGGCCACTCGCTTTAAGACATGCTAAACTTTAGTGATGGACCCCGGAGGGAGGTTGAAATCATGCCGAGCCTTTTGATCCATAGGGCCAGCGAGCTTAAAACCGAGACTCGCGCCGCTTTGGAAGCGGAGTTGGGACGCTCCCTTCAAGACGATGAGGAAGTAAGTATCATGACATTTGTCCCCCACGCCGCCCCCACGGGAGAAGCTCACATGGAAGCCGGGCGCAATTTGCAGGACCACTTCAATCGGATTGACCAAAAACCAAAGGGCGCATCTCCTGAAGAAACGGAACAAGCCCTCAACGAGGCCATTCGCAACGTGCGTCCCGGATATCGTGAACGCGAGTGAGAATTGTTTCGACACCAATGTCCTTGCCCGCGCCCACCAATTGGCCCACGGCCCTGCCCGCCATGGATTACTCTTCGTGGCCACAGGCTCTGATGTTCTCATCCTGTCACAGTACTTGCTGCAAGAACTGCGGCGGATTCTGGGTTACCCAAGGGTATTGAAGAGTTCTGGCCTGACCGCAGGGGATATTTCCGAGTATTTGGATTATCTGGCACGCGTTTCCACCCTCGTCCATCCCTTATCCGTGCCGGAGAAGCTGCTGAGAGATCCAGCGGACGAACCCGTGCTCGGTACAGCACTGGCAGGAAATGCCGACGTCATCTGTACCCGAGATGCGGATTTCTTCACGGAAGAAGTGCGACGTTTCAGCGCCGCGCGTGGGATTCAAATACTGTCCGATCTGGAATTGCTTCGCGCGCTCCGACTCTAGCGCTGAAGTAATCCTGTCAAAGCGATTGGCGCAGGAAGAGCCGCAGAGCTTGAAAAGCGGCTCTGCGCCAGCCCGCCCGCAATGGAAAAAAGAGCTTATGAAAACACGCAAGAATGAGATGAATGACGATTTGCGACCCGAATATGATCTTGGCCAGTTGCTCAAGGGCGGCGTGCGCGGCAAGTACGCGAAGCGCTACCACGCGGGCACCAATCTGGTTCTCCTGGACCCCGATGTCCACAAGGCCTTTCGCAGTGGAAGAGCCGTTAACGACGCCTTACGCTTAGTGATCGAGTTGCGGAAGGTGTAGGGGGACGGATTGCCAGGCTTGTCCAAGTTAGGTCTTCCCTTATCATACGCTATCAAATTCCTTTCAGCTCTCCCCGAAGGGGAGAACCGTGAGTAGCCGTAGGTGAAACCTACGGATCGGTATGGCCCTGAACGGATTCGCCCGACCCTGAAGGGGTCGCCTTGGTCGGCCCCTTCAGGGCCGGAACCTATTTCCTGCGCTTCCTCATCCGTAGGTTTCACCTACGGCTACTCACGGTTTTCCCCTTCGGGGAACAGGCGAATACCTCACCGCAATCGTCACAATAGGGGCCGTCTCGGCTAATTTCGACAGCCCTGACGGCTTGTCCCCCCGGTTCCGCATTCACCCTGCGGAACGCCGGGTAGGGCAAGCCCGGCATCTCGTGATGGCATTCACCCGTTCGAACGGCGGCTCATATAAGAATCTTCACGGATGGGCTCGTCACTCGCCACTCGTCACTCGTCACTGCCCTTCTCAATTCGTCTTGGGAATTGACCGTGGGTTCGTCATCGAAGGAAAGGGCACGGTCACGAGAGTAGCGACCGGCTACGTCGCTGACGCGGATTGACTTCCGAGGGGGGCGCGCCTATCCTTACAAGGTGAAGGTTCGCGAGATCGTTCGGATGCTTGAAGAGGATGGCTGGCTTCTGGTTAGGACCCGGGGAAGTCACCACCAGTACAAGCATCCCACGAAGCCCGGGCTGGTC
>JBEKNU010000108.1:0-23242 GCA_049522495.1 Terriglobia bacterium
TTATCGTGGCGGCAGAAAAGGAATTCAGCCCCTGGGCACGGGGATCGGCCACCCTGAAAAGGTTGTGTGCCCTATCCTGAATCACGGCTAATTATTCGCAATTACTTATGACCGTGCGTATATAATCAGGGCAACTGTTTTGGGCACGGGTGCCGCAACGAGGGCCAAACCAGTTGCCCCAAACGCTCGTAGAGGGTAAGGGATTACTGAGGAGGCTGTCATCTTACAAAAAGTGAGGCAAAAAGGAGCGAGTGATGTAACCTCCAAATTTCCATTTCGGGAATTGATCCGCTTCTTAGCCTGGTTACTGAATCCGAACAATTGGCCGTGGTCAAACGCGAAATCAGGCTATCTAGAAGACCTGACGAGAACAAACTCACCGTCTCGGCAGGCGACAGGCGCTTTGACGAGCCTCACAAAAAAGAGGTCATCACTGGACCTGTTGTCCTTGCGGTATCCGAATTCGAAACTTCGGGGAGCAATCGAGCAACTCCACGAAGCGGAGGAGGTCTACAGGCAGCAGGGCAAATTGCATTACTACGACGCGGCCCATGGCGCCTACGTCACAGGCCCGGGAATGGGCAATGTCGAGTATCAACGAATGATATTTTATGCATGGTTGATATTAAAGATGCTACATATTTCAAAGTGGTTCCGCCAACAGTCCTTCTGCAGCGGCGACAGGACCAAAATGATCATCGCTTTCCTTGAAGACAAACACCACCATACTTATACCGAGGCAAAGATCACTCAAGACCTCCACCGCTACCGTCAAAGGCAAGACGAGCTACCACCGGCGCACGTCATTTGGAACCTGTATGATCGCTACCTTTTGGAAACGCTACCAACGAACCGAAGAGGCTTGAGACGAGGCTTGAAAAGACTCTGCTACGGCCCAACCCGCGAAGAACGCATGATGCTGAAGAGCTTGGCAGACCTGGCATCCGCCACCCTCCAAAGGAAATCTCTGCGAAAAACACGGAGGTCTGACGGCGTCAAGCCACTTGAGCACCCCTTGCAACGGCGGGGCAGGGGTGTCGCGAGGGTGTCCAACAGTAAGTAAAGGAATGTACCTTATAGGGGCCGTGTACCCGCCGTGTACCTCAAACTGGCGTTTTGGCCGTTTCTGTCGTTTCTGCGTTTTTGTGAAATCAGCAAGTTACCTATAATCAACAGGCGGTCACGGTTCGAATCCCTCTCCCTCCGCCATTCGCTCTGGAGTAGACGGACCCGCGAGCTCGCTTGATTTCGAGTTTCTACAATTCACGAGCGGCGCATCAACACGCCTCGCTCACAGGCCCCAGCCGAAAGGCAGGCCTTACCTTTTGGTATTGATGGGGGGAATCAAATCCATCCGCACCCAATCCCTTGTCCGGCGGAGCAATTCCTGAGGGGTTTCGCTGTCACCCTGAATGACCCCGCGCCACTTGCCATGAGCATCTTGCCATAGAGCCATATCGAGAGGGGCGTGAAGTTCCAGATGGAACTTGGGGATGGGCTCGCCGGAGGTTGTGATCATCTCGATGCGCACATAGCGAAGCTCCGAGGCGGCGAGGGCCTGCAGGTCGCCGTCCGGGCCCAACCGGATGCCGACCACGCCGGTGGCGCCGGCACTTACCTGGACCAGCCCGCCGCGGCAATCGACAAAGAAAGTCTCGTCAATCCTGTCTCCGGCGGGGTCTTTCTCGCCGCGCAGGAGCAGGCTCGTTCCATCGGTCAAACGCACCAGGTCGCGGGGTGAGGGATTGCGCGGGCTGTGCCAGTTTTGAAGGAATTCCGCGACGACGGCCGGAGTGGGGTTCAGTCCTGCCCCGGGAATCACCTCTTCCTTGCTGCGGACGCTGCCATCGGGAGCCCGGCGGGTTTCATCGTCAACAAACGCCTGAGTTTGGGATTGCGCAACGCGCCGAAGGAAATCGAAGGTCTCTGGACCCTCAAAATCCCGGTTCAAAAATACCAGCGCCCGGTACCGTTGTGCACCGTAAGTGAGCCATCTATTACCGTCCAACTTGAGCGCCCCTGAGGCAATTTCAGAAGAGGGGATAATGTCCGCGCGAACACCAAAGGTCTTCCAAAGCTCGGTGGCGAAACCTTCTCCCAAGTCGCCAAAATGCGGACCCTCCCAATTGAGCGAGGCCGCGTGTCCAAAGACAATCGCCACGGGACAATCCAGCGGAGCGGGCTGGATCAGGTTCAAGAGCCGGACGCGGCTTTCGGCGCGCATAAAGGGACCGGAGAAAATTTCCTGATACGCCTTCGACCCCACCGAGGAGGGCCAAAGCGGATGCAGATTCACGCGGCCCCCGGTGCGGGCGTCCCGCCAGATTTCGCGGACATAAGGCGCAGGTGCGGGGGCATAGAATTGGTTGTACCAAATCGATCCGCCCATCTTCTTCGCCAATGCCGTGCGCACGGGGACTGGCCAATGCTCATCCGTCTGGCCATAGTCGCGGATAGCTCCCCACCAGTCGTAACCATTCTTGAACGCGTCACCCCACGGCATGAATCCCCACGTGGCGTGTGTGGCAGTGAACGATTCCGGGCCGAAAGCCTCCTTGGCGTGACGATAAAAGCCCTGTTCCAGCTCGGTGTTTCGAGCGAGGATAAGCTGCATGTAACGGTTGATGGCCACGAGCCGCTGCTCGTACGTGCCTCCCCATCCCAACGCCATCAGAATGCCATCGAGGACGAAGTCTCTCCCACCCGCCTTTCGGTATTGTTCCGCGAGGGCCGTGGAATACCAGAAGTCACCATCTTTGCCGCCATGATTGAAGACGGGCGGAAATCCCCACTCGTCCGCACCCATGCCGCCATCCAAGCCGGCGTCGCGGTATTGCTGGCAGATTTCCCGCTGGAAACCGAGGAGTTCGGGCGAGAAAACATCCGGTGTTTGATATTCGAATGCAGCAGCGACAACCCATTCTTAATCCGTCGCGCGCATCTCGTCCGGAGCCGCAACTGTTACATGCTCCGGAGATTCCTCCAACACGCGGCAATGGTCCCGAATCGATTGCAGAGGCATGCCGGGCTGGTTAGGGGCGGAACGGTACACACCCAGCACGCGTCCGGATAGGCGTTCGTATTGGCTGTCCGGCCAGGTCATGTGATCGCCCAGGGGCTGAGACGCGATGGACGCCTCGGTGGGGCCACTCGGCGCAAATGGAAACGCGCGGATTCGCATGATCCATTGTTGCTGGTCCGGATAGCGTTTGCGAAAGGCGCCGCGCGCAAGACGAACATCCAGATCCATAGCGACCCTGAGGCCGCGCTGATGCGCATAATCCACGGCGCGTCTTACCTTACTGTGAGTCTCTAGATCGGTGATTTCGTGCCGGGGAGCGCGCAGGCTGGTGGCGAGCATTCCGAAGTTGGTGTGCTCGGCGATCAAGTCAATGAACTGGCGATACCCTTCGGGTTGAAACTCCGGCTTTTCCATCCAGAACCAGGCGACCACTTCGGGGGGCACAGAGGGAGGGAGCAGGTTGCGCCCGGGCGGAATCGCCTCCGGTGCTTGCCTCCCGAGGGTCTTCGCCAGTAATCGCGCGCGCTCGAGATTCAGCGCCGCGCCCCACAGGGAGATTCCTTTGAGAAAAAGTCGGCGGTCCATTCTCCTCGCCTCTCGGTACGTTCATCAACGCCATTGCGCCCGCCCCTTGTCCCCTTCGGCCTCGGTACCTGGGGGGCGGCTGGTCTCCAACGGCTATGCATGACTACTCCCTCGCCTTGCCCGCTTTATTCGATGCCATGGGTGATGTTAGCAATAGAGGTTGGTCCGCAGAATGCGCTCGCGTCGAAAGCCGGGCGGCATCAGACGAAGGTGGCGGTGGGTTGACCATGATCTGCCTTGGGACCCGGCCCCATGAATGACGTCTGGGCGTTGAGGGCCAAGGGGGCTTTTTGCTCCGGGCTGCGCGTGTAACTGCCGTCGGATTGCAAATGGCGCGCTTTGGCCTGGTCGGCAAGGTACACATCGAGAATCTCTTTCAGCCGACGGACCAGCCGGGGGTTTTCGACCGGGAAGATGATTTCCACGCGGTGGCTCAAGTTGCGGCGCATCAAGTCGGCACTACCCAAATAGACTTCCTCCGCTCCACTATTTTGAAAGTAATAGACCCGGCTATGCTCCAGGAATCGCCCCACGATGCTGATCACCCGGATGTTCTCACTCATGCCCGGGATGCCGGGGCGCAGGCAACAAATGCCGCGCACCAGCAGGTCCACTTTTACGCCCGCTTGCGAAGCCTGATAGAGCAGGTGGATCATGGGCGGATCTTCCAACGAGTTGGCTTTGAAGATCAGCCGCCCGCCTCGCCCGCTTTTCTGGTGGTCGATTTCGCGGCGAATCAGTTCCTCCAACCTCTCGCGCATATTAACAGGGGCCACCAGAAGTTTTTCGGGTTCCTGCCGGGCGGAGTAGCCGGTTAGGGCATTGAAAAACTGCGTGGCATCGGCGGCGATCTGTTCGTTGCAGGTCAGCAAGCCCAGGTCGGTATAGAGGCGCGCGGTGATAGGATTGTAATTGCCTGTCCCCAAATGCACGTAGCGGCGGATGGCATCGCCTTCGCGACGCACCACCAGGGCGATCTTACTGTGGACCTTCATGCCGACAAGTCCATAGACCACGTGTACTCCCGCATCTTCCAGCGTCCGGGTCCACTCGATATTGCTTTCTTCATCGAAGCGAGCCTTCAATTCCATGAGTACGGCCACTTGCTTGCCGTCCTCTACGGCGTCCAGCAGAGCGGCGACAATGGGGGAGTTTCTCCCCACGCGGTAGAGGGTCATCTTGATGGCGAGCACATTGGGGTCGCGCGCCGCCTGGCGCAGGAACTCCACCACCGGTTGGATGGAATCGTAGGGGTGGTGTAACAGAAAATCTTCCTCGCGAACCAGGCTGAAAAGATCTCCCTGGCAGTCCGCGCCCAGACTGGCGGGAATCGTCGGCACGAAGGGTTTGTCCTTCAGGTCCGGCCGGTCGAGGGAATAGAGTTCCATAAACCGGTCGAAACCGAGCGGCCCGTCGACGCGGTAAACATCCTGGGGATGGATCTCGATCTGGTTGGTGAGGATTGATAGAATCCTCTCCGGCATGTCCTGCGCAACTTGCAACCGGACGACGGCCAGGAAGCGGCGCTCCCGCATGGCCTCCTCAATGGCCTCCAGCAGGTCGTCGCTCTCCAATTCCTGCACTGCGACTTCGGCGTCACGCGTCACCCGAAAGGGGGACGACCCCACAATCTCCATGCCCGGGAACAGCCGGTGCAGGTTCGCCGCGATCAACTGCTCAACCCATACAAACTTGAAGGTCTTGGACGCCGTTGGGGATGCGGGGGAATTTCCCGCGGCGGCCTTTACCGGGACTAACTGGGGCAGGGTGTTGGGGACCTTGACGCGAGCAAAGTGTTCCTGCCCTTTGTGGTCGCGCACCACCACAGCCAGGTTCAGGCTGCGATTCGAGATGTGGGGAAAGGGGCGCCCGGGATCGAAGGCCAGCGGCGTCAGAACGGGAAACACGTGCTCAAGAAAATAGCCATCCGCCGCAGCGCGCTCCTCGCCCTCGAGGGATGACGAATCAACAACCCTGATCCCCTGCTGCTCCAAGGCCGGCTGAACTTCCCGCCTCCAGAGGTCATGGGCGAGTGCGGCAATCTGGCAAACCTTCTCTCGAATCAGTTGGAGTTGGACCGCCGCAGGCCGGCCGTCGCGCCCGACCTCCGTCCTGCCACTCGCTACCTGCTTCATCAATCCCGCGACGCGAACCATGAAGAATTCGTCAAGATTCGACCCGAGAATGGCGAGAAACTTCACTCGCTCGAGCAGCGGGTTTTCCGGGTCTGCAGCTTCTTCCAAAACCCGGCACTGGAACTCCAGCAAGCTCAATTCGCGGTTGATATAAAGGTCCGGACTGTTCAGTGGGGCAGCATCCTGGCTCGGTGGCGGCAGCTCGACCGCCATGGGGGAATCCACCTTGGATTCCGTCGGGTCGGTGCGTTTAGAGTGAGATTTGCGGGCCATGACCGCACATCTTAATGGATTTCAGAGAACACCACAAACCGTGATGGCAAGCAAACTTGGCGCCTGCCCGCCGCGACTCCCGTTCGAAGGCCGGGCCGCATTAGGGAGTATCGAGTTAAAAACGAAAAGTAATCTCGACCTGGACGCGCACAGGCACGGGAACACCGTTGCTTGTGGAAGGGTTGAACTTCCACCTCTTTACCGTGTCGATGGCGCTTTTATCCAATCCATCTCCCAAAGGCGCCGACCTTTCCAGAACGTCGGAAACATTGCCCTGTGCGTCGACAACAATCCAAAGTTTCACAACGCCTTCAATCCTGTCATGGCGCGCTTCGGGAGTATATTGGGGATCGGGTTTGTAGATTGCAATGGGTTCCTTGACCTCACCCCCCGGCGTGGCCATCGGAACCTCGAGGTAAGAGTCCGCAACAAAGCCTTCCTTTCCGTCGGCATACTTGATCTTGTCAACGCCCGGAGGAGAGACGACCCTTTCCAGGAAGGTGACCCGCTCTCCGCAACGCAGGCGCGCAGCAAGCTTGCCAAGATCATTCGCCTCGGAGAACACGGGAACATCCGGATCGGCAGGCTCGCAGATTAGGGTCACGGTCTTGCCTTCCACAAGGGGCGGCGCCAATGTGGGTCCAGGCGGGGTCTGCGCCACAAAGGGCTTCGCGCGTTTGGCGGTGCGAAGGGCTGCCAACAGCGGTGCCCGAGCTCCGCGGCTCTGGAATGCCTGGAGGTTCTCGCTGTCCAGCCCGAAATCAATTCCCCGTTGCTGCACCTTCTGCACGATCGAATTCTGGTCCACACGGGTGGTCAGCAGTTGCAAGAGCTCGGCCTTGCTGAACGGCCTCGGCGAAATGGCCCGCAGCGTATCAATGAGGGCGTCCTTGGCCCCTTCCGATCGCAGCGTTTCGAAGTAACCCGGGGTTGGCTGGAAATCAACGCCGCGTTCAAGCACCGCCCTCACAATGTTTTCGCTGGGTACATCCTTGGCCAGCATCATCCGGATATCCTTGTCGCCGAGGGGTTTGGGGATATCCTCCTGCCAGGACCCCCGCAACGCCGCCAGCACGGCCTGGTCAGCCCCTGCCTTACGGAATTCCTCCAGGACCTGGGGGGTCGGCTTGAAAGCGATTCCATATTGTTTGACCGTGGAAATCACGACCTTGCTGGGCGCTGAACTGATCAACAGATCAAGCACTTCGTCTTTGGATAACGGCGGGCGAGTGTCCTGCGGCGCCGCCACCGCTTTGAGGCCAGCAATGATGAAGAGCACAACAAGCAGGAAGCGTTTCATGGCTTCACCATCAGGTCAAACGAATGGTTCAATGCATCTTCATGGCGACGAAAAGTATACACCCTCTTGATGCGCAGGCGCTCCCTCTGCGGCGCCAGGTTATCAGCGCATAGTGACATCGCCGGCCTTGGTGACATTGGCCGAGCCGCCCGGCCTGAATGCGTCGGCACCACAACAGAACGGGGGTGTGTGCAAGCCAGGACCTCCCAGTGCCGAGAAAAGGCTACCGACCGTTCCCCTGTATCGAGCCCGAGTGGAGGCGAGGTTTGGAGTCCACTCTGTACAGAATCATGCGCAGGAGGTAGTACTCGTTCGTCGGCCGATCGTCGGTGAGTGCGGGAGTAGTGGGAGAAAGCGCGACGAGTTGGCCGATTTGGTATTCGTGCGAGAGCATCCGATTGAACTGCTCATCAGGTGTATTGGCAGGGCCCCACTCCATCATGTCGCTGACCGCGTGGCGCGGCATCCGCGCCAAGAGTTCCGCTGCCGTACGCTGAGGAATCGGGTGATTGCTTGCCAGGTAATGCCGACCCCACATGTAAACCGAGCCGAAAACCCGGACGTAGGGAAACGATTCTCCCAGCGCTTGCGCAACGGACGATTGAATCTCCTTGTCTCCATAGGGTAACCATTGCGCCAGGATACCTCCCGGCTGCAGATGGAGCTTGATCAATTGATAAAACTCGACCGAATAGAGGAGGCTCGACCCGGCCGCGGAAATGGGGGGAGGAGGGTCGATCGTAATCAGATCATATCGCTCGGTGGAACGCTCGAGGTAGCGTCGGCCGTCATCGATGACCACATGTGCCAAGGGCGAAGCAAGAACCTGCGCACCATCGGGATGAAAATAGGAAAACAGCTTCGGCACGCTGGGAACTAACTCCAGGGCCTTTGTGGAAATTCCCCAGGAAACTGCGGAACGGAAAGTGGTTCCCATCCCGAAGCAGATAATTAGAGCGGTGCGCGGAGTGTGGTCCAACGAGGCCAGGGGGAAGTGCGCCATCATCTTCGTGATGGGAGTCAGAAATGTGTTTCCCACACCGTTCACCAGCAATGCCTTGTCCATTCCATTCCCCGCGGCGATCACGGTCGCGGTGCTGTCACGCAGGACTTTGCGCTCAGGGAATTGTGTCTCGTAGCCTTGGGTTAGGAAAAATACCGCCATCGAGGCGGCCACGATGCCATACGCGGCAGCGAGCTGGAGTCTCTTGAGACCTCGCGGCCGCGCTGCCATTGCGAGCCAGGGTAATGCGAAAAGCAACAATGATAAATGCTCACTCGCGAGCGGTAGCAACACGAAACCCGATACAAGCGGACCGACGATGCAGCCCAGCACGTTCACCGCGTAAGCACGCCCGGCACGGTCCGGATCTCCCGCGGACCAACGGTCGACCAGCATGGGTGTGAGGAATCCAACGACGGCGGAAAAGGGCCCTACCCCCACCATGACGCGAAACAGTTGCACCATGATCAGCCTGGCATCGGCGGTAACCAGGGCAAGAAGCCCAAGCAAAGCCAGCGAGATCCACGCCAACCTGCTTTCCCGATCAGTGCGCCGGCTCCATAACCGATAGACCTGCGATCCGACGAACGTCGACACCAAATAAGTCGCCAAGATGATGGCAAAGGAGTAGACCTCAGGTCCGACGTATGCTGTGTAGATCCGGATCCAGACGACCTCCATACCCATCGTCGTGAGCCCCGTGGTGAACAGGAGCACCAGCAGCCAATTCCCACCTTTGGGCCCGGATCTCGCGGCATCAGTGGGCTGCGCACCTACCCTCGCCTTCTGTGAGGACGGAGCCAATGTCTGCAGGATCGCAGATAAAGCGATCGTTGCGTTCAAGAACGCTCCGATATAAAGAGTGCGGCGGAAGCCGTAGATTTCGATAAGAAACAGAGGGATCACGGAACCGGCTGCCGCGCCCAATACATTGGCGAGGTAAAGAAAACTGAAAGACCGACTCGTTTCGTATCGCCGGTCACTGCGAATCGCAAACATGGCCAGCGGAATCGTGGCGCCCATGCCAGCACACCACGGAATTAACGTCAGCGCGAGCCACAAGCCGGAGACCAGGTTATACGTTCCCGAGGTTATGGGAGCTCGTTCCGCCATCCGCGCGAGGAGTTGATGACCCCAGACCATTTCTACTGGAACCAGTAAGGCCGACACGCCAATAAGAAGTTCGGAAAATGCGTAAACCCGGAGGGGCGGTGATTTAAGCTGGTCTCCGTACCTCTTCACAAGTGTGCCCGCCGCCCAAGATCCAGCCCCTAGCCCTGCCATGAACACCGACAGCACGATGGAGACGAGCGCGGTCGTAACGCCAAACTGCGCCATGGAGAGCCGTAACCAAACCAGCTCATAGAGAATCGCGCAAAAACCCGACAGGAAAAAAAAGATGAAGTACGAGATCATCTGGGTCGCCGCCCTTTTGGCACTACGATAATCGCAGTGGGTCTCAACTGAGGCTTTCGTTCAGGCCCCCGGTGCATGGGAGTATACACCCGCCGTGCGCAGCCATGCCGTCTCCCACGCAACCCAAGGCCCTATCCAGGCTGCTCCCTTGATCTCTTTTCTCACAATCGGGTTTCCTGAGATGCTCGGGAAGCCCTATAATGAGCCGCGGGTTCCGATTTATGTCCACCTCTGAAACCAATTTGCGGGCGGCTTACGCTGAGTGCCGCCGGTTGGCGAGCCGGCACTACGAGAATTTCCCCACCGCGTCGTATCTTGTCCCCCGCGACAAGCGCGACGCGCTCGCGGCGGTTTATGCCTTCGCCCGTTACGCTGACGACGTTGCGGATGAGCCGGACGTCGAGAACCGTCTCGAAAAGCTGGCCGATTGGCGCGCCAAGCTCGCGGCCTGCTACGCGGGGAAAATCGATCATCCGGTTTTCCTGGCGTTGCGCGACAGCGCGGAGCGGTTCCGCCTTTCGCGCGAGAACTTTGAAAACCTGCTCCGTGCATTTGAGTCGGACGTGGTGGTCAACCGCCATCCGGACTTCCATTCCCTGCTGACTTACTGCGCGTGTTCCGCGAACCCAGTGGGGCGGCTGGTGCTGGAACTGTTCGGCTATCACGACCCGCACCGGTTTGAGCTTTCCGACAACATTTGCACCGCGCTGCAGCTCACCAACTTCTGGCAAGACGTGGCGATTGATTTTTCCCGCGATCGCATCTACCTGCCGCAGGAAGATATGGCGCGCTTCAATTACACGCTCGATGACCTGCGCGCGGGGCGCTCCGACACCCGCTGGCGGGAATTGCTGGCCTTTGAAATCGCCCGCACCCGCGAGCTTTTCGAGCGCGGAAGAGGCTTGCCGGAGGAAGTGCAACCCAAACTGCGCACGCAATTGCGCCTGACGTGGCTGGGCGGAACGTCGATACTTTCGAAAATCGAAGCGGTTTCCTATGATATCTTTCATCGGCGGCCTTCGCTCGGCAAGTGGGATTTCCTGCGCCTTTACTTGCGCGCCCGCCGGGCACCGTTGCGCGCGAGCGTGGCGCACACTCCGACGGTTACCATCCCATCATGAACGTGTCCTCGAGAAATACCCATTTCACCAACGCTCACGTAACCAATTTCTATTACGCTTTTGTTTTTCTGCCCCCGGAGAAGAGGCTCGCCATAGAAGCGGTTTATGCCTTCGCGCGGCGGGGTGACGATATCGCGGACAGTGGCCTCGACCCGGCGGAAGCCGCCGCCGCACTGGTGAGCTACCGCCAGGCGCTGGATGCGTGTTACGCAGAAGAGGGCAGTCACCTCGACGCGCCGGAGTTGCGCGCCCTGGCGGAAGCCATCAAGCGATTCAAGATTCCCCGGGAGCCTTTCGAGGACTTGATCCGGGGCCTGGAAATGGATTTGGCCAACACGCGCTACGAGACGTTTGCAGAGTTGTCTCAGTATTGTTACCGCGTGGCCTCGACCATCGGGTTGATTTGCATCGAAATCTTTGGTTATCACAACCCCCGCACGCGGGATTACGCCGTGAACCTGGGGATGGCGTTACAACTTGTCAATGTTCTGCGCGACCTTCAGCGGGACGCACAGCGGGGGCGCATCTACCTTCCCCAAGAGGATTTGGAGCGGTTCGGCGTCCGACCCGGCGAGCTGCTGGCCGGCGCATACACCGATCCCTTCATCGAGTTGATGCAGTTCGAATGCGACCGTGCTCGACACTACTTCGACCTGGCGCGCCAGACGCTCCCTCCTGAAGACCGGCAATCGATGAAGGCTGCGGAAATTATGGCGGCGATTTATTGGGGCATCCTGAAGCGCATCCAAAAACGCTGTTACAACGTCTTCGGCAAGCGGGTGCGTGTCCCCCGCCCCCTGAAGCTCTGGGCAGCGCTTAGGGTTTATCTCGGTGCGGAGTGGCATAAGTAGAAGTCAGGAGTTAGAAGCCAGGAGTCAGAATGGCGGGGCATTGCCTCCTGACTCCTGGCTTCTGGCTCCCGACTTCTGATTTCCAGCCATGTCCAATGACGCCTTGATTATCGGTGGCGGTTTCGCGGGCCTTGCGGCGGGTGTGGCCTTGGCCGAGGCCGGCAAGCGGGTTTGCTTGCTCGAACAGAAGCCGTATCTCGGCGGGCGGGCTCGCTCATTTCGTGATCCCACCACCGGCTCGGTTGTGGACAACGGCCAGCATCTCTTCATGGGTTGTTACCATTCGACAATCCACTTCCTCAAAACCCTTGGAACTCTGGACCGGGTGCATTTTCAGCCCCGGCTCGCCGTGCCGTTTCTGGACCGCGACGGCCGGCTCTCGCGCCTCGACTGTCCGGATTGGCCTTCGCCTTGGCATCTGCTTTTGGGCGTGCTGCGCTCCGGTAGTTTTTCCCTGAAGCAAAAACTGGAAGTGATGCGTTTGGGGAAGGATCTGCGCACTGCCCGTCAGACCTCCGCTCCCGCTGCCGGCGAGAGCGTCACGGCATGGCTCGGCCGGCGGGGGCAATCGGAAGGCCTGCAACGTAATTTCTGGGACTTGCTCTGCATCGCGGCGATGAATGAGGACCCGCACATCGCTTCCGCGCAGCTTTTTGAGCACGTCCTGCGGCTGGCGCTGTTTTCCTCTCCCGCCGACTCGCGGCTCGGCATCGCGCGCGTGGGTTTGAGCGAGTGTTACACCGCCGCGGCCGCGGCTTACATCGAAGCGCGCGGCGGGCGTGTGCAAACCGGGCGCGGCGTAAAGCAGTTGCTGATCGCGCAAGGCGCCTGCCGGGGTGTGGATTTGGGCGACGGGGAGGAAATCGAGGGCGCTCCCGTGATTTCCGCCGTGCCGTGGCACCAACTCGCCGTCGTGCTCCCCAGCGATTTGCTCCGCACGGAGCCGTTCTTTGCCGCCGCCCTGGCGCTCCGTCCCGCGCCCATCATCTCCATTGACCTGTGGTTTGACGCGCCCATTACCGATCTCGAGTTTGCGGGTTTGCGCGGAACGACCATTCAATGGCTTTTCGACAAAAGCCGCATTCTGACCACCAACGACCCTTACGTTTCGCTGGTCCTAAGTGGCGCGCGCGAGCACGTCAGCCGGTCGAAGGAAGAATTGCTGGCCATCTCCTTACGAGAGCTGGGTGAAATGTTGCCGGCGGTCCGCAAGGCAAAACTCCTGCACTCACTCGTCATCAAAGAGCGCTTCGCGACCTTTTCGCCAAGTCCGGAAGCTGAGCCACTGCGGCCGACTGCCCGCACTCCCATCCAAGGGCTCTTCTTGGCGGGCGATTGGACCGCCACGGGCTTGCCTGCCACCATTGAAGGCGCCGTGCAAAGCGGGTACACTGCGGCCAGGGAGCTCTTGCAGGGAACAGAGAACAGATGAGAACTTTGCTCATTTTCATGAAGACATTGGCCGCTGCATCGCTGGCGATACTCGTCGTGGTTATGGCATGGTTGTTGGCAGCGCCTCAGAAGGCCCACGCAGTTCGAACAAATGAAAATCGTCAATCGAAAATAGAAAATGGCTCACCCGACCTGCAGGGCGCGTACCGACTTGACCAGGGAGGATGGGTCTTCATCCATCTGCAAGGCTCGCCCCGCCAAATTGGTTATCAGCACGGATATTTGCTGGCCCCGGAAATCCTCGATGCCTTTCAAGCCGTCAAGCTGCTCGACACGCACGATACCCATCGTGGTTGGGGCTTTTTCCGCCAAGTGGTGCAGGAAATGCTCTGGCCCAAGATCGACCATGAATATCAGGATGAGCTGCAAGGCATTGCCGATGGATTGAAGGCCCGCGGCGTGGCTCTGGACCTGGACGACGTTGTTGCCCTCAACGCCTTCCAGGAGATTCCTGACTATTATGTTCCTTGGTATGACGCGAAACATAAAGTGGCGAATGCCCCGCACCTGATGAGTCCCGGCAACTGTAGCGCCTTTGTGGCCACGGGCGGTTACACGCGCGACCATCACCCCGTGATGGCCCACAATGCCTGGACTTCCTACCTGGACGGCGAGCGTTGGCGGGTGATCTTCGACATTGTTCCCGTGCTGGGTCAGAACATATTGATGGACGGTTTCCCGGGGGTCATCACCAGTGACGACGATTTCGGAGTCAATTCCGGCGGTCTCCTGGTGACGGAAACCACGATTAGCCAATTCGCGGGTTGGGATCCCCACGGCACGCCGGAGTTCATGCGTTCACGAAAAGCCCTGCAATATGCGCGCTCCATTGACGACTATGTGCGAATTATGCTCGACGGCAACAACGGCGGCTATGCCAACGATTGGCTGCTGGCCGATATCAAGACCGGGGAGATTGCTCAGTTCGAGCTGGGCCTGAAAGCTCACCGCCTATGGCGAACCACCGACGGCGCCTTCGTCGGGTCCAACTTCCCGCTCGATCCGGAATTGATCGCCAAAGAAACCACCTTCGATCCTCATAACCCTGCTACTTCTCCCAATGCGCGCCGCACCTGCTGGGAAGGACTAATGGAGCAGAACAAAGGGAAGATCGACGTGACCCTGGCGGAGAAGTTCCTGGCCGGTCATTACGATGCTTTTGAGAAGCGGGACGACGCCGATGAGCGCTCGCTGTGCGGCCACGTTGAGGCTTCGCCGCGCGGCGTGGATGTTTGGGATTGGCCGCCTCATTATCCCGGCGGGGCTGCGCAGGGCAAGGTCATTGACAGCGCGATGGCCAAGGACATGAGTTTCTACGCGCGCATGGGGCATCCCTGCGGGGAGGATTTTCTCGCCGCGCCCTTTCTCAAGACGCATCCGGAATTTGCCTGGCAGGCGCCCTTGCTGCGCGATATGAAGGCCGGGTCATGGACCCGGTTCCAAGCGGGTGAGCGCGCCCCCTAGCGGATCGCTACTCCGGAAGGCCATCACCACGAAATCCTGGAAAGAATCCGGCGCTCACCAGGGTGCACAGTTGGTCCGGGCAAGGCTGCCGCGCGTCATGGGCCACGGCGCGCCGCCGGGTTTGCCGTGGTACCCGCTGCGCAATGCGTATGTACCATTCTCCTCGGGGGCGGTGAACACGATGTCGAGCTCGCCGGTATGCTCGAGATCCGCAACCGCCGGCTGCGTGTGATACCAGAAATATCCGAGATAGCACCACTTTTGGCGCCCTTCGCTGTCGAGCACGTACACGTATGAATCCTGTTGGCTGAGGATCACCTCGAGCTTTCCGTCTCCGTCCAAGTCAGCAAAGGCCAGGTGAGCGCCCAAGCCCAAACTGATGCCCACCTTTCTTTCGTAGCTGGCGAAACGCCACAGGCGCTCGCCGCGCGCGCCAAGAGCGACCGTCTCACCTGACTTGGTGGTGACGATGACCTGGCGCTCGCCGCGTCCGGCGAGGTCCGCAAGGCCAACTTCGGCGATGCCCGCATAGGCGTCGATGGGCTCGGGCACCTCGCGAGGGCCGAAAATGCGGTCCTGCCGCCACAAAAGTTTTCCAGCTTCATCCAGGGCATACACAACTCCGGTATCATCGCCCGTAACTATGCGTGGTCTTCCCCCGCGGGTGAACTCGCCGGCCGCGGGGGTAATCAAACTCTCTGCCGGCGCGGTGAATTCCCACAAGACCCTGCCGTCGTCTCCCGCCAGCGCCACGAGCTTCGATGCCACATTGAGGACGATGTCAAGCCGCCCGCGGCCTTCGAGATCCACCAGAACCGGCGTCTGGCCCGAGGGTTCCGGAAATTGTTTTTGCCATCGCTTGTGGCCCGCTGCGTCGATCACCGCCACGCCACCGCTCCAGCTTGCCACGACGTCCAGATTCGGCCCGGCGCCCAGCTTGCCGACGGCGATCGCGCCCAGGATCTCCCCGCCCACTTCGCACCGCCAGTGCAATTTCCCGCTCCGGTCGTAAGCGTAAACATAGCCGGAGGGAGCGCCGAACAACAGCAGCGGTTCTTCCCCCGGCGTGAGGCGGGCTACGGCCGGCGCTGAGAAGTTGGTGATCGGATGGTAGGGAGGATCGATGGGAAACTGCTGAAGGGATTGGCCGCGAGCGGTTAACAATTCCCCGGGCTGCCAGTTCGTGGTGACGACATCAAACGTCCCATTCCCCTCCAGGTCGGCGAGCGCCGCTCCCGTTTCCCGTCCGGGGGCCCACCAAAGCACGCGGTCCTCACCAAGGAGCGTCCAGCAGCGCGCCGCCGGGTTGCGCGCGGAGACCGTACGTTGCGTGGTATCGAGTTCAGAGGGAACGCGGACCCAGGCATGGCCATTCCAGAAAGCCAACACCAGTGTGGATTCGATCAGGCGCCAGGTTTCTTCCGGCGCATACGCAACCCTGAGGAGACCGGTGTGCACCGTTTCATCGAAAGTGATATAGCGCCCGGCCGAAACCCATCCCTTCTCCGGGGCAGCCGTCCCGGGAGGGAGCCAGCGAGTGACGCTTGCCCTGACGGCCGCGCCGGGCGGAACGCCGTGGAGCGCTAGGCCGAGCGTGGGGTAAAGCCATTGGCCGTAGGCATTCTCGGCCTGAGCTTCGGAGGCGAGCTTCAGCCGGCGCCATCGAGATATCGTGCGGTTTTGATTGGAGCTTGCGTCCACGGCCTCAACCGCGAAGGAGACTTCGCCAATAAAATTGACACCGGGCGGTGCGATGTGAAACATGAAGAAATCACCTTTGATTTCGGGGTTCGCGTCCTCAAATCCCACTTCATTCCCGTAGGTATAATTCAAAACCGAGCGCTTGATGCCGGAGGGGTCCGCAATGCGCACGGAGACGGCCACCGCCTCCGCGTTCGAAGCCTCTTCCGGAAACTTCCAGTCCGAAATCTGCGGTGGCTGCACATCGCCAGTTTTATCAACCGGCTTGAGGGGAGCAAGGCCCTCGTGAAGGTTGCCGAGTCTGTAAAGAGCCAGGGCCAAGGCTCCCGGACCCTGGATGTTGTCGTAGTAGTCAGGCCGGTCGACGATGGCCGTGCCGCGAATCAATCCGCTGGGATGCACGAAAGCGCGCAGAGCATAATCGCCTGAGTCGCGGGCGGCCAGCAGCCAACGCTTCTCACCCGTGGCTTCGAAAAGCGAGGCGAAGGCGTTGATGCGCTCGGCCAGAACGGAAGCCATTTGCGCCTTGGGCTGCGGCGTCTTTTCCCAGGCGGTGCCGACCTGGCGCGCCATCGCGAGGTAATGGTCATCAGCCGTCCAGTGATAGGCCTTAAGCGCTGCTTCGATGAAGTCCCGCGGCGCGCCGATGACATCACCCTGGTAACTCGTGCTGAAAGGATTGGGTGAATTCTCCAGAGTCCGCGCGATGCGGCGGAAGCACGCATCCAGATACTGGTTGGCATCATCCAGCCAGCGATCATCGTGCGTGCTCTCGTAGAGCTGGTACATCGACAGCGCGATGGAGGTATTGACCGTGAACATGTACGGCATGTCGCGGGCTTGCCGGTCGGTCCAGTTATCCGGGTAAAGGCCCTCGTCATTGCTCTTCGACTGAAACGCCAGAAAGAGCTTGCGCCCCCAGTCCAAATATTGCGTGTCGCCAGTCTTGCCATACAAGAAGGCGAAAGCTTGGGCGTAGGTTCCGGCGTAACCCATAATCGTGGCCTGGTCTCGCTCCGGCATTCCGTTCCAGTAATTCGCGTGGCGATCGTAAGCCATGATTCGCTTATCGGTGATGTGGTAGAGATAGACGGCTTCGATTTCATTGCGCACGGCGTCCGGGTTGAACTTCCACATTTCTTCCCAGAGGGGAGCGGGATGCTGGAGCTCGTGCCGCTTGCCGTGAATCTGGTCGTCCAGCACGTTGTAGGCGATGTGCTCGCCCCAGGCAAAGAAGCCTGTCGTGCGGCTCACGCAGTGTTTCAGGAAGTAAGCGATGTAGTCATCGGCGGCTTGGGCAAAGCGCGGATCACCGATGTCCCGGGAGAGGGCATAGAAAAGCCGGATGGTCTCCGTGTCCCAAAGCAGGTTGGAATCCTGCGCCCAAGCCATGCTGCTGCGGTCCTTGCCCCACATCAAGTAATTGCGATCTTCCTTCCATGTCGACATCTCCGCGCGCCATTCGGCGGGAGTTCGTTGCTGTGGAATTTCCAGCGTGCGCAGATCGATGGTGTGCACGAACATCGGCGTGTGGATGGGTCCGTAATGGTCGCGCCCGTATTCGAGGAGCGCCGCAGCGTATCGTTGCGCCGCCTCCTGATAAGGATTGGCCGCAGTGGCTGCGCCCGCAAATCCGAACGCAATGCCTGTCACGATAAAAAGAGTAAGAAGCTTAGGTCGCATACGAGGGGGGGTTCGATCGAACATGCCAGGCTTGAAGAAAACACGAGCTTATTGGCAAACACCTCACGGCTTCGTCCCCACCGCCACACGACGGTTTTCGTAGAGGGGGAATTTTTCCGTCAGCGATTCCACTTGGCTCCGCACGCGCTTGATGGTGGATTCGTCCTCGAGGTGGTTCAGGACTTCGGCGATCCAGCGGGCGATCTGCCGCATCTCGGGTTCTTTCATTCCGCGGGTGGTGACGGCAGGAGTTCCCACGCGAATGCCGCTGGCCACGGCAGGAGGGTTGGCGTCAAAGGGGATGGCGTTCTTGTTGACGGTAATGCTGGCGTGCTCCAGCGTGTCCTGCGCTTGACGGCCGGTGACTTTCTTGGTGAATACATCGACCAGCATCAGGTGCGTGTCGGTCCCGCCGGCGACAATGCGAAAGCCTTCCGCTGCCAGCCCTTCCGCCATCGCCTGGGCGTTGGCGACAATCTGCTTTTGATACTCCGCGAACTCGGGCTGAAGGGCTTCGTGGAAGCACACGGCCTTGGCGGCGATCACATGCATCAGCGGCCCGCCCTGGATGCCAGGGAACACAATCCTATCGAGGTCTTTGGCAAATTGCTCTTTGCAGAAGACGGCGCCACCGCGCGGCCCACGCAAGGTTTTGTGTGTAGTGGTGGTGACGAAGTCGGCGTGCGGGAAGGGGCTGGGGTGCAGGCCCGCGGCCACCAGTCCGGCAATATGCGCCATGTCCACCATCAGCACCGCTCCGCACTCGCGGGCGATAGCGGCGAAGCGGGCGAAATCCAGAAAGCGCGGATAAGCGCTTGCCCCGGCCAGGATAAGCTTCGGCTTATGCTCCCTGGCCAGGCGTTCCAGCTCGTCGTAATCGATGGTCTCCGTGTCCTTGCGCACTCCGTAGGACACAATCTTGTACATCTTGCCGGAGAAATTCAGCGGGTGACCGTGCGTCAGGTGGCCGCCGTGCGCCAGGCTCATGCCCAGCAGCGTCTCGCCGGGTTTCAGCACGGTCAGATAGACGGCCTGATTGGCCTGGCTGCCGGAATGCGCTTGGACGTTGGCGTGCTCCGCGCCAAAGAGCTTCTTGGCGCGCTCGATCGCCAGATTCTCCGCCACGTCCACGTACTCGCAACCGCCGTAGTAGCGCTTGCCGGGCAAGCCCTCGGCGTATTTGTTGGTCATCACCGAGCCCAGGGCTTCCAGCACCGCCTCACTGACGAAATTCTCGGAGGCGATCAATTCCACCGTGCGAGCTTGCCGGTCAACTTCCAAGTCGATGGCTCGCGCGATCTCAGGATCCACCTCGTGGAGGGGGCTCAAAGCAGAGCGTAATCGGGCATTCATGAACTTTTCTCCCAGTGTTCCTCGGACGGGCGTTTTCACCGGCAAGGGAATCCTCATCGAACCGAACAATGAGGTGGGCATAAACTCTCCCCAGGCATTCTAACGGAGGAGCGCACAGGGCGCAATCTGCACATCTGGACATGTCCGGCGGGATTGCCTCAGTCGCGCGGTCAAGGCAAAAAAAGCCTGCGCTGAAATTGCGCAGCGCAGGCTTAGGGGGATGGTTCAACCAACCCATTAGGATTTCTCGATCCGAAGATTGTTCAAGACAGAGAAGGAGAGCCCGGCGTGCAGGGCGTCCATATCCGCCTTGGTGCGGTCCATGCTTGAGGCCACCACGCCCTCCAGGGTTACGTTCCCATTTTTCACGATGATATGGATTGGCGGAATAGCCTGGAGGGAGTAGCGGATGAAGAAAGGATCGCCGTAGATGGCCCGCGCCAATTGCAAGCGCAGCCGGTCATCCATCGTCGAAAGCGGCAAGACTTCCAGGTTGTTCTGGACTACCGCCACTCCCTTCACGCGCTCAAGTATCCTTCCCATATCGGTTTTCTTGAAAGGCTGGGTGACTTGCCCGCTGACCGTGAGTGTGCCGCGATGGGCTTCAAGTTCAACGTTATCGAAAATCCCGTAGGCGTAGTACATCACGATCTGGTGGCGCGCCTGCTCCAGAATTTGTTGGTCAGTGGCGTCGTCCGCACGCACCTGAATATTGTCCACAACCTGCGTCACACCCCGAGTCTTCTGGACGGCCTTCTCGACGTCGAGTTTGCTCCCCAGGTTATCCACCGTTCCTGTGAGCGTCGCGACGCCTCCCGCGTACGTCACCTGCACATCGCCGTGCTTTTGCACCTGCGTATGGTTGAGGCGGGATTGAATGCTCTGCATCGCCTGCGAGTCGGTGTCCGGCGGCGCTGCCCAACACCATCCGCTTCCCAAAATGAGGGAGAGAACCCAAAGTGATAGTTTGTTTCGCATGGTCATCCTCCTCGATGATCTGCCCTGAGTCTTCAACGCGGCTTCTGCCGGTTTTTTGCAACCCCATGTCATGTTCATCTGCCCCTAATTGCGATTGCCCTTCACATTCGCATAGACGCAACTATTGTGCAGAGAGTTTCATGTGTTAAATAGATTTTACTTCAATAGGTTATAGGTTGTATAGAAAGAGGATATCTTGATTGTATGGTAGTGTGAAAAGCGACAGGCCGGTTGGCCGTCACCCTATACTCCACTTCCTTCGATGCAGGGGTCCGCGGAAAGGTGGCTTGAAAGGCAGTAGTCAGTAGACAGCAAACAGTAGACAGCAGGCCGCGAGGGACTTTTGCGAGTCCCGGCGAGGCTCGGATTCGGTTGAGCCGATAGAACCGGCCGCTGCGGCCGAAAGTCCGCCAAGCTTAATGGCGGGCGACACCTTGGCCACCCCGCTAAGGCTAAGAATGTTTAGAGGATCTGGTCCAACACCAGCGTTTCAAAGGATTCCACCCGCTCAAAGACCGGATCATTGGTAATCAATCCCGTCGCCTTGGCGTGTGCGGCGACCGCGGCCTGCAGGGCATCGGGAGATTGCAGGTGGTGTCGGGCACGAATCCGCGCTGCAAGATCGGCAATTTCCAGGTCTGGAGCAATCCAATCCAGGTTGGGGTAGGTGGAGAGTAATCCGTAGAACTCATCCACCCGCGATTCGTCAAGGTCGCGATAAGGATGAACCAGCAATTCCATCATGGTGATAGTTGACGTGACCGCCTTCGAACCGGGACGTTCGAGCCAGGAAAAAATGTGATCCGTGAGGGCAAGGTATCGGGAGTTCGCTTCTAATTGGTAAATGAAGACGTTCGTATCCAAGGCGACCCGGTGGTGATGCCGAAGAAAAGTGCGGAGACGGTCTATTCCCAACTCTGGCGTTCCTTTTGAAGATAATCGCGGGGATAGGCGCCGCGAGCTAACCCTCGAATTGCGGCATGATGGGATTTGGGCTTTTGCAGGGCGATGACCCTCTCCCCACAAACCACCACCAAGAGCTTATCGCCGGGCTTTAACTGCAAAGCCTCGCGAGCCTCCCGTGGGATGACAATCTGGTTCTTGGTTGAAAGTGTCGCTTCCGCCATCGCTTTACATTATAGCATAAAGTAAAGCGGGCGGCGCAAGGGGTTGGTTGATTGGGCGGTAGTAGCCACGGCCAATTCACCTTGGGAATTGACCGTGGGTTCGCGATCGATGGGAAAGCCCACGGTCATAAGAGCGCTGACCGTGACCGGTTTATCGCGGCGCTCAGGGCTGTGGTTCCACTAAGGGAACTCCCGCGGCGCGTGCGGCCTTGCGCAAGTCATTGTCGAGCGTCGCTAAGGGCAAGCCTTCTCGGATCGCTAGTTCAAGGTAACCGGCATCGTAGATGGTGAGGTTATATTGCTCTGCCAGCTTAAAAACCTGATTGAAAACCGCATCGCTGCTTTCGGGATCGAGGCGGATGGGCAATGCGCGCAAATCCAAGAAAAATCTGTTCGCTTTCTCCCGGCTGATGCGGCCCCGCCGAACGGCAATCAGGAGGGCGTTAGATACCTCGGCAGGCCAGTGCAGCGGCACGATAGCTTCATCGCCCGCTCTTAGGTTGGCGAGTAAAGCGTCCGTCCAAGGCATCGCTTCGTCCTCGAAGCACCAAGTCAACGTGGCAGATGCGTCGGGTACCAGTCGAGCCATTAGTACTTATGTCCTTCGTGGATCAGGTCCTTGATTTTGAGCCCGCCGAGCCTCACTCCTTTGCGCAATTCCAGAATGTCGGCAACGGCCTCAGCGGGAGACTTAGTCGAGGAAGCAAACTGGAAGGGAATGGACTCTTTTTGCGCGAGGGTTTCCAGAGCCCGCTCGATGACCTCTTCGGGCGTGCGATAAGGACCGCGTGTAAGCTGCTTTTGTAACAATTCCTCGCTGTGAGGTGTCAGGCGAATGGTACTCATGGATAGAGTATACGCGAAGTGTCAGATGCATCGCAATGAAAAGGCCTTTCGCCGTATGGGGACGGCTTGCCGCCCCCTAGTTCCGCATTCACCCTGCCGAACGCCGGGTAGGGCAAGCCCGGCATCTCGCGATTGCATTCACCCATTCGAACGGCGCCTGAGGTTGTGTGACCCGGAGGTGGCCACGGCCAATTCGTCTTGGGAATTGACCGTGGGTTGTCATCATAGGAAAAGCAACGGTCACAAAAGCAGTGACCATGGTTTCGTCGCTCTCTACGGGAAGTAGCGGTAAACCTCACGGCGGTGGAGCACTCTTACGAAAACGACCACTTCCTCCTCCGTGGCCAAACCGACCCGGTAATCACCTATTCTGACGCGATAGAACCCGCCACCACCGTGCAACTTCTTGACGTTCGACACCTCGGCCAGACTTTGCGCGGACTCAATGTTGACAATCAGTTCCTTAATTTGCTCCAGGAGGGTCTTGTCCTTCAGGGCTCGCAGGTCCTTGGCGAAGCTTGCTTTGAAACGAACGGTCAACGTCCGCCCTCAAGAAGGGACAGCACTTCCCCGCGACTTACTTCTTCCGTGCGCCGGCCTTCCTCGATGGCGCGGGCCAGGGCAATATCCTCCAGGGTCTCCTCGATCGCGTTGCGCAGGAGGTCTTTGCGTTCCTCCAGCACTTCCACAAGGGCAGTCTTGAAAAGCGCTTTCAACCTCGCGTCATCCATTGGGACCTGAGTCATCATGCCCTCCTTGCTTAAGATTATAACTGACCGCACGGGACACGGCAAAGCGTAGGGGCACCCCGGTGACGTAACCTCTTCTGTGTAAAAAGCGA
Source organism: Terriglobia bacterium (assembly GCA_049522495.1). GTDB lineage: Bacteria > Acidobacteriota > Terriglobia > UBA7540 > UBA7540 > Bog-366. The sequence goes on from JBEKNU010000108.1 coordinate 23,152, forward strand.
AAGGGTGTAGGTTTTGTTGTGCGAGCAACAAAATCTCCCAAGAAGAAGGAGGCCTACACCCCTGATGAGAAGAGACTATAGCACGGAACGG
>JBEKNU010000109.1:0-23177 GCA_049522495.1 Terriglobia bacterium
CGCCAGCGGCTTCCTTCTAGTCTCCTTATCGAAAATGCCCCGGCCCGTCACCATCGTGCCGGCCCCAAAAGTCACGCGCTCGGGCCGAGGCATTTCCGATCAAGGCTAGCGACAAACCGTCAGGTGGCCACGACACGAGTGGTAGCGCGGACCTAGTTTTCAGGTCCGCGGCTTGTCGTGATGATGGGGGGAAGAGTGGCGAACCTTGAGCCGCGGGTGCGCACTGCTTGCTCGGATGTCGTGGAGAGATTCCGGCCTCAGCCCTTGAGCACATTCAGGCGCACCCAATCTCCAGGGGCGCGTTCATACTTCCAGAACCACCAGCCGTCGCAGGCGCGTTTGCAGACCGCGCTTCCCGCCGCGGATGGCGACTTGTAAATCCTCCCTCGAAACCTAATTGTCCCATCGCGGCGAACGTGGGCGCGCACGGTTTTGCCTTTGAAGCGCGCGCGTATGTTAAACGGTTCTGTCACGTACTTTGCCAGTGGCACACCTCTGCCCAGAGCGTCGCGAGGTTTCTGTGGCGCCTCCACGTCACTGTTCTGTCCGACCAGGGCGCCTAATTCAGCCCGCTGATATGCCTTAATGTCTCGCCGGAATTGTCGGAGCAGGTCCTCGGACGACACAAATTTGCCCTTCTGCTCGTTGCCGACCGGCTTCGGCTTAACAACCCTCAGCAACAACGACTCAAGCTCTTTTAGGTGCTTGTCACCGATGGTGATATAGATACTGAATCGGTCCCAGGAATGGCCGTGCCGGTCTTTCAAGTGCGCGTTCAGACGCCAACGGAGGTTGCTAGCCAGCCCGACGTAGTAGAGCTTGCCCCGCCGATACAAAGCGTAGACCCCCTGGCGTCGCACGACGTATCGCCGGATAATGTGCTCGTACTTTTCCAGTGCATCGCGGCTGATGTTCTCAAGATGCTGGCACACGAGTTGAGTCGGCTTCGGCATGTTTAGGCACCTTCAATGATCTTCCGTTCTTCCTCCGTGATGCCGTAAAGCTGGTAAACCAAATCGTCAATTTCGGCGTCGGTGGCGGCGATTTCGCGGTCGACGCGTTCAACTTGGGAGGGGGCGAACTTGCCGGAATGCTTCTTTTTGTTCAGTTCCAGCATATAGTCCAGCCGTGGTTCATCCGTAGCGGGCCAGCACGTCTCGCAAACGCCATTTCTGATGGCGCGAGACCTCGCGGCGCAGGCTTTTGTACTCTGCTACCGTCTCTATTGAGTCCTCCCAAACCACTCGGCCGTCAATGACTCGTTCGATCCTTCCTCGGATAACATCCACGCCAGCCACGCGCTCCAGTTTGTCAGGATGGTAGACTAACGAAGCGAAGTAACCCTCCGCACCAAGTCTCTCCTCCCGCGAAAGTCCATCCCATGTTCTGTCGATCAAATCATGCGAGTCGGATGACATGTGCTCTTCCGCCATATCCGGCCCATGGATTTCCCCTATTCTCTCGATGAGGTCCTTTGCGGCTTGTGGGTAGGGCTCCGTGAAATCCCAATCTCGTCCGAAGCCTTGGTACCATTCGTGCCCCACAGCTCGGTGGCGTGCGCCTGGGGTTATTTGCGATGCCGCATCCTTCTCCCGGTGCACACGAGCATACGTGCGTCCGTAAGCAACTAAATCAATGGTCTGGTGAACCCAACCAGCAGCCATCGTCACCCGCCTTCGACGATCTTCCGCTCTTCATCCGCGATGCCGTAAATCTCGTAAACCAAATTGTCGATTTCGGCGTTGGTGGCGGCGATTTCGCGGTCCACGCGTTCAACTTGCGAGGGGGCGAGCTTGCCGGAGTGCTTTTGCTTGTTCAATTCCAGCATACGGTCAACGAGTTCCACCACCTTGTCGTGCCGGGCTTTGTTGGTACGGTCGGAGAAGTTGATGGGGTGAATGGGAAGATTTCGCGTCTCCTTGAGGACGATCTTGGGAAAGTCGTCTCGTTGAGCGATGTTTGATCGCTTCAAGAAGTACCACGAGAGCAGCTTGCTGTTAAGACAGCCAAGCAGATAGTTCAAATCGGGCGCGTTGGCCAACGGCAGGATACTTTGCATCGATTTATTGGTAACGAAATCCTCGACTACCTTTACCGCCTGCAACTGAAATTGCCGACTGATAAGTTCTCGCAAGAGAAGGCGTGGCCCCTTGAAGTAGCGCTCAGGTTTTGGTTCGGCAAGCGTATCGTCAAACCTTATGAACTTCCGCTCACCTGACTCCACCGAATACCTTCTTACTGTCCCTGCGAAGGCGCGGACGCTGTGTTTGTGGTCGGGAGCGTCAGTCAGATTGAAAGGGGTCACACCCCTTTGGATGTCAGCAAATTCATTCATTGGCCTGCTGACATTCTGGACTTTCGCCATCAATTGACTCGAAGCTGTATCAGCATAGGTAAGGAATTCGTCCCCCTCATTCGCAAACCAAGCGGTGAACTCTACGGACTGGCCTCCCTCGTCAAACTCCGAGACAGCTTCAATTTTGTGGCGCTTCGGAAAAGTCCTGAGCGTAATCTTGGACGGAACCCGCCGAGGCCAACCAAGAGGCTTTGCGCGCTTTCCGCCAACGAAAACGGTAGTGTCAACCCATGCCTCAAAAACGTCATAAGGCAGGTTTACAAAAACTTGCGGGTCCGTGTGACATGCCACAAACCGACGAAGCGAGGAAAATCTGACCCCACTATACCAGCCCGTTGGAATAATCATGGAGATGCGGCCTTGTGATTTGCACACATTTGTGGCCTTTTCGATAAAAAGACCGTATGTATCAAGCTCGCTGGTCGCAGTCGAATACCTTTTCCGAAGGTATGCGGTGTCCTCTTCTCCGAGCACCGCCCCATACGGCGGGTTGCCAATGACAACATCAAAGCCGCCCGAGTGTATTACTTGGCCGATGGAGGGGGCTGGAGCGCCGCTCTGCGAGAAGCGATTCGTCTTTGTAGCGGCGATGTCCCCATCGCCGATCGCCGGTGGGGACACCGGCGCTACAGCGGACCAATCGAAGGCGTTGATGCGGTCACGTTCATCTTCCGCGAACAGGACGCCCTGGTCGTAAATATCCGGGCCGATCAGGGAATTTCCGCACATGATGTTGTATTTCAGTTCCGGCAGGATATGTTGTTTGGGCGGCAACTGCGACTTCTCTCCCTCCAACGCTTTCAGGTACAGGCTCATCATCGTGATCTCGACGGCCTGCGGGTCGATATCCACGCCGAAGAGGTTATGGCGCAGAATCTTGGCCTTGCGATAGACGGAAAGGCGCTTTGCGCCATCGGGGTCGGTGTGGACTTCGCGCATGAAGTCGAGCGACGGGTGCGCGTGCCGCACTTCCTGCTCAGGATGGGCGAGATACCACTTTACGTGGTAATCAATCAGGTATTGGAACGCGCCAATCAGGAACGACCCTGACCCGCAGGCCGGGTCGAGAATGCGAATCTTCTCAATCTGCTTGGGTGATTTGCCTTCAATGGCTTTGCCCACGGTCTCGCGCACGATGTAATCCACGATATAGCGCGGCGTGTAATAGACTCCGCCCGCCTTGCGCACCTCCGGCTTTTCTTCCACTTTCACTTGCTTGGGCGTGAGGCGGATGGTGTTCCCAAGGTAGCGCTCGTAAATCGAGCCCAGCAGTTCCACGCCGATCACGTCAAACCGGTAGGGGCTTTCGGGCGGATACAACCGCTTGATGATGCGCGCCAGCAGCTCGGAATCAATCTTGATGGTTTCGGAAAGATGCGGCTTGAAGATTTCGCCGTTGAAATCCTCATTGACCTTATGGAACAGGTCATTCAGCCAGTCGAAAATGTGGAACTTGCCGCCGTGAGTCTCCCAATCTTCCAAAACCCTTCGCAACTGGCCGTACTCAAGCACCTTGCGGTCTTCCGCGATGCGGATAAAGACGATCCGGTCGAGCAACCGCTGCACCACTTCGTTCAACTGGCGAGCGGTGAGGTCAGGATTGTTTTTGTGAATGTTCTTGGCGAGGTCTTCGCGCCAGCCCGTCATCTCGTCGAGAAAAACGTCGTCAACTTGCTTACGAAGCCGTGGCGCCCGGCGGATTTTCGGGAGCAAAGCCTCCAACGAACCCGCCGCCACCTGTTCACGGGAGAATTCCCAGAGTTTTTCCGCATTTGCCGGATAATCGGAATAGCGCAGGCTGAGCAGCAGACCCTCGTCAGGACGCTTGGGATCGGGCTGGGCAGAGGCGTCGTAAAAGCGCAATTCCTCAAAGTTCGTGAGGATGACGAAGTAAACGCTCTTGGTGTTCCAGACGTAGCCCTTGGCTTGCAAAATGTGGCGGGGGGTGTCGAGGGGCTCCGAAGGCGCTTTGGCCTCTACGTAAAACTTGGTCTGCCCGCCGATACGGAAGTTATAGTCGGGGCGCCCGGTGGCTTCCATGTCGCCCTTTTCCACCAGCACTTCGCGGTCGTGATGCAGCAGGCCAGCCTCGTTTTCCACATCCCAGCCCAACGCCTTGAAGAGGGGCGTGATGAGGTCCATGCGGGCCTGGGCCTCAAGGTAGTCTTTGGAAGAATAATACTGCTTGTCGGCTTCAAACTTTCGGATGAGCTTTTCAAGGTCCGAGTGAAGGGTGGCGATAGACGCAGACAAGTGCCGGCTCCCGCTATTGACCAGATTTGAGCCAAGAGTCTAATGCCACCCGGCGATGGATTCAAGAGGAGTAATCTGCAAAGAATTCGCCTTGAAAATGTGCTTTTACGTCAAGTGGGCACCACTAGGTCGTACAACGGCCTAATTGTATAAGTGCGTTGCACCCGCGCAGGATGGCAGGACAAGAATCTGTGGTCGGTGACTACCCGCGATAGACGCCGCTGGGTAGACCGAAGGCTCTGACGAGTGACATCGGACAAGTGACGAGTGACAAGTGACGAGTGACGAGCAAGAAAAACGTCGCAAGCTGCGCAGCCTTTTGGCGCAACCAAAAGTCTGCAAGTGACGAGTGGCGAGTGACAAGTGACGAGCAATAAATCACCGCAAGCTAGCGCAGAATCTGAGGGGTAGTAATACAGTGGGCACAGAGCAATTGTGGCGCGGGGCGCGTGCCCCGATGGATCGGGGCAGGCTACCCGTGCTGCAATCCCCCGCCGGCGCGGGCAGGATACCCACGCCACAGTGAGCGGGACGTCTGAAAACGCCAGTGTCGTGATCGACCCGCTACTACACGGCCGCGCACACTACCCCTGATCGTCTATCGGAAGCTTCTGACAAATGGATGAGCCGGCGCGAACCACCTTCTTCCGGCCGCCCACACTTGCCCACATCGTCTATCGACAGTATCAAGCAAAAGAGTGAGCGAAAGCTGCGGGGCCACTTGAAGTTACAAATTGTGATTTCAAGTCTGAGGTGTACCAATGAAACCGGAAATGGACGTGCTGGCGTGCCAATCAGTAGTACACCTACCCAAAACAAAAGGGCAGGCGCAAGGGCCGGCCTGTCCGCACAGCAGGTAAGGCTTATCCGTCCTCACCATAATTCGGACAGGGGGGTTCGCGAACCGCCCCTACTGTTTGCAAAAAATTGCGGCCGCATTTTCGCGGATGGGGACTCCGATGGATCGGGGCAGGCTACCCGCGCTACAGCGGCACGTGGCATGGCCATCCTGGCCATGATGGCGCATGGGTGGGACGCCTATGCCACAGCGGTCTGGACGCCCGCGCTACCCAAAACAAAAAGGGCGGGCTCTGGGCCCGCCCCTTTCCCTCAATCCCGACGCTGGAATTCCAAACGGCCCCGATGCATCGGGGCGCTAAACAATATTCACCAACCCATCCCCGTTCCCCGAGCTCTTGGTGAGCGGCACGGAGTACTGCTTCTCAATCTTCTCCCGGAAGCAGGGGCCGGAGTTGTAGGTGCAGAAGGGGTAGACCAAGCCGTTCGGCGCGGTGTAGTGGATGACGCAGCGCTTGACGCGGTTGATGTCGTAGTTATAAGCGTCCATGAAGTGCATGCCGGCGACGAGCAGAGTCTTGTAAGTGAACGTGCCGTCACCCTGGCCGCGGCCGTGGGTGTGGTCGGTCATGCCCTGAAGAGTGTTCAAGAAGCGCTCGAAGGTAAGGCCTGGGGGGGCGAATGCAGGCTTGAAATGCCGGCGCAGGGAATTCCAGGCGCTGACCTTGGAGAAGAGTTTTACCCGCGCGCCCTCCGCCTTGCGTGCCAGGAGGTCGATATCGCGCAGCATGGCGCCGACATCAAAAAAGCGGGTGATGGGCACAGCCTTCTTCGACACCGGATCAACATAAAGGTAAGTGCCCATGGCGCAGTGCGGGTGGGAAGTCAGGTTCGGCCGCTGGAAGTTCTGGAGTGCGGAAAGCAATTTCGAGAACGGTGACGTGCAGGAGAGCGGGAACCAGTCGTTGTAAGTGTCCGTGATGCCGGTCTGCTCCGAGATGCAATGCGCGAGATCGGATTGGGTGAAACGCTTGGCCATCAGGTCGCGGCGATTGATGCGTCCGGTGAAGGCTACGGGCTGGAAGCTGAAGCCGCTGACGCAGTCGATGTTGTCGATGGCGAACCGTATCATGTCGCCGAGTTGATGATCGTTCACGCCCTTGACGATGGTGGGGACAAAGACGATCTTCAGGCCCGCCTTGCGGCAGTTCTCGATGGCGGCGAGCTTGGTTTCCATCAGGCGCTGGCCGCGCGTGCGCAGGTAGATGTCGTCGTTCAGCCCGTCGAATTGCAGGTAGAGAGTGTGCAGGCCCGCTTCCTTGGCGGCTTGTGCGAACTCGAGATCGGCAAAGCAGATGCCGTTGGTGGCCGCCTGAATGTGGGTGAAGCCGAGCTCCGTGGCCTTGCGCAACACGTCCATAAAACGCGGGTAGAGGGTGGGCTCGCCTCCGGAAAATTGTACCACGCGGTTGGGCACCGGCCGCTGCGCGCGCAGGCCCTCGAGCATACCGGTTACCTGCTCGAAAGAAGGCTCGTAGAGATACCCCGCCACATTGGCGTTGGCAAAACAGACCGGGCAGGTCAGGTTGCAGCGATTAGTCAGATCCACGTTGGAAAGCACCGTGTGCGAGGTGTGCAGCGAGCAGAGACCACAGTCGTCCGGACAGCGCGTGGCGTCCGGGATGGCGGGGTTCTCCAGACCGCGATTGTCGCCGAATTCCCATTGCTCCATCTTGAGGTAGAGGCGCGCGTCGGAGTAAATCTTGTCCCGAAATTCGCCATGCGCGACGCAAGTCTTTTCCATGTAAACCGCGCCGTCCTCTTCGAACAGCCGCGCATCGATCACCTGAAGGCATTCCGGGCAGATGGATTGCGTCTGCTTCGGCAAACCCTTTTCCAAGGGCTCGATGCGTGCACCGGTAAAAGTGGCTTTGGGCTGGATGATTTCGAATTCGCGGGGGCGGCGAGGTTTGGCAGGTGGAGCGATCGTTAGAGTGGCCACATTTCCTCCTGATGAAGGCAGATTAATTCCGGGAACGCAAAGCGCGGCCTCACAGATACTTCACGGCGCGAGGAGCATTAAAGTATTGCGACACAAGCTTCCAGGGGCGAATTAGAGCATCTTGATGGTCGGGGATGAAATGACAAACCATTATATGGTGACATAAGGGCATCGAAAGGTGAGAAACGAGGGCCAAGCCGATATAGACAAATTGTTCATTCTAAAAGGCTTATAGACAATTTGTCCGACTTGGGGTAATGCCCCCATGAGCCCTTATTTGTGGTTTATCCACAATGCGTCGTCGGCTTTTACTTCCGGAAGAGGTTTTCGAAAGCTTGGCGAGCATCCAGCGGTCGGGATGAGGAAGTTTCGCGTTCGATGGTGGATCGCGGCGCGTAAAAGTTGCACTCGTTGCGGGAATCCTTTTTGGGGATGCGGGCGCTGACGGGTTGGGTGCATTCGAAGCGGCTCGCGGAATCAAAAAACGAGCACTGCTTGCAGCTATGCAGTTCGGCGCCGCAGCGCGGGCACTTGGCGGTGAAATCAATCCCCGCCGGCAGCAGAGTTGCGCAGGAAGCGCAGCGCACCACTTCGCGCTTGCCGGGCATATTGGGTGTCTTGGGGCCAAAGCTTTCCGGTTTCTTCGCGGGTTGACGATCGGGGCGCTCGGTGCGTTCACGGCCGCCGCCTCCTGAGTCCATGTACCCCCGCTGTTTATACTTCCTCTCCATCCTCACTCCTTTTAGTTGGACGGTTTGATGAGTCAGTCGCTGGATCGCTGATATCCCCATCATACGCTGCCCCAGCGGTTCACGCCACCAGTAAAAATGATACGAAGGGGAGGGGGAGCGAAACCGCCAGGTGCGCTCCGCATCCTGGGGTGCCGATGTGGCTTGACAGGCGAGCGAGTTCCGATATGCTGTCATGCCTCTGAGACCCTTGAGGGGATTTGTGCCGGCTTCGGAAGCAACGCTCTCCACCCTGCCCGCGCTCGAAGCAACCGTCACCCTATCCAACGTCCGCCGTTGGACGATTATCGCTTTGCTGTTTGCCAGCGCCGTCATTAACTTTGCACACCGCGCCGCAGTTTCCGTAGCGCTGCCGATGATTTCGCGCGACCTGAAGCTCAGCCCGCTGCAAAAGGGATGGCTTCTCTATTCGTTCTTCGTTTCCTACGCATTGATGCAGTTTCAGACCGATGCAACGTTCGCGCCACAGGTTTCATCGGTTATGTTCATGTTCGATCGCACTCTCATGGAGGAAAAGGCATGGAATGGAAAAATGACGCTGAGTTATTTGAGTTGCTGCGGAAGCAACTCTACACCGCCATCGTGGGGGATGTGCTCGACGCTTTCGGCCAGCGCCGGCAATTTCTCCCACCTCAATGCCGGCCCCTCCGTCCTGACATGGTGGTGGCGGGCCGCGCCATGACCGTGCTGGAAGTCGACGTCACCCAGGAGCCAGAGCAACCCTTCGGGCTGATGTTTGAAGCCCTCGATTCTCTCCGGCCTCATGAAGTCTACATTGCGGCGGGAGGCTCGCCGAGCTATGCGCAGTGGGGGGAACTGATGTCCACCGCGGCGCGCGCGCGCGGCGCAACCGGCGCCGTGCTGGCCGGCATGAGCCGCGACACGCGGGGCATTCTCGCCCTCGATTTTCCCGTGTTCAGCTACGGTTGTTATGCTCAGGACCAGCGCGGCCGCGGTCAGGTGATCGCCCACCACGTGCCGCTGGAAATCGAGGGCGTGCATGTGCGGCCGGGTGACATCGTTTTCGGCGACATCGACGGCGTCCTGGTGGTGCCGCGGGAAATGGAGGCGGACGTCATCACCGCCGCCCTGGAAAAATCACGCAAGGAAAAAACTGCGATCAAGGATCTGGCCGCCGGCCGCCTGGCCACCGAAGTCTTCAAGTCCTACGGAATCTTTTGAAAGGCAGCAAGGATCCCCCGACCATAGCCAATCCCGCCAGCGTAAAGGAGCCCAGCCCGGCATAGCTGGCAGGGACGTGGAAGAAGAAAAAGGCCACGGCGCCGGCGGCTCCTGTGATCATGGCGCAATATCCGCCCAGGGTATTGGCCCGTTTCCAGAATAGTCCGCCGACCACCGCGGCGAACGCTCCCCCCAGAAAAATCGACGCCGTGATGTTGAGGTAAAAGTAGGTGGGACCCGGCAGCGTGTACCAGATTCCCCAGAAGAGCACGAACAGGCTTACAAAGAGATTGGCGACGCGGTTCAGCAACACCTGGCTTCCCCCGCTGAGGGGCGTCTTGCGCAAGGGAAGGATAATGTCCTGGGCAATGATGGAGCTCCAGCCCAGAAGATACGAGCTATTCACGGACATGGTGGCGGCCAGCATGCCGGAAACCACCAGTCCCAAAATACCGATGGGCAGAATCCGGGTGAGCATGAGGGGCATCGCTTCCAAGGAATTCACCTTCGGCCCCAGCATGGCTAGGGCGGCGATCCCCCACAGCATGGGCATCATGCCGCGGCCCAGATAAATGAAGCCCGTCCAGGAAAACACTTTGCGGCTGGTCTCCGGATCGCGCGCGGAAAAGGTTCGCATGGCAGTGGTCTGCCAGCAGGTGTCGACCGCCATCCAAAGGAGAATCTGAAAAATAATGTAGGCCCATCCGTACTGCGCGTTGGTGAAGGGATTAAAGCCCTGTGATCCCATGGTGGCATACACCGTGTCACGCATGTGCCCCCAGCCGGTCACCTGAATCGAATAAACCGTGATAAGGATCGTGCCGAGACTCAGCGCAATGAACTGAAGGAAGTCGGTGATGACGATGGAAACCATGCCACCCAGAACCGTGTACACAAGCTCCAGAAGAAGGATGGCGGTCATGGTGGCCTTCAGATGACTCAGGGGGATGCCGGCGATGATGGCCAGAAATGTTCCTTCAACTTTAAGAAACACCCCCATGTTCAGAATGCCACCCGTCGCCACCAGGATTCCGGTAAGCACGCGGAGATTCTTGCTGTATTTCACCTGAAAGAATTCCGGGATGGTCATCAGGCCCAGGGCGCGCAGCCTGCGGATGATGAATCCCGTCTGGCCGATGAAAATCATCACCACGCCGGCGATCAGCCCATTGACGAAGGACGCGAAGCCGGTCTTGTAACCCAACTCCGCGTAGTACATGAAGGTGATGGTGCCGATTTCCGTCGCGGCCAGCGTCGCCACTCCAATGAAGGTGCCCAGTTGGCGGCCCGCCACCAGAAATTCGGAAAGCCCGGAGATGTACCTCTTTCCATAGAGGCCCGCGGCCATCGTGCCCGCCAGGTAAACAATGACGATGATCCAGTCCACAAGATGAAAGTGCACGAAACCTCTCACGCAAACTTCGCCAACAACTTTTTGACCGTGGGGATGACTTCCTCGGGGTCGGGCTGCCGATCGACCAGGGGGAAGCCATCCGCCACCCATTTCTTCTCGATGGCGTCATACTGCCGATCCAGTTCCGCGGAATCATAAAGCCGGCGCTGATCCATCGCCAGCGCGTCGCGCAGCGCGGCGATGTAGGCGCTCACGCGCGGATGGTAATACCCCTGGACCAGTTCATAGTAATCACGGCAGGCGTAGTCGCGAATCACGCCGGCCCAAAGGGTTAGGATGTCGCGCGCGCGCACGTCCACATCCACGGGAGCTCCCGGCAGCGTGCGGGCCTGGCGAATCCACGGGCTGATCCAGTAAAAGTCATCGTGGCTCAGAAGTTCTTCAATCGAACGCAGGAGGGATTCCAGCAGCCCGGCTTCCCGTTCGAAGGCGGCCTTGTCCAGTTCGTCATGTGCTGCCTCCAATTTGATCACGTGCGCGCCAAACAGGTCGGCCAGATACTGGTGTGCAATGTCGTTCAGGTCGTGCCGGTAGAGCGGATGGCCTTTCAGGACCGGTGCAGCCTCCAGCGCGTGCTCGAGCGCCTTGCGCAAGTGGGGGATGAAATTCAGGCGATAGCTTTCCATCATGTGGAGGTTGCCCGGGCGGCGATTGAGCCGATGCCAGTAGGCGGGCTGCGTTTGGTCATCCGAGCCATAAATGCTGGCCAGAAGCTCACCCAGCGCCGCCACCATGGCAGGCGCAGCGCTCTCCCCGTAACGCTCGCGGGCGTAATCCTGAGTGAAGGACCGCAGGTGGACTTCCTGGGGGTTCCAACCCAGGCGGCATAGGAATTCAAAGTAGAAATAGTTGTGGCGAATGGTTTCTTCGTTGGGATAGAAGCCCACGCATTGTTTGGCGTTGGGGTCGTCAACCACGCTATGAAACTGCTTTTCGATGAAAGGCAGGCTACCATGCATCTGCGTGAGTCCGCCGAAGGCATACACGGCGCCGAAATACCAGGGCCGCCCGCTAAAATAATTCGCGCGCTTGTGCTCTGGAATCATCTCGGCGAATTGGTCGAGCACGCGGACACGGTCCGCCGGCATGCGCTCCAGGCTCTCCTGCATGAGTTGCGGCGTCCAGTGCTGTGGGGCGACGAGGTAGGTCCAAGCCGAGAAGATGCCGACGCCTTGGGGATCAACCTCGTCAACCACCTTGAAATTCGCTCCCTGGATCTCCCTGCGCACTTCGCGCTGAAGCTCTTCGGGCCCCACGACATCACATTCCAGATAATTTTCCAGCCAATAGAGGTGGTCCGTGCCGTAAAGAGCGATGTACTCCTCCAGAAAGGCTTTGCCCACAGCGTGATATTCCGGGCTCAGCGGGTGGAGGTAACGCTGCTTGGGCAGATTGCTCCAGGAAAGCTCGAAGGTGCGCGCCTCCGGATGCACGGCCGCATATTCCGGAGGCACAATGCCGGGCACCGCAGGCGCCAACGTGCGCATGCCCCGCTCGCGAATGTAGCGGAGGATTTTCTGAGTCAAGGCGCTCTGACCTTCGCGCCACTCATCCGAATTGGGCCCACGCACCCCGTATTTGATGGGAGCAAAGATCTCGTAGGGCGGGCCGGACCAGGAACTGTCAGCAACCTCCACGCCCAACCGCTTCCAAACCTTCTTCCATACCACGTCCTCGCCCGGGGTATCCCACAGGCTGAGGATATTGAATCGAGCCTTGAGGGCCCAATCGAGGTACTGCTTCCAGTCCTTCCATTCCCACCAGGGAGCCGAGTACCAGTAGAGCGTCAGGTTCATGCACATGCGCTCACGGAAATAAGGCTCGGCGGCGATACTGACGCCCTGGGCAGGCAAGGTTTCGCGGCGCGGCATGTGGTCCCCGTCCCAGTAGAATCCACAGCCGCAAGACTTCTCCAGGTAACGATACACCGCATAAAGAGTGGCAATCCCCGTACCACCCAGAAACACCACCTGGGTTTTTCCGCCGGAGTCGATGGCGCGCACGACGTAGGCCTCAGGGCTTCGATGGATGGGATCATCAAGTTGCCCCTGAGCTATTAATTCCTCCGTCGTCTTAGTGCGCCCCACGACGAAATGGACAGGGCCAGCCCCGCCGCTCGCTGTAGAATCGCCGGAGACGATTCCAGGGTGAACATTAGTCATTCGGCTTAGAAAGCTCTGGAGTTCTTGGGCCGCCACGGTCTCCGCTGAATCCTTGGAGTTAAAAACGATGGTGACGTCCTGTGGCTTGATCCCTGGAGAAGCGTTCGTGGCGTCGGCATGGGCTGTCCACGCGGGAACCCCCGTGGAAATTAGCGGCGAAAGGGTAGCGGCGAGAAAATTCCTCCTGCGCATGGCATCCTCCTCGACCGGCAGATTTGGCCGCAAGCGGTGGCGCGGCTCGGCGCCACACACTTGTCGGGCGGACGATGATTGGCGCAAAGACTATTAAGCGGGCTTGAGGAAAGCAAGCTGAAATTCACGGCGGGGGACGTGGGGTTTCCTGCTTTGGACACCGACGGTGATTTCCCAGATTGAAATTTGTCACGACGCGCCGCAACTTATTTGCTGGTCTTCCAGCGGGGAAATGGCGAGAATGATGCCGACGGGGATAATCGCCCAGCGCGCGATCCGCGTCCGCAAGGGGGAAGCCGAGGGAGTGAAGTTGCGACCATGGTTTTCTGGTATTACTTCTGGACGATAAACTTTATCGTGGCGGGAACAGCCTTTGCCCTCATCACGGTGATTGTTTTGGTGCGCGGCAGCCAGGACCTTGTCAGCATGTTCGCGCGATTGAAGGAAAGCGGCGCCTCGCGCGAATTGGGCACACCTCCGGCAGCCCTCAAACCGTAACCAGTCTTATTTCAGGAAACATATTATGTCCGCCTCCCCGGGTCAGCCACTGGTCATCGACTTTGGGCGCGACGTCTGCGGCGATCTCGCGGCCGCGGAGGCGCGCGAGTGGTTGGTGACGAACGGCGTCGGAGGGTTTGCCTGCGGCACGATGGCGGGCACGCTTACGCGCCGCTACCACGGCTTGTTGGTGGCCGCTCTCCCGCCCCCGTGGCATCGCACTCTCCTATTTTCCAAAATTGATGAGGTGGTTGAATACGACGGGGAGAATTACGCGCTGGGCGCCAATCGCTGGGCAGGCGGCGCAATTGATCCGCCCGGCCATGCGCACATCGAACGATTTCGCCTGGAAGGCACGACGCCGGTGTGGACCTTTGCCTACGCGGACGCTTTGCTGGAAAAGCGCATCTGGATGGAACACGGCGCGAACACAACCTATGTGCAGTATTTCGTGGTGCGCGCCAGCCGCCCGACGCGACTATCCGCCAAAGTCATGGTGAATTACCGCAGTTACCACGCCTTGACGGACGCCTCAGAAAAGCACATGGACGTGCAATCCATTGACCGCGGCCTGCGCGTGCAAGCCTTTGCGGAGGGGGCGCCCTTTTATCTCCGCAGCGCCGAAGCCGAGGTTGAACCGGCGCACATGTGGTATCGCCATTACGAGTTGGCGGCGGAGAAGTCGCGAGGGTTCGACCACCAGGAAGACCACCTGCACGCCGGGACTTTTCAGTGCCAGCTGACAGTCGGGGAGTCGGTCACGCTGGTCGCCAGCACGGATCCGGCCGCAAGCCTGAGTGGGGCGTCGGCCCTCCAGGCGCGATTCTCTCGCGATCGCGCGCTCCTGGAATGGTGCGAGCAAGCACATCCCCAGATGGCGGAATGCCCCGCGTGGATCAAGCAGTTGATTCTTGCGGCGGACCAGTTCGTTGTCACGCGCCCTCTCGCTGATCTTCCTGAATGCTCGTCGGTGATCGCCGGATACCCCTGGTTCGGCGATTGGGGCCGCGACACCATGGTGGCACTGCCGGGATTGTTGCTGGCCACCGGCCGTCCGCAAGTCGCCGCGGGCGTATTGCGCACTTACGCGCGGTTTGTGGACCGGGGAATGCTCCCCAATCGCTTTCCTGATGCCGGGGAGGCCCCTGAATACAACTCCGTGGACGCCGCGCTCTGGTTCTTCGAGGCGGTGCGGCAGTACTATGCCACCACCCACGATCTTTCCCTGGTGCGCGAAATCTTTCCCGCCATGGCGCAAATCATCGACGCGTACACGCGCGGAACGCGGTACAACATCCATCTGGATTCCAAGGATGGCCTGCTGTACGCGGGCGAACCGGGAGTGCAACTTACCTGGATGGATGCCATGGTCGGCGATTGGGTGGTGACGCCGCGCCTGGGCAAACCCGTGGAGGTCAACGCGCTGTGGTTCAACGCGCTCGCCACCCAGGCGAAATTCGCGGAAGCGCTGGGAGGCTCGACGGCCTCCTATGCGGGCCTCGCCGCGCAAGCCCGCCAGGGCTTTCAGCGCTTTTGGAACTGCGCCGCGAATTGCTGCTTCGATGTAATCGATGGGCCGGAAGGGAATGACGCTTCGTTGCGGCCCAATCAGCTTCTGGCCGTGGCGCTGGAGGAGAGCCCGCTGACCGCCGAGCAGCAACGCGCGGTGGTCGGTATTTGCGCCCGTGACCTCCTGACGTCTTTCGGCCTGCGCAGCCTTTCGCCGCGCGCCCCGCAATATTGCGGCACCTACGGCGGAGACACGCGGCGGCGCGATGCTGCCTATCATCAGGGGACCGTCTGGGGTTGGCTGATCGGCCCGTTCGTCCACGCTTTCCTCCGCGTCACGCATGATGCTCAGGAGGCGCGCTCTCTCCTGGCGCCGTTCGAAAATCACCTGAAGATTCACGGCCTGGGAACGGCCAGCGAGATCTTCGACGGCGACCCGCCCTTCGCCCCGCAAGGGTGCTTTGCGCAAGCGTGGACGGTAGCCGAAGTGCTCCGTGCGTGGATGACTATCGCCACTCGGGATTAGAGATTCGGGAAAATCTTGCTTCCGGCTATTTGGTCCCGTCCTTGCAGGGCACTAAAAACCCTCCCAGACTTACGGAGGCGTCCTATTTCCCCAACGGCCTGAGGTGAGCGGCCCAACCACCCCCCGGCGCCATGTCGATTTCCAATGGGCGGCTTGATGGCAGGGTCATCTGCAAGTGCGCAATGTCAGTGGGAGTTCGTGCCGCATCAGGGCCGTCTTTGTAAACTTCGGCTTGCCAATTGCCACTTCCCAGGGCTGCGAGAGAAATGACCAGATGGCGGGGCGTCCAATTGGTCATGGCGCCGATATACCAATCCTTGCCGAGTCGGCGCGCGATCACCACGTACTCGGCAACCTCGCCCGCGAGCACACGGGTTTCGTCCCAACTGGTCGGGACTTGGCGAATGAAATCCGTGCCCACCGCACCGCGATATGCCTCCGGGCTATCGGAGACCATCATGAGAGGGCTCTCATACACCACGTACATCGCAAGCTGGTGGCATCGCGTCCCCATCACCATCGGATAATCGTGATTCACGGTGAACTGCTCGGCGGTGACATTCCGAAAGCCGCCGGGCGTGTAGTCCATCGGACCTGCCAACATGCGCGTAAAGGGCAGCGTTACATTGTGCAGGGGGGTCGCCCGATGGCTCGACTTGTTGTATTCCGCCCCCATTACCCCCTCGCGTGTGATCAAGTTCGGGTAGGTGCGGCGTAAACCCGTGGGTTTGTAAGCTCCGTGAAAGTCAACCAGCAGGTGATGTTGCGCGCACTTGCGCACGACTTCCTCATAAAAGTTCACCATCGTTTGATTGTCACTGTCCATGAAGTCGCACTTGATCCCCTTGGCCCCCCATTTATCATAAAGCGCCAGCGCTTCGTCCATTTGCTTGCGCAGGGCCTTCCAGTGCATCCAGATGATTAGCCCCACGCCATGCTGCCGGCCGTAGCTGAGGATCTCCGGCATGTCGAGCTCCGGGATAGCCTTGGTGATATCCAGCGATTCCGGATCCCTGACCGCTTGCACTTCGGGTCCATACCAGGGAGGTTCGAATTCCATGTACCGGGCGTGAATTTCCTCCGCGAAGTCGATGTAATACTTCTGGTTCTCGGTCGTCATGCGGCTCGGCACGGGAGGCTGAGCTTTGAAATGGGGCCACCATGGGAAGACCGTCTTCCCCGGAAAAATCCAACTCGTATCGCCGAGCGCGCAAGGGTCGCTGAGGTTCAAAACGATGTTGGATTCAATCAAGTCGCCCGGCTTGCCGCCCAACATCAAGACGCGCCAGGGAGTATAGTGCGGTGCGCGGGCCCGGACGGCTACACCGCCGCCGTCCGGCGGGGGGGAAAGGCGCGTGACCACCGTGTGAGGATGCCCCGCGACGCCCTCCACGTACATGCCGGCGTAGTCTCGGAGGTTCGCTTCCGTCAGGGCAACTGTAGTTGTTCCGCCCAACGAGATGGTAAGGGGCAGGCCGACAATCGCCCCGGGTTGAATGCGGTCGAGGGAAATTCGGTCGAACTCTCTTTCCTGCGAGGTCGTGAAACTTCCATACTGTGCTGCCCAGCACGTGTAGTCGGCCGGGAATCGGAACTCGGAGCGCTCGGAAAGTATTTCGAATTGGCCGAGCAGATCTTGCTCCGGGATGAAGTATCGGAAGGCAACTCCATCGCTATAGGCGCGGAATTGCAGTTCGATTTTTCGGTGGGGCGCGGCGGTCTCCCGGAGCGCGACAATCATCTGGTCGTAGTGGTCGCGCGCCTGGCTCGACTTGCCGACCACGATCGGATAGGTTTCGTCGTGCGCGTCACGGCGCACACTGGTGATTTCTTGGCCGGCTCCCCAGGTGCCGCCCTGGCGGAATTCGAGTGACAGCGGGGAATCCTCCACAACGGACTTGCCTCGAAACCTCACGCTATAGGTTGGAGCCTGACCGGTGGTCAGACGGAAGATGATTTGCACGGCTCCATCCGGCGACGCCAGCCGCAACGGCCCGGACGAAATTCCTCCAACGGGGCGGGTTCCCATGAGAAAAATGAAGAAAAGAAAACCCAACAGGTAAGCAGTTTTTCGCATGATTGCTCCAGAAGCATAATCATTGCCCGGGACCTTCCTCGTGGCTCCCAGCGGGTTGCCATCATACTCCGGATTTTCGTTGAGAGCCTCGCGATGTGTGGCACATGCGCGGCAGGGGCACAACTCGCCAGGATGTTGCCGAATTCACCTTTGAGTTGCACTTGTTTTCCTGAGTGGTACAATCTCCTCAGGATCCCGTCCTCGCCGATTGTGTATTCCTGTGTGCATTTGCAATGGAGGTGTGCTGGCAGGTTCATGGTCCTTCCCAGCACAATAATACGATGGACAACGAAAAAGGCAGGGGAGAGCTGGTCAGCAAGGGGGTAATGGGGCTCCTGGTGGGACTGGCGCTGATGGTGGCGGGAATCTGGGCGGGCCGCCAGCTTCACATTGTATGGAATATATGGCCGAGCACAGATGGCATGGTGGTGCGCGGCACCGTGCGAGAAGTCCTGGAGGTTCCCTACGCCAAGGGCGGATTGCCGATTCATCGCTACACACCAAAAGTCGAATTTCGCTACACGGTGAGCGGCAGGGATTACACCACCGAGGCTCCCTCGGTTTACACCGCCAACACTTACGAGAAAGCTGCTGCGAATCTGGCTCGGATGTACGCGCCGGGAACTCACCACCCGATTCGTTACAACCCCAGCGACCCGCGCGACATTCGTTTTGGCATCATCCAGTTTGGCCCGCTGGCATTTTCATTCCTGCTCCTGATCGGGGGTGTGGTGCTTTCAGGGATAGGATTAAACTCGCTGGTGATGGGGTACTCAGAACGCGCGGAGCTTGCGCCGGCGAAGGAGCAGGGAATCCCGGCCACGGTGCTTCCTTTCACAGACCGCGCACGGCAGGAGCCTTCGGCAGCCACGCTTCTTTGCCCCTCCTGCGGCAGGCCGGTCAAGGTGACTGAGAATACCTGCCCCAATTGCCTGAAGTCCCTGCGCGCGGCGTGAGCGTGCCGGCACTCGGGAAGAAACGGATGAGGTGAAGATTGCCCGTGCCCGGGCGCAATTTCAAAATCACTCAGCTCTTCATGGTGGGCTTCCTGTGCCTGCTGGTGGGGCGTGGAGCCTGGACGCAGACGCCGTCGAAGCCGCCGCTTTCGAAAATCCAGGTTATGAAGTTGCTCCAGGGCGGGGTGGCAATGGATCGCGTGGCGGAGATCGCCCGCGAGCGCGGCATCGGCTTTCAAGTCACACCTGAAATTGAAAAAGAACTGCGCGGGGCCGGAGCGACGCCTGAGCTGCTGGAAACACTACGCCAACTCGCTCCTCCGCCGCCCAAACCGGAGCCTGCACTGCCCACCGCCCCTCCCGCCGCGCCTGCCCCGGCCCAGCTCCAGATTGAAGGCGCTCCCAAGGGCGCCGAGATTTACGTGGATGATGAATTTAAAGGACAGGTGAACCGCGAAGGACGCCTGAAGATCCCGGGACTGTCACCGGCAAAGCACGTGTTGCGCGTCTCGGCGGAAGGTTTCAAGGAGAAGGTGCAAACGCTGGAACTCACCACGGGAGAGACCCGCACTTACACGCCGAACCTAGTGAGCGCGGTGCAACCGCCCGCGGCGCTTCCGGGGCCGAAACCGCTGCTGGCAACAGTCGGCGTCTCCCTCTTCTACGAAAGCCTGGGGGAAAACGCCAAACTCACTTTGCAAGTCCATTCGGGCGACTCCCCCGTGCTGTATGTCGATGTGAACGGCGACGGACGCATCGATCGCGGCGACACGGCGTACGGGCTGACGAACGACGAGCGCCCTTGCACGAGTTATCTGCTGGGGCCCGGCAAGACTACTTTATGCGGGACCTTTCACAGCCGTGGAACACTGCAAGTGGAAAACGCGGGCGACTCGACTCGCTACCTTTGGTCTATTCCCAAGTCCGAGTTGAGCCGCGATGGTGAGTCCGTGCAGTTCGTCATCGGGGTCTATTCAATTACGACAAGAAAGTGGACCGCCTACCCCTCGGAGCCCTTTACGAACCCTGTCAACATACAATTGCAGTAAAGCCCCCGCGCCTGCGTGCCGCGATCTCACCGTCACTTGGCGGAGGCCGGAGCTTGGTTGATGGCGTCGATCAGGTCATCGCCGCCACCCGCGCCGCGGATTTCCTTCAGGTCGTCCGGCGTGGGGACAAACTTGATGCCACGTTCCTTCACCAACTCGGCCACTCGCGCGCTGGGCACATCACCTTGCAACAAGCTGACTATTTCGGCCTTACCCAGTCCCTTGGAGTTGGTGGGTTCGGGAGGCGGTGCTTTGGGTGTGGAGGGGGTAAGGTGAGCAACAAAGGCCACTTTGGCTTGGCCGTGGGCGCTGTTGATGGCACTCACCTCAAAGCGGTTTTCACCAAGCTGGAGAGCGAGGGGGTCGGACGTGAATTGGGCTGCCTGCGCGCTGGTGGGGCGCATAGTTACTGACTTCCCGTTGATGGTAACGACGGGAATGCCGGAGGCATCCATCACCACGCCGCGGATGATGAGGGGAGAACTGGCAACCTCCACGGTTTGCCCCTCGCCGGCGGAGGGCTCAGTCAAAACCAGCGTGGGCACGGAAGCGGGTGCGGGTTGCGTCACGGTTACATAAACGCTGGCCACCTTCGTCCCCGCCGGGCCGGTAGCGGTCAGGGTGTAATTGGTGGAGTCCTGCGGTATCAGCGACATTCCCCCCGCCGCCGCCACTCGGCCGACGCCGGGTTCAAGATCAAGGCTGGTGGCGTTGCTGGAAGTCCAGACCAGCGCCACGGTACGGCCTTTTTCCACCGAGGACGGTTCGGCGTGCAAGGTGACGTCCAGGGAGGGAGGAACTGGCGGCTTCACCTCTGCCAGGACGCTGTCGAAACTCTGCATGGCGCGCTGGACGGCCATCGTCCCTGCCGGGTTCCTTTGCCCAAACTCCCCGAAGGCGCGCGGCCTTCCCACTACCGTCTCCCAGTAGTCCTGCGGTAAGTAGATGAGCAGCAGCTTTCTTTTGGCAAAGGCGATTTGCAGGAAATTCTTTATGAGCCTGCTATTGGTGATTTCGCTGAAGCTGACTTCAAACTCCTCGCTGCCTGCTGCATCCGCCGGGGCAACCAGATACTGAACTCCTCCTGCCCCCATGAACTTCTTACCGAAGGCCCCCCTGCCTTTATTTCCCGACTCGACCACCGTGTAGGTGACGCCGGTCCGGGTCACGTCGAGCCACCCACAAGAAACTGAGGATTCCCAGACCGAGACTGGGTACCGCAAGGTTGGGTTGGAGTCGGCATTCAACAATTGGGGCTTTGGCGCCTCACTGGTATCCGGAGAAGCAGAGCTCTTCCTGACCTTGGCCGCCCCGCGCCCCATCATCTGGATGGCCCCGACTTTCAAAAATGGAAAGAGAAGAAAGATGAGCAATAACAAGCAAGTCCGGCGGAAACACGAGCTCGGAAACATAGAACACCCACTCCATGCGAGGAACGCGGTCGGATTATAGCGTAGCCAGCTTGACGATTGCAATCGCGCAAGAACAAGCGCGCGGCGGCGCGCCAAGAGCGGAAACGAGCCGGAGCAGGGATGATGTCACCGCCGGTGGAGCAAATCTCCGGGCAGGGTGGGTGGGCGCAACAGGGACGATTCCCAGCTTTCCGGAATCGGCGTCCAATCGCGCGAAAAGAAATCGGTGGTGGTCAGACTGATCAGGATGGCAAGCCAGAGGAGCGCTGACAGCAGCACCACGCGCATCAGGCGCGGACTCCAGCGCAAGTGCATGAAGAACAGAACCACCAGCGTCGCCTTGCAGCAGGCGATGATGAGCGCCACGATGGTGTTCCATTGGCCCAAGTTCACGTACGCCATGCCCGTGGTCAGGGCGGTCAGCGCCAGGAGTGAGCCGAAAATGGAGAAATAGATTCTCTTTCGAACCACGTGACCCTGCATTCAGTATCGCCCTCCAATTAAATACAGAAGCGGGAAGAGAAAAATCCAGACGATGTCCACGAAATGCCAATAGAGGCCGGCGGTCTCCACCGCATTAAAGCGCTCCGGTCCGAAGCGGCCTTTCCACGCTTGCACCAGCAACACCCCAAGAACTCCCACGCCCACCACCATGTGCAGGGCGTGGACACCCGTCATCATGAAGTAGAAACAGAAAAACAATTCCACCGATTTGGCATTGGGTCCGGCAAACGTGAAATTCAGACCGGGCGCAAAGCCTTCCAAATAATCATGCCGCCATTCGAGCGTCAGTTTGATGAGGATGAACGCCAGTCCCAGCGCGATCGTCAGCATCAGGAACGCCACGAGGGCATTCCTTTTTCCCAATTGCGCAGCGCGCACCGCCAGCGCCATGGTCAAGCTGCTGCAAATCAACACCGCAGTGTTGATGGCGCCGATGGTGACGTTCAGCATGTGGCTTCCCGCTTCGAAACCAGGCGGGTAGAGGTTGCGATAGATGGTGTAGCCCGCGAAGAGCCCGCCGAAGAACATCACCTCGGTGGCGAGGAAAATCCACATGCCAAGGCTGGCGGCCTCGTGCTGCTGCTCCAGGTCCTCGAATTGGTGCGCGAGCGCCCTCGCCGCGTGACTGTCAACCAACCTGAACCTCCTGCTATGAACGTCCGGCGAGCGGCACTCGCCCCAGGGCCGAACGCCGTTCGGCCCTACTTACCGTATGAGTAAGCTTCTTCCGTCACCACGGGCGTCTGCTCGAAGTTCTCGGTGGGAGGCGGCGAAGGCGTCTCCCATTCCAGGCCTTTGGCGCCCCAGGGATTCGGCCCCGCCACCGGTCCATAGCGCATCGACCAGATCAAATAAACCAGGGGAATGGCATAGCCCACCGCCAGGATGGACGCTCCTGCCGATGACATGATATTCAGCACCTGGAACTTTGGCGGGTAGATGGCGTACCGCCGGGGCATGCCGAGATATCCCAGCATGTATTGCGGGAAAAACGTAAGGTTAAAACCGATAAAGATGATCGCCGCGGCCAGGCGCGCCCAACCGTCGGGATAAAGCCGCCCGGTGATTTTGGGCCACCAGAAATGAATGCCTCCCAGATACCCCATCACCGCGCCGCCCACCATAATGTAATGAAAGTGACCGACCACGAAGTAGGTGTCATGGACGTGGGTATCCACAGCGAGCGTCGCCAGGAAGAGGCCCGTCAACCCGCCCATGGTGAAAAGGCCAATAAAGCCCAGGGCATAAAGCATCGGCGCCTGGTAGGAAATGGAACCCTTATAGAGCGTGGCCGTCCAGTTGAACACCTTGATGGCGGAAGGAATCGCCACCGCGAAGCTGAGCGCGGAGAAGATGATGCCGGCGTAGACCGATTGGCCGCTTACAAACATGTGGTGGCCCCAGACGACGAAGGATACCGCCGCGATGGCCACGCTGGAAAACGCCACAAAACTGTAACCAAAGATGCGCTTTTTGGCGAAGCACGCTATCAATTCGCTGACCACGCCCATAGAGGGCAGAATCATGATGTACACGGC